>NZ_JAUNSF010000075.1 GCF_030539355.1 Sutterella sp.
AAGGACTTCCGCTTATTGACTACGGCACTCGTACTAGTGCGGCCCATCTGCGCATCCTGACTCTGAATTGCCTTACTAAATGGTATGGAGATCTTTGGTCGAAGCACTTTTATGATGACTACTGCGACGATAAATGGACTCAGGAACATGAGGGCCTTGATCCTGACTGGTTCAGCGGATTGACTCAGGAGTGGCAGCGCACCAACGCTCTCCGCTCCGATCTCGCCCGCCGACAGGCGCTGCTAGAGATCGACGTGCTCACGGCGCAGGCAATCGGTCTGACGCTCGACGAACTGCTGACACTCTACCGTCTGCGATTCCGAGTCATGCGCGATTACGACCAGAACACCTGGTACGACCAGAAGGGCCGCATAGTCTTCACGACGAACCGCGGCCTCGTCGGCGTCGGCCTGCCCCGCAAGGCTGTCCCCAAGGACTGGGAGGCCGGGATCCGGTATGCCGTGGACGATAAGCCGTGCGACTACAAGGGCCTCGGGTTCGACACTGTCCGCGAGAAGAAGTCCGGACAGGTCACGAAGACCTTCCCGGATGACACGATGTCCGAGACGCCTCAGATGACAACGGTCTCTTACGAGGCTCCCTTCTTCAGGATGGATCGCGAGGCGGACTACCGCCGTGCGTGGGCCGCCTTTGAGGAGCGCTTCCGCGAGGACAAGGACGAGGCTCCGACTGAGCCTGCCGCAGTCGAGACCTCCGAAAAGAACGACGAGGAGAAGAACTGATGCTTCCGAGTTTTGTTGAACGTGACATCGAGGAAGGCCTCACCTCCTTCATCGAGCGTGAGTTCCCAATCTCCACACCCGGCTTCTCCAGAGGAGGAAAGTCCGTCGTGCGCGACTTCCTTGAGAATCGCGAGAACTTCCTGCAGGGGCCGTGGGTGGAAATCCGCCGTCCTTTCCGCGCGGGCGACATCCGGATAGAGAATCTCCTTGAGCTGCTCTGCGAACGGAATCCGGAGGTCAAGGAGAAGTTTTCGCCCTACGCACATCAGGTGGCAGCCTTCAAGAGGCTTAAATACCCGGAGGCTAGATCCACGATCATCGCGACCGGCACGGGTTCAGGCAAGACCGAGTGCTTCCTGTTGCCGATCATCGACGCGGTGCTGCAGATGCGCGCGGAGGACATTCCCGGCATCAAGGCGATTCTCATCTACCCGATGAACGCGCTCGCCGATGACCAGGCTAAGCGCATCGCCCGGCTTCTTGACGACATCAAAAAGCAGAGCAACATCCAGCTCACCGCCGGCATCTACACGGGCGCCAAGGTCAAGGAGAAGGCTCGCAAGATGACCGGCTCGATGATCATCAACGACCGCGAGACGCTGCGCAGGTATCCGCCTGACATCCTGCTCACCAACTACAAGATGCTCGACTACCTGCTCCTGAGGCGCGAGGACCGCGCCCTCTGGGAGGGGACGAGTCCTAGGAGCCTCCGCTATCTTGTCGTTGACGAACTTCATACCTTCGACGGCGCCCAGGGCACGGACCTTGCCTGCCTCGTGCGGCGCCTGAGGGACTTTATCGGGCTTGACAAGTCACTCGCGTGCATCGGCACCTCCGCCACCCTCGGCGACGGCGACGCGCTCCCGCGTCTCATTGACTACGCCGAGGATGTGTTCGGAGCTGATTTCTCCGACAAGGATGCCGTGATCACCGAGGATCGACTCTCGGCAGACGAATATCTGGAGAGCTTCGGCGACTACCGCCCTGCGGGCCACTGGCCCGATGTCTGGGCCGCGCGCACGCTCTTCGAACTCAAGGCCTCGGCTCCGGCCGAGCGCTGGCTGATGGCGGCCGTTAACTGCTGGTTCAGTCCGGCTGACGGCGTCTGGAAGCGCAGCCTCACGGAAACTGCCCTTGCGCTCGCGGAAAAGCTCCCCCACCTCGAGGCCTTCCGCCGGCTTATCTCCGAGAAGAGGACGCTCCTGGATCTCCGGGAACTCGCCGCACGCTGGCGCCGCGAGACGCATGAGCTTGAGAATTTCACACCGAGCGAGACGATGATGCTCCTGAGAAGCCTCATTGCCCTCGTCTCCACCGCTCGCGTGATGGACAAGGGCCGGGTGAGGCCCTTCCTCACCGTCCGCGTGCAGAGCTGGACGCGAGAGCTGAGGAACCTCCTCGCGACCGTCTCCGCGAAGCCCCGTCTCGTGCTCGCCGCCGACCATGATGCCGCGTGCGACGGCATCGCGCTCCCGCTCGTCTCCTGCAGCGCGTGCAATGCGACCGGCTGGATGGGCGACATCCGCCAGGGGTTCCTCGAGAAGAACTCGTCGGATCTCTACACGGCCTGGTTCAGGCGGGCACCCTCGATCGGGCTCTTTTATCCCGTGAGGCGCGAGGAGTTCCGGACGCTCCGCGAGAAGAACTCCGCTTCGCTCTATCACTTCTGCCCGTCCACGGGTGAATTCCGATACGTCCGCACGAAGGACGAGTCAGAGGCATACGCCTTCTGCCCGATCTGCCACAGCGGCAACGGCAGTGAGGACGAACCCAGCTTTCATGAACCCATCATCGTTCAGAAGCCCGAGATCGTCACGAAGACCACCGTTGACGGTGATGTGAAGACCATTCGCTCGGATGCCTGCCCCAACTGCGGGGAATCCGGAACGCTGCGCATCTTTGGCGCCCGCGCGACCACGCTCGCCGCGGCGCTCACGGGGCACCTCAACTCAAGCTCCACGAACGACGACCACAAGCTCATCGCCTTCTCCGACTCAGTGCAGGACGCCGCGTACCGCGCAGGATTCCTTGACGCCCGCAGCCGCCGCTACGTCGTTCGTCAGGCGATCGCCGGCTTCATGAGGGAGAACGAAAGGAGCGAGATGTCGCTCACGGAGTTCCTCACGTTCTTCTCCGACCACTGGGTCGACAGAACGGGAAAGTCCGATGAACTCCGACGGGATGACAACCCGAACATCCGTGAAAAGGCGTCGGACATCGCCGCCGCGAGATTCATCACGACCTTCATCCCGGCGGACATGCTCTGGCGTCAGGCCTGGCTTGACTTCTCCGAACAGGCCGAGGCCAATGCCAATAACCTCGACTCGAGGGATCCCGAGGGAAACGAGGAAATCCGCTACCGGTTCATCCCCGAGGTCAGGACGGTCACGTCCGAGGGCAGGGATGTCGCTACAGCCTGGGGCAAGCTCTTCGCCAACGTTCAGGCGCGCCTCAAGTGGGACGCCTTCGTTGAACTCACCCTGCAGAGCCACAGCGGCCGCACGGTGGAGCTCGCCGGCATCGGCGCGCTCGCCCCGGCCCCGGATCTGATCCGGATCGCCGCCGCGGACTTCGCCGACCGGGTCAGCCACCGCTGCCCGGAGCATTTCGCTCAGATGACCCAGGAGAAGTACGAGCGGTTCGTCGCCGGCTTCCTCGAGCACGAGCGCCAGCGCGGTGCCTTCGATCTCACCGGTCAGAAGGGACTCGAGGACTTCGTGAACTTCGCGAAGAGTGCCGAATCCTTCAAGTACCTGAACCGAAGCCTGGAGCTGCCCGCCTACACCAAGCGCTGGCGCCCGCCCGCGCCGCTCACTTTCCGCCGGCCCCATGCCGACCGCGAAGGCTTCTTTGACACCGTTCTCCCGGGCTCCGCCCGCGGGAGGACCTGGTACGTCGACTGGCTGCAGGCGACGCTCGACAATCAGATCGGCACGGGTGAACCGGCCTTCGTCGAGGAGGTCTACAACCATCTCTTTGACGCGCTGATCGCGTCGCAGGGCATGAAGCGATTCCCGATCAGCACGGAGTCGGGGCACGCCGCCTATTCCTACCTCCTCAATCCGAGCAGCTGGAAGGTGAAGCGCACGCTCGCGCGTGCGGTCTGCACGGAATGCGGCTGCTGGCACACGGTTGCCCCTGAGGACGGGCCGCTCTGGACTGCGATGCCCTGCCTCTCGAGGAACTGCAGCAACAATGCACACCGGGTGGAGATGCTCCCTCCGGACCCGGGTCTCTACGTCGGCGAACCCATGCGTGCGGTCGCGCGCGAGCACACGGCCACGATCGACGACAACCAAAGAAAGAGCATCGAGAAGAGCTTCACCAATGGCAGCGAACCCTGGAACGTGAACCTGCTCTCGGCGACCACGACGCTTGAGATGGGCATCGACATCGGCGACCTCTCCTCGGTGCTCCTCTTCAACCCGCCGCGCACCCCGTCGAACTACCTGCAGCGCATCGGCCGCGCAGGCCGCCGCGACGGCAACGCGCTTGCGATGACGCTCTGCGGCACCAACCAGCATGGTCAGTATTTCTGGGCGGACCCGGTCAAGATGCTCTCGGGCGCCGTTGAGCCTCCGGGCGTGTTCCTTCACGCCATGGCCGTGCTTGAACGCCAGCTGCTTGCATTCGCGGTCACCCGCTGGATGACCGAGGTGCCGACTGCCCATATTCCGAAGACCGTCGGGGCGCTGCTCGCGAACTCTGTCTCGCTCCTTGACCCGATCGCTCCGAAGAACGTGCCGCCGGACGCCTTCCCCGAGGGGTTCATTGACTTCACGAACACCAATTCGGCGACTCTCTTCAAGGACTTCGTCGATCTCTTCGACCCGTCGGGGACTTTTTTCACAGAAGCCGAGCGCCATCGCCTCCTCGTCTTCATTGAGGGCAGCGCTTCCTCCGGCACTCCCTCCATGGCGATGCGCCTCAGGGATCGCATTGAATCGATCCGGCGACGCCGACAGGAGATCAGCGACAAGATCAAGCTTTACGAGGGCGCGAGACCGAAGAGCAAGGACGGGCTTGACGAGGAGCAGCAGAAGGACGAGGAGGAGCTCAAGGGCCTCATCGCCTCGCTCAAGAAGGTGCTTGAGGATCAGTTTGACAAGAAACAGACGCTTGAGCTTCTCACCGACGAGGGACTGCTGCCGAACTATGCCTTCCCCGAGGAAGGCATCCGGATCGAGAGTCTCGTCTTCACGCTGCGCGGGCGGGACAAGGATCTCCCGTCCGAGACCGGCGACGAGCCCGCCGCACGCGACAAAAAACGCAGCCAGGGCGTCTACAAGCGCCTCACCTTCCATCGGTCGGCGTCAACGGGTCTCACGGAAGCCGTGCCCGAGAACACCTTCTATGCCTCGCAGTACGCGATGCACATCGATCAGGTGCAGCTTGACGACAAGGGCGCGCAGTCCTGGCGCTTCTGCCCGAAGTGCCAGTACGCCCGCCCCGAGACGCCCGAGACCAGAAGCTCCGCGTGCCCGCGCTGCGGGTCGCCCGCCTGGCAAGAGCGCTCCCAGGTCCGTCAGGTTCTGAGTCTGCGCACTGTCCACGCCTGGGCCGACGTACGCCGGGACCGCATCGCCGACCTGCATGAGGACCGCGAGTCATTCGTGCCCCGCCGCCGACTCTTCGTCGACATCGAGCCGGGGAGCGTGCAGAAGGGCTACATCCTCGAGCACGCCGACGGCTTCGGCTTCGAGTACATCCCGACGGTCACGCTGCGCGACATCAACTTCGGCGCCGCCTCGGCCGAGGACACGGAGTTCGTTGATGCCGCCGGAGAGCACATCTCCGCTCCCGGCTTCACGATCTGCGCAGGCTGCGGGCGCGTGAAGAAGCGCGCCGGCAAGGAGAAGGAAGGCCGCAGACAGCATGACTACGACTGCGAGTACCGCAAGAAGAGCGATGACGCGGTCAAGTGGCTCAAGGGGCTGCTCCTCATGCGCGTCTACTCGACCGAGGCGCTCAGGATCCGACTGCCTGCGAGCCTCTGCGCCGGCCGCTGGTCGTCCGCACAAGTGAACGCCTCCGCGCTCGCGGCGCTCAGGCTCGGCCTGAGGCGCTACTACCGAGGGGCGGTCTCGCACTTGAAGAGCACCATCGTCTCGTCGCCCCTCAAGGGAAGCGACGCGACCGACACCTGCATCGTGCTCTATGACACGGTGCCGGGCGGTACGGGGTACCTCAAGGAACTTCTCGAAAACGAGTCGAACTTCATGGAGGTGCTGAGCATCGCCCGCGACGCCCTCGCCAACTGCCAGTGCGTCGAGGACAAACTCGCCGACGGCTGCTATCGGTGCGTCTACTCCGCCGAGGACGCAGGGAACCGTTCGCTCATTTCACGCACCTGCGCGCTCGCGCTCCTTAACGGCATTCTCTCGAGATCGGGCACTCTGAGGCCCGGCTTCCTTGAGGAGAACGCCGGCGAAGGGCTCGGCGAAAGCGCGCTCGAGAACGACTTCATCCGGGCGGTCGCGGCCGACAGTCACGTCAAGCGCCTCGCCCGTCTCGCCATGCACACGAGCCGCGGCGTCTTCGTACTGGAAATGAAATCAGGCAGAACCTGGGCGATGGAACTGCAGGCGACCATGGATGGCAACGATCCGTCGAGACCGGACTTCATCTTCCGCCCCTTCCACGAGTCTGAACGCAGTCTCTCGAAGGAAATGGCGGTCTTCACGGACGGCTGGCGGTTCCACGCGGGAATCGTCGCCACCGACATTCAGAAGCGCCAGAGCATCATCGACGGCGGCCGCAGGGTCTGGACGATCCACTGGGACGATCTGCCGCATGAGGCGCCGACGGCCCAGAGCGGTGCCGTGCCGATGAGCAGCGCCGAGCCCGCGGTTGTGATCGGCGAGCCGGTGCTCAGAACCGGCCCTGCGGCGACGAACTGGGTGCGCTGGCGTGATGCCGAGGCAGAGAAGACGAAGAAGACCCTTTCCTCCTTCGAGGAACTCATCAAGACCGTCGGCGACGACCGCTCGAGCTTCGAGCGTCTGATGCTCTGGCTCTCCAACCCCGAGGCCGCGGAGGAAAGCTTCCGCTCGCTCGGCATGCTGATGCGTTTCGCGGATCTTTTCGCCAGAGGAACACCGAAGCCCGTGCCGGTCCGTGTGCCCGAAGGACTCGGCGCCTGGCTCGAGTCAGGCGCGGCCTCGCAGCGCCGTCTCTTTGCCGGCCGCGGCCCGGGTGCGGAGCGCAGGGCGCTGAGCCTCTCCGCTCCGTGGCGCGCCGCGCTGATGATCGACGCGGCCTATGTCGCCCGTCATGCGACCGAGGATGCTCACAGCAAGCTCGCCGGCATGCTGCGGCGGTTCTGGGCAACGGCCAATGTGCTGCAGTTCGGCGATGAGCTGATGCTCCTGCCCGAGTCCGAGGATTCCGGCATCGAGAATCTCTTCTTGACGCCCTCTGCGATGGCAGATGGCTGTCCGACAGCACTCCCGCCGGAAGAATCCGGCGAGAAGGATTCTGCACCCGGTGTGTGCGCTTCGCCCGAGATCACCGGCGACGACGATGCAGGCGCCTGGGCCGAGGTGCGCGACCTCATGCTTGACGAATACATCCCGCTCGTCGCTGCGCTTGCAGCCCGCGGGCTCCCTGTGCCGGAGGCGGGCATTGACCTCGTCGATCCCGCGAGCGGGCGTGTCGCCGGCGTGGCGGAGCTCTGGTGGCCCGGACTGAAGTTCGGTGTCGCCCTTGAGGGCTTTGATGTTCCGAAGGGCATGCAGGTGCTCGTCATTACACCCGAGGAAATTGAGAGCGGCGCAGAGGAAGCCGCCGATCGCGTCGCGCGGGTGATCCGGGACGCAAACGAAGAAGAGAACAACAATGACAGGAGCCTCTCATGAAGAAGATCTTTAAAAGCCGCATCTGTCTCACGAAAGACTCCCTGCTGCAGGTGGGCGGCCTCACCTCGGCTGCCTGCGCAGAATGGGCGCGCTTTTTCACCCGCTGCGGCTTTGGTGTAAAAGTGGACGTCCGAGATTTTCCCGGCGCCTCGGCCTACAAGGTCGCGGTGCTGAAGGGCGGACTCCACGTCCTGCTGCGCATGGCGGACGATTTTTATCTGGCGCTGCAGGTCGGCCCGGAGGCGACGGTCACGGAGTGGGCCGCAACCCACAGATGCGAAGTAAACCCCACGACGGGTCAGCTGCAGATCTACGGCGTCGCCGAGCCGCAGCCTGGCACCGGGACGCCGTCCGCCGAGGAAAAGACACCCCTCTTCGCCGACATTTCCGAAGCGGACCTACTTGAGATCGGCACGCCGGCAGAACGATTTGAGCTCGTACGCTCGATCCGAACCGAGGAGGAGCTCACCCGGGCGCAGAACGCACTTCCCCAGAGCGTTTACGAGATCCTCACCTGCCGCGCACAGGGCGAGGCCTGGGCGAGCCTGCTTGCAAGCTACCGCGAATCCTCGGCCTTCAAGCCCGCGAACCCCGACAGCCCGATGGGCACCCTGCCCTCGGACACCTTCCACATCATCGAGTCCGAGACCGAACTCAAGGAGATTCTCGAGAAGCCCCTTGATCTCTGGCGCGTCTACCTGCATCCCTCGCAGAAGAAGATCGTCGAGACGGACTGGAAGGGCCCCGTGCGCGTCACGGGCGGCGCCGGCACCGGCAAGACAGTCGTGGCGATGCACCGCGCGAAATATCTCGTGGAGCTTCCCGACTGGAAACCGGGTGAGAAGCTTCTCTTCACGACCTTCACGAAGAACCTCTCGATCGACCTCGCCTACCAGCTCTCAAGCCTATGCTCGGGGCCGGAGATGAAGTGCATCGAGGTAAAGAACATCGACGGTTGGATCGGCGCGTTTCTGAGGCGCAACGGCGTCACGGATCGCATCATCTACCCCGGCTCCAACGATCCCGCCTACCGCTGGGCGTGGTCTCAGGCACTCACGAAGGTTACTGATCGCCGGCTCTGGCCCGAGTCCTTCCTCCGCGAGGAGTGGGAGCGCATCGTGCTCGAGCAGAACGTCACGACGCTGCGCGGCTACCTCTTCGTCCCCCGCACGGGCCGCGGTCGTCCCCTCTCGCGCGCCGAGCGCAAGACTCTCTGGCCGGTCTTCGAGGAAATGCGCCTGCAGCTCTCGCTCGCCGGATTCATGATGGCCGAGGACGCGACCTACACGGCGATCGACATCCTCACGAAGGAATACCCGCAGGGGCTCTACCGCGCGGTGATCGCCGACGAGATCCAGGACTTCTCGCCCTCAATGCTCCGGCTCTTGCGCGCCCTCACCCCGGACCGCGGCACCGATGAGAAGCTTCCACAGGGCGACCTCTTCCTCGCGGGCGACACGCACCAGAGGATCTACGGCGAACCCGTCGTCTTCTCGAACTGCGGCATCGCTATCCGCGGCCGCTCGAAGAAGCTGAGGCTCAACTACCGCACGACCGACGAGATCCGCCGCGCGGCCGACACCGTCTGGGAAGGCCGGAGCGTGGACGACATGGAAGGCGGCGCTGAGGAGAGGACCGGCTACACGTCGCTCATGCACGGTGCGAAGCCCGTCTGCAAGGCCTTCAGCTCCTCGAACGCCGAGGTCCTCTGGATCGCGGATCAGATCCGCGCCCTCACGACTTCCTCCCCTGACCGCAAGGGCTGTCGGTTCCCCGACATCTGCATCGTCTGCCGACGCAACCGGGAGCTCGATGACTTGGAGCGCGCTCTCCTCGGTCTCGGCATCCGCACGGCCCGCATCAGCCGCAATCGTGCCGACGACCCGGACCAGCCCGGCGTGCGCATCGCCACGATGCACCGCGTCAAGGGCCTGGAGTTCAAGGTGGTCTTCATCTCCGGCATGCAGGAAGGAAACTTCCCGCTCCTCTCCGAGGACGGCGAGTCCGATGAAGATCAGCTTCACGCCCTTACGCTTGAGGCAAGGGAGCGTGCTCTCTTCTATGTGAGCGCCTCCAGAGCCGTTGAACAGCTCTACCTCACTGCAGCTGGAGATCCCGGTATTTTCATGAAGGCTCTTATGGATTAAATCTTTCTATAATATTTATTTTAAATAATAATAATTATTTCACTTCAATGGCGCGGAGCAACTCCGCGCCATTTTTATGTAATTAATTATTAAATCAATAGTTTCTTAATCCATTCAACTCCACCTTTCGCCTCAAGCCTCTCGAACTCTTCATGCGTCAGCCTGAAAGCGACCAGATGCGGACGCTCGTCTCGGTTCTCATCCGTCGCCGGGAGTGCCGTCACCGCCTCCCGCACGAACGCCGAGTTCCCAAGCACCCGCAGCCTTGCAGCCACATCAGTTGGGAAAGTCATGGTGATCTGCTTGCGCCCCTGTGGGTACACAGGCGGTCGGCCCTTTCGCCGCTGGGCACCGTCCGAAGGCGGGTTGGGAGGAGTCTCGCTCATAGGGATACCTTTGAAAAATCGACCCTGCCATTTGCACAATTGTGGAATTGTGTTACTATAGCTTCACGGTCCGGTTGGATCAGTGATGATTCTAACGGGACCTTCGTCAGAGCCTTCTCCGTTCGCCACAAAGACGGCCGCCCGCGGGCCGATCCACTAATCACAAATCCAAGCGACGGAAGGTTCGTGAGCAATTCAAGCCCGACTCCTGATGCCGCGAGGCTTCAGGGCTCCCTTTCTGCGCTCACTCGCGAAGCATCGCGAGAAGACCTGTTCGCCTGCGAGCCCACGACCGCATCTCGGAGTTCGACTCCGAGAATCTCGTGAACGCCCTCATTCACAACATCCTCCGCTCCGACAAGTCGTTCGAGAGGCTCGCGGTGATTCCGCACTACCCGCTCTCGCGGCTGATGCCAGAGACGCTCGCCATGACGGAAGAGGAAACCGCCTACTGCCGCCATCCGTGGTCGCACGTGGACTTCGTCATCTTCAACCGGATCAGCCACCGGCCGGTGCTCCTGATCGAAGTCGACGGTGTGACGTATCACGCCGAGGGCACCCGCCAGGCCGTGCGCGACGCAATGAAGGACAAGGTCCTATCGAGGATCGGCCTCAGGCCTCTTCGCCTCGCCACGACCGCGAGCGGAGAGGAATCGCGCATCCGGACGGCTCTGCAGGCCGCAATGGGAGCCTCAGGATGACTGTCTTCGAATCACCAGTTTGATCCCCGTCACAGCTTGATTGTTCCGCGCTCTTTTCAAGTTTGAAAAGCAGGCGCGACATTCAAGCTGAACAGGAAACCACTTTCAAGGAGTCTGAGATGACCAAAACTCACGGCGGCGCCCGCCCGGGCGCGGGCAGAAAGCCGACGGGCCGGCAGGAAGCCCGCTTCCGCCTCACCCCCGGACAGACCGGGACGGCGAAGGCTCTCGGCGGCCCGGGCCGGCTTCAGCACACTCTCACAGCGCAAAAGGAAAAGACCATGAAAACGAAGATTGATCCCTCGGATCTCACCGACGAACAGCGCGAGGCCTTTGTCGAAGGCTGGGAATGCGCGGGCGGCTCCATGAACGATGTCGAGTCCGACACCCCGTGGTGCATGCCGTGGGAGTACGCCTCGGAGATCGAGGTCACGGGCGACGACCCTGAGGCCTGGGGCGAACAGTACTGGGCGCAGTGCCGCGCCGAAGTGCTCGAGCTCACGCGAGGCGACCTTGAGAACGAAGCGTCAAAGGACGAGCCCGACCCGGAGATGATCGACCGTCTCCGCGGCCAGATCGCCCGGTGGGAGCGCGAGGAAGCCGCGCAGATCGAGAAAGCCTGAAACCGTGGAAATCCACGGTGCCCCGAGAGCGGAATCAATGCTTCCTCAAGGAGCTCCCTCCCCGGCCGGTCATCCGGAAGGCCCGAGGTCGGATCCATTCCGACCCGGGGCTCGCTCCGTGATCCGGTCCTGAGGGAACGCCGTCCGCCCCGGCGAACTGATCGAAGCCTGCCGCACCTGCACCCTCCCTGCAGGCCCTCCCCCGTCAGAAAGGCCGCCTGCGCCAGCAAGGCTCTCCCTCGATCAGATGCTCCGGCGTGACGCCGAAGTACTCCGCGAGGGTCTCGAGCTTCCATCGCCTCGGCACGCTCTTGCCGCGGCGCCATTCGGCAAGGGTCTGCGGCGGGATCTCGAGGCGGCGGGCGAGCTCCGTGTAGCTGATTCCCTCGGCCTCGACGAGCGCGATGAACCGGTCGGCGAAGGTCACGACCGTGCCGTACCCGACGGTCTGCTGCTCGAGCGCTTTCTCCAGCACCGAGGGATCGGTCTCAAGCAGGTTCGAAATCGCTGCGAGCATGTCCCTGTCGGGGAGGCCCCGTCCGGAGAGCCAGCCCTTCACCACATCGACGCCCTCGAGACCGAGGCTGAGGGCGATCTCGCCGAGGCTGAGCCCGCTCCCGGCGATGAGTCTGCGCAGCACCACCCGGAAGACCGGCACCGGGTCGACCTCGCCGAGCGTGTCGGTCCAGGGCGTCCACCGCGCCGGGGCATCCTTGCCCGTGCCGTGCCAGAGTTCGTCGGGCGTGAGGTTCACCAATTGGGCGAGCTCGGCGAGGTGCCTCAGCGACGGGACGCCGCGGCCGTTCCTCAGGTGCCCGACCGTCTCCGGGGAGACGCCGAGCTTTTTGGCGGCCTGCCGGTCGGTGAGGCCGGCCGCCCTCATGGCGTGATCAAGCCTCTTCCCGAAGGCCAGCACCGCCGCCTGCTTCTCAGGCGTGTCGGCGCGCTCCATGCCGAGGAGGTCGCTGCCAGAGGAAGTCCCCGCCGTCAGACGTGCGGCGGCGGCCATGGCCGAGGGGGACGGCCGGGGGTCGGCCGCTTCGTCACCGCCCCCGGTGATCCAGGTCGGCTCGACATCAAAGAAACGGGCGAGGATGCGGATGTTCGCCGCCCAGGGCACCTTTTCGCCCGTGACCCACCGGCGCACCGTCGCGGGCGAGAACTGCAGGCATCGCACGAGGTCGCCCGAGGTCTGGCCGTTCACGGCGAGGAGCTTCATGAGCCGGTCCGCGACGGCCTGGGGATCGGCCTCGGGCGCGTTCACGTCGGCGAGGAGCATCGGCATGGCCCGGATGACCGGGGCGGCGGACACGGGGGAGGAGTCTTCCTCGTCCGCGCCGCCCGGCATCAGCGAGCCGGCGGGGAGGCGGAGCCAGGTCTCGAGCGCGGCGAGCTCCTCCTCGGCGGGCAGAAGCGAGTCCTGCAGCCAGCTGCGGACCCGGTCGTCCCTGACGCCGATTGCGCGGGCGACCTCCGCGGGCGAGACGCGGAAGCGCTCGAGCTCGAGACCGAGCCGGGCGGCGAAGGTGCCGGGGGCGACTTCCCCGCTGCTCCCGCCGATGAGTCTGCGCTCGGGGGCGTCCTCGATCCCCTCGAGAAGCGGCCCGGCGGGCGCGTCGTCCGTACGCTCGCCGCCGCTCTCGTCGCCGTGGAGGATCCGGGCCGGCGTGACCTGCAGGAAGTTCGCGACGGCGATGAGATTCCCGCGCGAGGGGATGCTCACGGCCAGCAGCCAGCTGCGCACCGTGTAGTAGTTGATGCCGAGGTCGCGAGAGAGCCCCGCCGCGTCGAGCCCGTGTTCCTTGAGAAGGTTTCTCAAGCGCGCGGCGACAGCATGCGGGTTGATCGCCGCCCTTTCCTTTCCGCCCGGCCCTGGGCTCTCGTGCTCCCCGTGCTCCCCGTGAGGAACGCCGGCGGGCGCCTCGGCGGGAGCCCGCACGGCGTCGCCGCGGCCGAGGAGGAGCCAGTCAGGCGACGTCCTGAGGGCATCCGCAACGGCGGTGACGTCCGCCCCGCGGTGCACGACCGGGCTTCTCATAAGGTCGGTGAGCCACGTCGCCGGGTGCCCGAGGCGCCGGCTCAGCTCAGTCCTCGTGAGCCCGAGGTCGAGGAGCCTCGCGTCGACGCGCCTCCGGAACGCGGCCGCCTCGAACTTCCCTGCGGTGTCCGGGGACGCGCCCGCCTCTCCGGCGGTTTCTCCCTCATCGAGGAGCGCCGCGGGCGTCGTGTCGAGCGCGTCGGCGAGGCGGCGGAGCTGCGCAGCACGCGGCACGGACTTCCCGCCGAGCCACTCCCGGATCCTTCCCGGGCGGATTTCGAGAAGCTCCGCGAGTCCGTCCGCGGAGAGCGGGGACGCGGCAAGGAGCGCCTCGAAGTTCGCGGCGAAAGCGCGGCGCAGAGCGTCCCTCCCCGTGTCCGGGGACGCGGCGCGGATGCGCCTGCGAGTGACCCTGGTCCCCGGGGCCGGGCGGCTCTGGAGCCGGGCGATGACCGACGGGTCCGTCTCGTCGCCGAGGAGCCGCGTGACGGAGACGCCGAAGCGGGCCGCGGCCTTCGCGATCGTGGCCGTGTCGGGAAGCGCCGTGCGCCTTACCCAGGCGAGGATGGTCGCGTAGGGTATGCCGAGCGAATGCGAGAGGCTCGTCACGGGGACGCTGCGCTCGGCCGCGAGCTCGAGAAGCCTGTCGGCGGAGCGCGCGAGGACGGCCCTCATCTTCTTTTCGAGGGCGGGCTCCACGGGGGACGCTTCCGGCCGTCGCGCGGCATCGGGGAGAGCCGCGATGATCCCGCGGCCCACGAGTTCCTCTGGCGTGACGTCGAGCGCCTCCGCGAGCGCGGCGGCGCAGCCGGGGTCAACGGGCTTCCTCGCCCGCAGCCAGCTCTCGACGAGCCTGCGCGGCAGCGCAAGCCTGCGGGCGAGCGCCGGGGCGGAGAAGCCCCTCACCTTCATGAGCTCCCTGAGCGCCGCCGCGGCCGCCTGTCGTTCGGGGAGCGTGGCGCCGGGTCCCCGGAGCCTCCGCCGCTTGGTCGCCGGGGTGTTCTCCGCGCGGCCGTCAAGCAGCTGTCCGCGGGTTGTGCCGAGGAGCTCCGCGAGCTCACCGATCCGCCTGCCCGACGGCCGGAGGACACCTTTGAGCCATAGCGCGCAGAGGCCGGGGAGGAGCCCGAGCCGCGCGTCAACGTCCCCGGGCGTCAGGCCCCGCTCCTCAAGGAGCAGACCCGCGCGGTGCACGGCGTCGGGGACGATCCTCGGCGAGAACGTTTCGCTGCGATTTGTCACGGGATCCTCGGCCGCCTCGCCGGGAATGCCGTTCACGAGGTATCCGGGCGTGGTCTTGAGCACCTCTGCGATGAGGCGCGCTTTCGCGGGCGGAATCCTTCCTCCCGCGAGCCAGTGCAGGATGTCCTGGTACGTGACGCCGGGACGCTGCAGCGCGCTGCGGTTGAGTCCCGCGTCGGCGAGAAGCACCCTCAGCCGCCAGGCAGTGGCGATGTCCTCTGGCAAAGCGTCCCCGCCGGCCGCCGCCGCAGCGGCAGGCCCCCAGAGGAGGAAGGACGGGCGCAGGCCGAGAATGCGGCCGAGCCGGACAAGGCCGGCTGGGTTCGGGAAGCATCCCGACTCGGCCAGCGCAATCGTGCGGCTCACGAACCGCATCCCGTCGGCGTCGGCGGCCCCGCGGCCCGACGCGGCGAGGCGCTCCCGGGCGAGCGACGTGCGGCGCACGAACGCCCTGAGGACGGCCCCGCTCCGCGGATCGGCGATGAGCGTGAGCGGGTCCGGGTCGGAGCCGCCGGGGTCGGCGAGCCATGCCGGGAATCCGCCGGGGCGGGCTGCGTCGTTTGCCTCGGCTGCCCCGGCGGCCTCGGGAACCTCCTGAACCTCATCA
>NZ_JAUNSF010000076.1 GCF_030539355.1 Sutterella sp.
AACACGAATCGAAGTCTTCAAATTGTCATCAAGAGGGCTTAAGATCTGCAGGTTTAACCACTCCCCGCAGTTTTTTCCGAGGTTCAACATGGCCCGCGTGCTCAACATCGGCTCGCTCAACATTGACAACGTCTACCAGGTGCCGCACTTCGTGCGCGGCGGCGAAACCCTTGCGGCCTACCGCCGCGCCCGCCACGTCGGCGGCAAGGGCCTCAACCAGAGCGTCGCGCTCGCCCGCGCGGGCCTTGAGGTGCTCCACGCCGGCCGCATCGGCACCGACGGCGAGTTCCTGAAGGAGTTCCTCCGCAAGGAAGGCGTGGACGTGAACCGCGTCGAGGTCGATGACGCCGAGGCCTCCGGCCACTGCTTCATCCAGATCTCGCCCGAGGGCGAGAACTCGATCCTCTACTATCCCGGCACGAACGTGCGCCTCACGAAGGACTTCATCCGCGAGGCGATCCGCACGCTCAACCGCGGCGAGGCGCTGCTCATCCAGAACGAGACGAACGGCGTGAAGGACACGATCCGCTACGGCCTCGAGCGGAATCTGCGCATCATCTTCAATCCCTCGCCCTATGACAGCTCGGTGCCGCTCCAGCCCCTGGACGACCTCGCCGCCGTCATCATGAACGAGACGGAGCTCGAGGGCATCCTCGACCTCAGCAAGCGCGACCGCACGGACGATCAGTACCTCGAGCTCATCGCCGAGCTCGGCAGCCGCTACCCCAACACGGCGCTTCTCGTCACGCTCGGCAGCCGCGGCTGCGCGGTGCGCTATCCCGGCTGCATTCCGGTCGTCATCCCGGCCTTCAAGGTGCACGCGGTCGACACGACGGGCGCGGGCGACACCTTCACGGGCTTCGCGGTCCGTGCGCTCATCGAGGCCTGGGAGGCCGAGGACGAGGAAGTGCCGCTTGACCGCATCTATGAGAAGCTCCTCACGGGCATCCGCTTCGCGCAGATGGCCGCCGCGATCTCGGTCACGCGCGCCGGCGCCGCCCAGTCGATCCCGAAGTGGGTCGAGGTGGACGCCGCGCTCGCGAGGCTCTGATTCCTCCCGCGGCAGAGAGCAGGATCATGACCGAAACGGCTCCGAGGAAAATCATCCTCGACTGCGACCCGGGCTACGACGACGCGGCGGCGATCATGCTCGCCGCGGGCTCGCCCGGCCTCGAGGTGCTCGCGATCACGACGGTCGCGGGCAACCAGACGATCGGCAAGGTCACGAACAATGCGCTGCGCATCGCGCGCATGGCGGGCCTGAAGGACATCCCCGTCGCCCGCGGCGCGGTGAGGCCCTTGCTGCGCCCGGCCGTCGCCGTTGCCTCCCAGATCCACGGCGAGACGGGTCTAGACGGCGTTGACCTCCCCGAGGCGACGCTGCCGCTCGATCCCCGTCCGGCCGCCCAGGTGATCGTCGACATCATCATGCGCGAGCCCGAGGGCACGGTGACGCTCGTTCCGACGGGACCGCTCACCAACATCGCGATCGCCGCGAGGCTCGAGCCCCGGATCGTCTCCCGCGTCAGGGAGGTCGTCCTCATGGGCGGCGCCTGGCGCGAGGGGAACGCCACGCCCTGCGCGGAGTTCAACATCGAGAACGACCCCGAGGCCGCGCAGATCGTCTTCAGCGAGTCCTGGAAGGTGACGATGGTGGGACTTGACCTCACCTACCAGGCCCGCGCGAGCGAGGAAGTGCGCGAGCGCATCCGCGCGGTCGGCAACCCCTCGTCGAAGTGCCTGTGGCAGATTCTCGAGATGTTCGCCGAGAACTACCGCGTCTGGAGGGGCTTTGACTCGCCCCCGCTGCACGATCCCTGCGCGGTCGCGTACGTGCTTGATCCGACGCTCCTCGAAGTGCGCGCCGCTCCCATATCCGTGGAAACCCACGGCACGCTCACCTACGGCATGACAGTGGCGGACCTGCGCGGTCCCGCCCCGGAGGGCTGCAACACCTTCGTCGCACTCAGGATCGACGTCGACCGTTTCTGGGACCTCATGGTCCGCGCGGTCGAGCACCTCGGCTGACCAGGTCTGAACATACGCTTCACGTGCGGCTCCTCTATGGAGCCGTTCGTGTCTCCGGGGCGCTCTGTTGCAGAACGATGCAAAACGGGAAAAACTGAAAAATTTTCGGTTTCCGGGAGCCTCGCGCGCGGGGCCGGCGTCCCTACAATGAAAGTGAACCCAGCCGTTTCCCTTTCCCCTTGAGAAGCCGAGGAATTTTCGCTACGTCAATGGGCGTTCGTCTGACTCTTGCCACCATGGCGCTCACGCTCGTCGGGGGCGCCGCCGCCATCAACTGGATCGTCTTTGATCGCGTCGGCTACCTCGCTGACGTGGTCGTCACCGATCCTGTCGAGCACGCGACAGAGCTCTACAACAGCGGCAAATACCGGGAGGCCGAGGAGTACTCGTCCTTCTGGCTGTCGCTGCCCGGAGCGGACGAGGATCCGCAGGAACACGCGGCCGTGCAGGCCGTGGAGCAGGCGGCGCGCGAGAAGCGCTCGGACATCTCGTATCAGGCCACCGAGGTGACGAAGGGCTTTCTCCTGGACGAGAGCGTCGAGGACTACGGCCAGGCGGCCGGCGCCCTCTCGAGCCTCCTTGTCGTGGGCGACATCCGCGACCTCGTCCGCGAGGGCTGGCACTGGACGCAGGGCGAGGAGGTCGATCCCTTCATCACGTCGCTCTCCGCGCTCGGCGTCGCGCTCACCGCCGTCTCGATCGGCCCCCAGGCGCCTGCGGGCGGCGCGGGGAAGACCGGCATCGCGGTGCTCAAGGCCGCGAAGCGCGCCAACAAGATCCCGCCGCGTCTCGAGAAGGAGATCCTGCTCGCGGTGCGCGGCGGCACGAAGGGCATGGATAAACTCGCCCCCGTCGCTGATCTCGTCAAGTACGGCGAGAAGCAGGGCCTTGCGGCGACGATGGAGGTGCTCGCGAAGAGCGAGACCCTCGCCGAGATCCCGCGCGTCGTGCGCGCGGCCGAGAAATACGGCGACTCGGGCCGGGCGATGCTGCGCTGGGGCGGCAAGGACGTGGTCCGCATGACCGAGAAGCGCGGAGCCGCGGAGGTCCGCGCCGCGGCGAGGTACGGCGGCGACGCCGTCGCAAAGCTCGAGCGCGTGCCCGCCAGGGCGCTCGTGCGGGACATCAAGCACTTCACCGCCCTCACGGCCGAGGCGGCGTACGCGACCATGAAGCTTTTCCTTCAGGTGGTCGAGATCCTATTCGGGGCCGTCGCCTTCATCCTTTCCGGGCTCGGCATGATGAAGACCGCCGCGGAGTTCCTCGCCCGTCTCGTCCTCAGGGTGTGAAAAAAGGGCGGGAAGCCCCTTCCAGATTGGAGCCTGCCCGCCCAGAAAACTGATCTGTCATCCGCTGCGTCAGCCCCCCGGCCTTCGGCAGCGTTAACGACGATCAGATCAGAAACTGTGATGAACGCCGGCGAAGAACGTCGAGGCGTTCTTGCCCACGACGGTGTCCGGACCGGCCGAGGAGCCGCCGCCGCCCGAGAGGCTGTAGTCGGCGTTGTCCTCGTTCCAGACGCCGATCGCACCGCAGTAGAGGAAGGTGCGCTTGCTGAGCGGATAGTCGTAGCGCATGCCGGCGCTCCAGGCGTCGGCCTCGTCAAGCGTGCGGTTGTGCGCGTAGCCCACTGTCACGGCGATCTTGCCGCCCGGAACCGGGGCGGAGAAGCCCGCCTGCGCGGCGAGGATCGTATCGGAGCCGAGCTTCGTGCGGGTGCCGGCCGCGTTGTAGACGTTGGAGGAGCGGAAGTCGTCGCCCTTGCGGAAATTCACCATGATGGCGGGCTTGATCCAGCCGAGGTCATAGGTGGCGCCGATCGAGGATAGGAAGTCCCAGCCGCCGTACTGCTGACCCTCGGTGCCGAGGTGGAAGCGGGACTTGAGCGCGGCGCCGGCCACGACCACGTTCACGGGGCCGTCGACGTAGCGCACGCTCGCGCCGTAGTAGTTGCGGCGGGTGCTCGAGGCCGAGCCGTCGTCACGGGCGTCCTCGCCGAGCGCGGCCATGGCGTGCACGAGGAAGTTGCCCATCTTCGGGGACTTCCAGACCACGGAGTTGTCACGGCGCGTGCCGTTGTCAGTGGCGTTTCCGCCGTTCACGCCGCGGTCGATCGGCTGGGAGAAGGTGCCCATCGCCGAGCCGAGCGCGAGGCCCGCGGGATCCATCGAGGCGAGTGCGATGAAGGTCGGGGTGTACTGGCGGCCGAAGGAGAGCGAGCCCAGAGTGTTGCTCTTGAGACCCATGGTGGCCTCGTGATGGAAGAGGTAGCTCGACTGCGTGGAGTTGTCCGGGGAGGAGGCGCCGTAGTCGGTGAGCATGCCCATCTCGAGCTTGAAGAAGGCGGCGAGACCGTCGCCGAGATCCTCGGTGCCCTCAAGCGTGAGGCGGGAGCCGCCGGCACCGCCGCTCGACAGGCGGGCCTGAGTGCCGTCGCCGTTCGAATAGGCTTCGATGTAGTTGTCGATAACGCCGGAGATCTTGACATCGGCGGCCTGGGCGGCGGAGACGGCGCCCAGCGCTGCGATGACGGCAGCGGCGGTAAGGGACTTACGCATGTTTTTGTTTTCCTTCATTCGGGAATTTCGGGGTTCTGCGAGTGCCTCGGGTCTGAAGGGGCCCCGGACCGTGAGGGAACGGATCACGTACGGTCCGGGGGACTCCATGACTGACCGGACCCCGCGAAAACTTGTTGTCTGACCTCTCAGCCGGCGGACTGAGATGGTCTCTTGAGGGCGTCCGTTTCACCGGACGCGTCGATCAGTCTGAAGGCATCCAATAAGGAGCCGCAACCGAGAGCCGCCTCATGCACATGACGTCTATCGGGTCTGGGGGACAGAAAATGAAGGATTCCCCATAAAAAACAAAACGCTCCTCAGATCGGATCTGAAGAGCGCTTTCCAACGTTTTCCAGCCCGGCGGGATGGCTGGAGAGGCAACTGTCCAACTTGTTGTAATTTCCTCGTCGCCGTTTCAAAAGTTTTGGGTGGTCCCGTGCGGCACCGGAGAAGAGGAGCCGGAAGGGCTGCGGAAAAGAAAAAACGGAAAGCCGCGGACGACTTTCCGTTTGATCTTTGTGGGGTTTCGGCGGGTGCACGATTCCGCCGAAGCCTTTCGCCTCATTCTGTCAGGCTGCGTGAGGCAGGCGTTTCAGGAAACCTGTCTGTCCGCAGCCTTCTGACAGCGGATTAGAAGCGGTGCAGGATGCCCGTCGTGAGCTCGTAGCCGCTCGGCTTGGCGTCGATGGTGGCGGACTCGATCTTCTCCTGCGTCCAGCCGCCCATGAGGTAGACGGAGGTGCGCTTCGTGAAGGCGTAGTCGTAGCCAGCGCAGAGAGTCAGGCGCTTGAAGTCGACGTCGTTCTGGTTCTCCATGTCACGGTAGGCAACCTGGGCCTTGGCAACGCCGCCGCCGATCGGGTAGTTCACGCCGAGGCTGTAGCCCAGGCCGTCAACGTAGCCATAGGTGGCAGCACCGAGGTGCTGCGTAAGACCGTCAGCGATAATGCCGGCACGAGAGAGCTGCTGATCCTTGAACCACTGGACGAAGGCGATGACCTTGAGCTGGTTGTCAAAGGTGTAGTTGCCGCCGACGGTCCAGGTCATGCCGTCGTCGCCGTTGTTCTTGTCATTGCCGGCGTACATCGTCATGTCGCCCACGACGATGGCCTCGAAGGCACCGTTCTGGTAGCGCGCGGCGAGAGAGGCATAGCGCTCAGAGGTGGTCTTGTTTTCAGCACCATCATCCGAGTCGTTCTTCATCGAGTACATCGCATAGCCCGTCAGGCCGGCGAAGGTCGGCGTCTTGTAGCTGATGGCGTTGTTGACGCGCGTCCACTTCGAGGCGGAAGCGTGGCCAGAGCCGAAGGCCGAGGTCGTGTTGGCATAGAGCACATCGATCGCGCGGAAGAGGCCGTTGGCGCCGAGCGTGCTGCCGAAGACCGGCATCAGGCCGAAGCGAACCTCACCGAACGGGCCGGTGACGTAGACGTTGGACTCGCGGCCGAAGATCTTGCCGGACTGAGTCAGCTGGCCGTCATCGGAGTTGAAGCCGTTCTCAAGCACGAAGCCGACCTTGTAGCCGTTGCCGAGGTCCTCGGTGCCGCGCAGGCCGAAGCGGGGGCCAAATTCCTGGCCCGTGGTCATCTTGAGCTCATCGGTGCTGTCAACGCCGGCCTTGTCGGCATCGGTGTGATAGTAGGTGAGGCCGGTGTCGATAAGGCCGTAGACCTGGACGTCAGCGGCCATGGAGGCGGCGGCAAAGCCGGAGAGAACGGCGAGAGTCAGAAGAGACTTTTTCATGATTCTTTGATCCTTGAGTTGTTTTTCACTGTTGGTGGGACAGTGATGACGGGCTGAGCAGATACGCCGATACCCGGACGGGCCGGGTAATCGAACGAGCAGAGAATCTGTTCAGCACGCTTCTTTTGGTTTGACCCGCCGCCGCGCGGGTTGTGACGGCGGCGAAGCCAGTTTCAAAACGGGTGAACCGGAGAGACGGGGATCGGGAACCCCTGCCCTTCCATGATCCCGGCTCGATCAGTGCTTCATTTTGAAATCAAACTTGTGGCACTGGGCGCAGTAGTTGTCCTCGGGCTCATGCTGGTAGTGGCAGAGCACGCAGTCGTTGTTGTGCGGAGCGGTGTGGGGGTTCGGATTCAGGGCCTTCGTGCGTTCAGCGACGTTTTCGCGCTTGTGGCACTGCAGGCAGACTTCCTGATCAGGGAACTCCGGGCTCTTCATGTCAGCGCCGTGGCAGGTCTTGCACTCAAGACCGCGCGCGACGTGACGATCGGCACCGAAATCCGCAGCCTGAACGGCAGCAGTCGAGAAAAGCAGAGCGCTCGCGAGGATCAGGGCGAGGTGTTTCATGGGAAGGATCTCCGAGGTTCGTTATGTTTTGTTTTCTACCTTTTCCCCTCGGGCGTCGGCAGATGGTTCACTTCTTCGCGTGATACCGGTCTGTCGGCGCCTTCAGGGCAGGAGAGTTTGGGGTCTCAGTGAGGCAGATCCTCATGGAAGAGGTTCTGCCTCAGGGTTTGCCGATCAGCAGCCCTTGAACTTCGCGGCCGAGCGAGCGGCGACGCGGCCGAAGATCATGCAGTCAGCAACGGCGACCGTGCCGAGACGGACCATGCCGTGCACACCGCCCGTGATCTCGCCGGCGGCGTAGAGGCCGGGGATCGGCTTGCCGCGGACCGAGAGAACCTCGGAGTTGTTGTTGATCTCGAGGCCGCCCATGCAGTGGTGGACGCGCGGCCAGAGACGGCAGGCGAGGATCGTCTTGTTCGGATCGATCGGCTTGGAGTTGTCGAAGAACATGCAGTTGAAGTCCGGGTCCTTCTTGGCGGCCATGTAGCCGTTGAAGGTCTCGTGGGTCTTCAGGAGCTGCTCGTACGGGATCTTCAGGTCATCAGCCATGGCCTTGAGGTTGTCGTACTTCTTGACGACGCCGTTCTTGAGCGAGCGCTCATAGATTTCCTGCGTCATGTTCTTGCCGATGATCACGGCCTCGGCGTTCTCGAGCGAGGTGTAGATCACGCAGGGATGGCCGATGGCGACGATGGCGTCAGCACGGACCTTGCGGTTGCCGGTTTCCATGATGAAGCGCTTGCCGGTGGCCGGATCGACCATCGGGCCGTAGCCGACGGCGGACTCAACGAAGAGCGGGGCGACGCCGAAGCCGGACTCGTCAGGCGAGGTCCACGGGCCGAGCTGGATCCAGTCCATCTGGATGGTGTTGGCACCGATCTCCTGGGCTTCCTGGATCATTTCGCCGGTGGCACCCGGATGGTTCGTGGAGGTGAAGGCATCCGTGAGGCGCGGGTCGTGCGACATGCGCATCTGGACGTTCTGCGAGAAGCCGCCGGCGGCGAGGAGCACGCCGTTCGTGGCGCGGATGTAGGCTTCCTTGCCCGAGTTCTCACGGCCGAAGCGATAGTTGTTGCGAACCTTGACGCCGAGGACGCAGCCCTTGTCGCTCACGATGATCTGGTCGACGATGCAGCGCAGACGCGGCTGGATGCCGAGTTCCTTGAGCTTGGCGAGCATCGGGTTGATGAAGCCGGAGCCGGAGTTGTTCGTGACGGCGTGCGAACGGCGGACGGAGTGACCGCCATGGTACGTGACGGCCTTGAACTGAACGCCGATCTTGTCACGGAGCCAGTAGAAGTTCTCGACGCACTCGTCGGCGATGCGGCGGGCGAGTTCCGGATGGGCGAGACCGCCGCCGGCCTTCAGAATGTCGCGGTAGAGGACGTCCGGGCTGTCCTTGATGCCTTCCTTCTCCTGCATGTCGGTGCCGGCAGCGGCGACGGCGCCGCCGTTGATGATGGAGTTGCCGCCCGGGACCGGCATCTTGTCGAGGACGAGGATCTCATCGGCCTTCATGCCGAGGCTCTGGGCCTCGAGGGCGGCGGCGAGGCCGGCGAAGCCGGTGCCGACGATGACGAACTTCTTCGTTTCGTTCCAGTTGATGTCCTTCGCCTCAGCAGCGGAAACGGTCTTCACGAACGAGAAGGAACCGACGGCGGCGGCGGTGGCGGCGCCGAAGAGCTTGCGGCGGGAAATTTCAGTGGACATGTTTGCTTCTCCTAAGATGAAATATGCTTTCGGCGGGCCCGGCCGCAGGAACACGAGTTCCGAGTTGAATCGGTTCCTGCGTCACTCTCCCTTCGGGTGAGAGCCTCGCTTGCTGCATGACCGTAAGTTTGAATTCATCTCTTCGCGGAATACACCCAACTGCTTAGGTACAATGTGTTAGCGTTTCTCCTACCTTGACATAGATAAAAAGGCATAGTTGCATGCTTACAAATGAGTAGTACCAAATGAGAAGATTCTCCGCCGAATGGTATAAGGCCACGTCTCAGTGCCGTTTCGCCGGTCCCTGGCCGGACCTTTCCGGACCGCGCGTCCCCATCGTTCCCTGGCTCTGCCCGCCGCTTGAGGCCACGGCGCGACGTCATTTCGCGAAACATGGCGAGGTGCACGAGTATCTCCCGGGCGACTGGATCTGCCCGAACGTGCAGGTGAGGCACCACTACTTCGTCTTCGTGCTCTCGGGCCTCACGGGCCGCATCGTTGCAACACTTGAAGGACAGGCGGGCGCCGGCGCCATGGCGCTCTCCTCAGCCGGACGGCTGGCTTCGGGCAACCTCAACTTCATGACGGGACGTCCCGCGATCGGGCGCTATCAGGCGCTCGCCCACACGAAGCTTCTCGTCATTGACCACAGGGTCACGCACGAGACGCTCTGGCATGAGTCGGTGGATTACCTCAAGATCGTCTTCGCGCAGAACGAGCTCATCAACCTCACGGACCGCATCGGCTTCGCGATGATCGGGCTCCTGCCGGCGATGGACCGCCTGAAGGCGCTGCTCCTCACGTGGTCGCTCTACTACGGCACGCTCTCAGAGGAGAACGGGAAGCTCATGACGACCATTCCGCTCCCCGGGCGCAACACGCATGTCGCGCAGGTGATCCGCACCTCGACGGTGACGCTCGACGGCCTCTTCGCGGAACTGAAGAGCGAGGCAGGGTACCGCCGCTCCGGCGACTTCATGACGTTCGCGGTCGACGCGCTCCAGGGCGTGCATGACTGGATGCGATACGCCGACGGCGAGGGCGCGCACCTGCCGCGTCCGAAGTGGGTGCAGGACCTCCTCACCTCGGCCCAGGACGAGCCCTTCTACGCCGTGGACGGCTCGGACGCAGTTTAAAGTCGTTCAAAACTGACGCCGCGGAATTCCGCGGCGCCAGGAGGGTTGTTTGGGCCTTTTTTAAGAGGCCGACTCAATGGTGAGGGCGTAGCCCTCGATCGCGTTCTCGATCGTGATGACCGATCCTTTCGCGCGCTTCTCAATAAGCGCGCCGAGGATCGGTTTTCCGTTTCTGCGGAGCACGCGCGTCTCCCGCTTCTCGCCCCTGCGGACCTCCATCGCAAGGTCGCTCGTGAGCGCGCTCTTCACGTGCTCGGCGGGCCAGAGCGTGAAGGTGAGGTCCCTCAGGAGCTTTCTCGCATCCACCTCATGCGGCAGCCTCGGGCTTCTCGACTCATCGATCTTGACGCCGTCCCACTTGAACGTCCAGACCGTCATGCCCATGGCGGTGAAGACGGCGTTGACGCCGGAGGGATCCGTGACAACGAGCGCGCGGAGCGTCGGCACCGAATCCGGGGCGCCGGCCTCCACGGCCTTGGGGAGGAACCGGATCCGGATCTGCTGGTCGAGCGACCGCGACGGGGCGTTCCGGACCGCAGGGAGGAACCTCGGGGCCATCCCGCCGTCATCGACGATCTTCGGGAGCGTCGGCTCGGCGGGTTTCTTCGGCGCCGGAGCCTTCGTGCTGCCTGCGGACTTTTCCTTCGCCGAACGGATCGGTGCGCTCTTCGTTCCCTGGTCCCCGGACGTGACGGCGCAGCCCGTGGCAAGAAGCGCTGGGCAGAGCGAAATCGCGAGGAGCGTGCGGCGGCGGGAATACTGCATGTTGCGGACCTCCGGGAGGGGGTGAGGGAGATTTTCGGGCGGGATCTGAGGAGAAGTCTCGGACCACGGGCGTCGGAATTCCGATATTAGTGGTTTGCGGCACCGCATGACGGGCCGGAAAGTCAGACTTTCGGCGTAGCTTCCGCTGTCGCGCCCTCCCGCGGTCTCAGGAGCGGCGTCGCGATCCAGATGGCGATCTGGCCCGTGAGCACCGTGAGACCGAAGACCGTGAGCGCGGGCGTCGCGGAGAAGGCCAGCAGCCCGAAGGAAAGCATCGTTGTCACCCCGGAGAAGAGCACTGCGGCTGCGGTGCGGCCGTCGTTGGGGCTTCCGGTGAGGAAGATACCGTAGTCGACGCCGAGGCCGAGAAGGAGCGTCATCGCGAGCGCGGCAAAGAGCGTGAGCGGGTGGCCGGTCACTCCAAGCGCGGCGGCCGCGGTGAGGATGCCGATCGCGGAGGGGAGCACGGCGCGCCAGCTCGCCCGGCCGAAACGCAGCGTGAGCGCGGCCCAGAGGAGCGGGAGCCCGAGC
Organism: Sutterella sp.; assembly: GCF_030539355.1. Classification (GTDB taxonomy): domain Bacteria; phylum Pseudomonadota; class Gammaproteobacteria; order Burkholderiales; family Burkholderiaceae_F; genus Sutterella. The sequence continues at coordinate 11,042 of NZ_JAUNSF010000076.1, forward strand.
GCGAGGAGCGTGAGCACGCGGTCGCGGTAGAGCGACAGTCCCTCGCTCATCCCGCGCGTGATGTCAACGAAATGGACGCCGTCGCCGGCCTTCGCCGCGGCGGCATGAAGGGGCGCGAGCGACTGCTGCGTCACGCCGGCGAGCGTGAGCAGAAGCGCCGCGCCGGACGCGTCGTCCTTCAGCACAAAGCGGTTCGCGGCCTCGGCCACGGGTGTCGCGGCAATCGCGGCGAGCGTGAGCGGCTTTTCCCCCGGGCCCTCGGGCTGGGCGCCGAGCAGCGCCTCGATGCCGGGGCCGGCGAGTTCGATCGCCTTCACGGTGAGTGAGCGGTCGCTCTCCTGCGCGGCGAGGCCCGGGAGCCACTCCGAGAGCCCGGAGGGCGTGACGCCCCTGAGCGCCGGGTCCGCGGCGAGCGCCTGCCTAAGGCTCGACTCGCGCGCGAGCGCCTCGTCAAGAGTCCGGCCCTCGACCACGAAGGCCTGGGCGGGCGAGGCAATGCGCAGACGCGCGGCGACGGCCTGCTGAGCGGAAAGAAGGGACTGCGGCGCGGCCTGCAGGTCCCGCACGCCCGAGGCGAACTCAAGCTTCGGGAGCCCCACGGCAAGGAGCACGACGAAGAGAACCGGGAGCGCCGCCGTGACGGGTGACTTCATCGGTGCGCGCAGGGTCTCTGCCGTGAGCCTCGGAATCCGAGGGAGCGTCCGCTCGAGCCACCCGAGGAGCTTTGTGTCGCCCTTCGGGGCGAAGCGCTCGACGAAGGGAAGCGCCGCGAGCACGCAGAAGAGCGTGCCGATGAGGCCCGCGGCGGCAAGCACCGCCATCTGCTTGAGGCCCGGGAGCGGCGTCACGGCGAGCACAAGGTAGGCGGCGGCGGAGGACCCCGCGGCGCAGAGCAGCGGCGCGAGGAGCCTGCGCCGGCGGTCCCTGGCGGATTCCTCCGGGCGCCTCAGCGCGAACCAGTGCGAGGAGTAGTCGATCGAGACGCCGATCAGCGTTGCGCCGAAGACGAAGGTGACGAGGGAGAGCGTGCCGAAGACCGCGAAGGACGCGCCCATGGCGATCGCAAAGCCCGCGGCGACGGTCGCGGCCATGAAGATGATGGTGGAGAAGCGGCCGAAGAGAAGCCAGGCGAAGACCACGACGCCCACGGTGGAGACGACGCTGATCAGAGTGATCTCGCTCTGGGCATTGGCGGCGATCACATCGGTGAAGAGCGGGACGCCGGCGGCGAGGAGCTCGGCGCGGGCCGAGGGTGAGCGTTCGCTCACATAAGCCGCTGCGGCGGCCTCGGCGTCCTTGACGGTCGCCGTGAGACCGGCGCTGCCGGAGGAGACCTGTGCGGGATCGGCGGTGAAGAGGAGCACGACGGTGCGGGAGCCGTCCTCGCCCGGGACCTCGAGCCAGGCGCGGCCGTTCTCCTCGGTGCGGCGCCACGGGAGCGCGGTGAGGCGCTCGGCGAGCCACTTGTCGAAGCTGCAGAAGGGGTCGCGCGAGAAGCCGAGCGCCTTGGGGGCGGGCGACGAGAGGCAGGCGACCGCGCGCTGCGTGAGGGCGGCCCGCGCCTGTGCCTCGGGAAGCGCGGTGAGCTTCTTCAGAGCCGCTCGGTCCGCTTCGGTAAGGAGCCGCCCCGCGGCCTCCGGAAGCTGGGGGAGCCCCGTCACGGCAGCGGCGGGCGAAGCGGTGAGCGCCGGGCTGGAGAGGAGCACCTTCTCCGCGGCCAAAGCGGCGCCGCGCGCGATCTCCGCGAGTGACTGCTCGCTTCCGGGATCTCCGGAAACGGTGACGAGCGCGATCACGGCCTGCGCGGACTCGCCGGTGAGGCGGGTTCTGAGCGCGTTCTCAAGCGCCGGGTCAAGCTCCGGCGCGAGGCTCGTGGGGAGCAGCGCCGCGAGGTCCGCGTCAAAGGGGCGGTCCGAGAAGCGCTCGACGCAGGCCGCCGCGGCCGCGGCGAGCACGATCACGAGCGCCGCGAGCGCGATGCGCCCGCGGGAGGCTTCGAGGAATCTGAGGAGGATCTGGGAGAAGAGGGCGGCGAGTCGGCGCACGGCAGCTTCGGGCAGTTTGAGAGGAAATCGGAAGCGTCAATTATCCGTCACTGCCGCGCACCGGTACGGTATTGGACGATCCCGAAGACGCGTGTGCCGGCGGTTCTCACGAACTGCCGGCACGTGGAGATCTTCAGACCTCAGGAGTTTTGGTCAGCGGGGCTGGCCGCCGCCCCGCGGAGGCTGACCTCCGCTCTGCTGGCCCTGGCTGCCCGGGCGCTGCTGCTGGGACTGCTGCTGTTGCTGTCCCTGATTGCCTGGGCGCTGCTGCTGTTGTTGTCCCTGATTCCCGGGGCGCTGTTGCTGCTGACCCTGCTGGGGCTGCTGCTGTCCGCCGGGACGCTGCTGCTGAGGCTGCTGACGCTGAGGCTCCCTCTGGCCGCCGGGCTGACTGCCGCCGCGGGCGGGCTCGGGCTGCCTCGGTTCATTGCGGCGCGGCTCAGGCTGCTTCGGCTGGGGTTTCGGCTCGGGCTTCGGCTCGGGAGGCCGGGGACCGGGTTCGTCGCTGCCGAGGATCGCTTGAAGGACGCCGTTCAGGGTCTGCGCTAGATCGGCGGACGCCAGCGGCGAGGCGGTGACGAAGGCGGCGGCAACCGCGGCACGGAAAAGATTGCGACGGGTGGTTCCTGACATGATCGGCCTCCTTCTTCAAGAGAGAAGTGAACACGGATACAAGTGTGTTCCGCTTCCTCAAAGTGTAACCGCCCGGCGTGCGGGCGGTGAATCGCGTCAGAAACGGTATGTTGCAGACCGTTCGCGGCTGTTTCGAAGGAAATCCGCCCGTGGGAGCGCGGCGGCCGGCGCTCCCCGGGACGGAGACTCTTCAATCAGGCGGGGCGGCCGCAGGTGAAGAGAACGATCGGCTCAAGGTGGGCGGCGAGCTTCATCGCCTCACGGAGCTGGTCATGGTCGAAGGACGCGCGGATGGTGCCGGCGAGGCCGAGCGACGTGGCCGTGAGGTAGCAGTTCTCGCCCATCGTGCCCGAGTCGACGTAGACGCCGGTCGGACGGGCGTTCTTGGCGCGCTCTTGGTCGGCGACGAAGACGATCGTCACCGGGGCCTTCTCGACGTACTCGAACTGGTAGGCGGTCGAGACCTTGCGGACGTCCTCGGCCGTGGTCTGCTCGAGGGTGTTCGTCGCGGCGTCATAGCGCCAGGCGCCGTCGGCGCGCAGCACATAGGGCGTCACGGCGCGCAGGTCGAGGGTCGACGGCGTCGTGCGGCGGCCGTCCTCGCTCGTGATGCCGGCCGAGGCCCAGAGGAGGGCGGAGAGCTCGGCGTCCGTGAGGGGCTCGGCGGTGCAGTCGCGGTTCGTGCGGCGGCGGCGGAGCGCCTCCTCAAGCGTGATCGTGAGCGCGGCGGGTGCGGGGAGCTGAATCGTGGGCATGTTGCCTCCTTGAAGCTGTAGTAGAAGTCGGTGGTTGAAAAATTCTGGTCGTGCGGCCGGGTCTCAGGAGCCCAGGAGCCTTGCCTCAAGCGCCGGCCCCTCGGCCGCGCGGGCGCGGGAGATGTCGAGCCGTCTCAGGAGGATCCCTGCGGCGCGCAGCAGTATCCGGGCCGCGCGTGCGGGGAGTTCCTCGCCTCCGCCCGAGACACGGATGAAGGCGGCGGCGCCGGGCGGCGTCGGGAAGAAGTCCTTGCCGGCCCAGGGGCACTCCGTGCGCGCGGGGGCCTCGTGGCCGCCCTTCACGGGAATGCGCTCGAGGAGCGCCGCGTCCTCAAGCGAGAGGAAGTTCATCGGGCTGTCCCACTCGTCCGTGGCGAGGACCTCCGCCGCGGGAGCGCCCTCGGGGCTGCCTAGCGCGGCGACGAGGAGCGGCGTCGTGCGGATGAGCCGCGCGGCGCCCTCGCGGGCGGCCGCCGGCGAGACTTCGTCAAGGACGATGCGGGCGGTGTCGCGGGCCTTGTCGCCGATCGTGACGACGCCGGAGCGCCTTCTCACGCCCGGGGCGGGTGTCTCCTCCGGGGCTTCCGAAGTTCGCCCAAGAAGCGCGAGGAAGAGCGCTTGAGTGGCGTGCTCTGACGGGGTGCCGCTCCGCGCCTCGAGCGCGATCGTGACGACGGGAGTCTGACGGGTTTCTGTCATTTCTCTCAAAAATCC
>NZ_JAUNSF010000181.1 GCF_030539355.1 Sutterella sp.
CGACCGAACGGCGGCGCTTGATCGGACAGGCAGATGGCATGCCGTTTCTGCTGAGGCGGCCGCGGCTGCGGATGCCTAAGCTTGACATTTCGGGTCCCTCTCCCCGTCTGAATTCCGCCTCTTGCCCGCCATGTCTCCGACCCTCGTCATCGGCCTCTTCTGCCTCGGCCTTCTCGCCTGCCTCGTGCTCGGGCTCCCGGTGCTCCTTGCGCTCGCCTTCGGCCTGGCGCTCTTCGTGGGCTACGGGTTCGCGAAGGGCGTGCCCTTCGAGAAGATGCGCGTCCCGGCGATTCAGGGTCTGAAGACGACCTCGGGCATCATCATCGCGCTCCTACTGATCGGCATGCTCACGGCCTCCTGGCGCGCCTCGGGGACGATCGCGACCCTCGTGAGCCTCTTCACGGACCTGATCACCCCGGGCTCGGCCCTTGTGCTCGCCTTTGTGCTCAACGCCCTCCTCTCGGTCCTCACCGGCACCTCCTACGGCACCGCGGCCACGATGGGCGTGATCTCGATGACGATGACGGATGCGATGGGCATCTCGCCCATCCTCGCGGGCGGAGCGATTCTGTCGGGCGTCTATGTCGGTGACCGGTGCTCGCCCGTCTCGACGAGCGCCTCGCTCGTCGCCGCCATCACAGGGACGAGCCTCTACAAGAACGTGCGCCTGATGGCCCTGACCGGCGCGCCGCCCTTCCTTCTCGCCTGCGCGATCTACGCGGCCGCGGGCTTCCTTTTCCCCGCGAAGGGCGAGACCCTTGACGTGACCGCCCTCTTCGCGCGCGAGTTCGATCTCTCGCTCGCGACGCTCATCCCGGCCGCGGTGCTCTTCGGGCTCGTTTTCTTCCGCATCTCGATCCGCTGTTGCATGGCGGCGAGCATCTTCGCAGCCGTGGGCGTGGCGATGTGGGTCCAGGGAACGCCGGCCGCGGACCTCGCCCGGTTTCTGCTGACGGGCTTCACCGCCCGGGAAGCTGATATCGCCCACATGATGAACGGCGGCGGGCTCGTCTCGATGTTCAATGTCTGCGGCATTCTGCTCATCGCCTCGACCTACTCGGGGATCTTCGAGGCGACGGGGCTCCTCTCGGGGATCCGCGGACACATGCCGGCGCTCGCGAAGAAGCTCACGCCCTTCGGCGCGATCACGGCGTCGTCGGTGGTCACGTCGGTCGTGGGCTGCAACCAGGTGATCCCGACCATGCTCACGCGCGAGCTCTGCCGCGACGTGGAGCCCGATCGCCAGCGCATGGCGCTCGCGCTCGAGGACACCGCGATCGTGATCGCACCGCTCATTCCGTGGTCCATCGCCTGCGCGGTGCCGCTCACCTCGATCGGGGCGCCGGTGACCTGCATCCCGGCGGCCTGCTTCCTCTGGCTCCTGCCGGTGTGCGCGATGGCGCTCCCGGGGCTGAGGAACAGGATCCTGGACTGAGTACGTCATTTACCGGCGCTTTCCTGCTCCGTCAATACGCTGTAGACTGTCGCTCGGACAGCAACATTGACCAACAGGGAGAATGTAATGACGGCAGAGGATTCAGGATCCGCGAGGATTCCCCTCGGGGTCACAGATGACAATGCCGGGGGGCGCTCCGACGCCGCCGATCCCCTGCCCCTCACCGAGCTGGCTGCGGCCATGAAGGCTGCGGCTGGCGAGGACCTCCATCTCGGCGCCTGGCTCGGATTCATCTCCCGGGACATTGAGGCAAACCCTTCAAGGCTGATCCCCGTGAACGAGGACCAGGTCCGGGAAATCATTGAACTCACCCGCGGGGTGGAGTTCGATCTCAATGCGCCCCTCGAGGGCGAGGAAGACGGATCGACCTCCGAATGACAGCAAAGAACCGAAGACCTTTCCCGGGTGATCCGGACAGCCTTCGGTTCCAGTCGGTTGCCAGTCTGAGGCCCTTAACCTTCAGGGCTCAGGCGCGTTTCAGTTGAGCTTCCTCGAATTGAAGAGCGGCTCATAGGGGAAGAGGATCGAGAGCTCGCGCAGGAGTTCCTCCTCGTCGAGCCCCGTGTGCATGCGCTCGAACTCCTCGCGGGCCTCGGCGACGGCGTCAATGAGCTTCGCGGCCTCGCCGCCCTTCCTGGAGCTGAGCTCCCGGGCGCTCTTCTCGTCCATCAGGCCGGCGCAGTTGTTCTCGAGGTATTCCTTGAATTCCTCGCTCGCCGCGCCGTCGGGGCGCGTCATCAGGAAGTCGAGCACGGTCCTGCCGCCGTAGATCGAGGTCTGCACGCGGGAGATGGCGTGCACCTCGTGGATCGTGAGCTCGATCCCGTGGTACTCCTGGTAGAGCGACTGGCGGCCCGTGTCAGTCTCGAGCCTGAGATGCATGGCGACGGGATTCGTGAGGGACTTTGTCATGATCGAGAACTCCACCGGTTCTGATGACTGTTTCAAGACATGCCTGAGAAGGCTGTCTATATCCAAATTATGACACCGCTTTCCGACGGTGTGAATACGCCTTTTGATCAAGTGCCGCACGCGCGGGATGCCCGGCGTCTGAA
>NZ_JAUNSF010000182.1 GCF_030539355.1 Sutterella sp.
CCGAAGGTGGTAGCCTCAGATCAACCCACTCTTAACAGCGAAGAACCATTTTTTTTCGCGGGGAGCCCAGAGGGTCCTGCCGCGCACGGGCCGGCCGGCCTGCCCGCGTCCCCCTGCCTCCGGCGGCTCCGGCCCCGCCGGGCTCCGCGCTCCCGGCCGTGTTGGACGCGCGCCGCGGTCGCCGCATCCCGGGGCCGGGAGCTTTTGCGAATATGCAACTAATAAATTCAGAAGTCACGGTCGGGGATAGACGACCGCCGGCTAATCCGCACTGACGACGCCCGTCGCCCGCGGCGGGAGCCCGGGAAGGGAGGGGACTGAAATGCTGCGGACCGATGCGATCCATCTGTAAACAGGAAATCAACGGGGCGTGCTGTACGGGGAAACGCCGGTTTCCTGCGGCGGTGTCCCGGCGCGGCCCGGGCGGGAAAACCGAGGGTTCCCGGCGGCTGATTCCCCTCCTCCAGGTGAAATTTGAAAAATTCTGAAAGAGGTTTTTACACACGGGAAAAATTTTTTTGGCAGAATATGCCCTGAAGCACGGGACACCGCGGGGCACCTCCTCCCAGCCTCAGCGTGACGAATGACCGTGCTCCACTCGGGCGCTTTTCCTCATGCTCCGCCGTCCACCTCCTCCCAGGACTACGCATAGGAAAGGCGCCCATTTTTATTGTCTGCGGCATGAAGAAGCCCGGCCGTCACGACGGACGCCGGGCCCTGCCCTTCTCTTCGCCTGAGCGCTGACGATTGCGCGTCAGATGTCCCAGATGCTGTGGGCGACGACGTTGTCGCTCACCATGTAGGGCTCGTCCGTGAGACCGATCACGGCGCACATCCCGAGCGGCAGCTTTCCGCTCTCGATGAGCCACTTGAGGCACCTCACCTCGGGGTCCGCGGGCTTGCGTGAGGTGGTGAGCGCGACGCAGTGGCACTTCCCCTCGTTTTCGATGACGAGGTCGACCTCGAACCCTTTGTTGTCGCGCATGTAGCTGAACTTCGGCACGGCGCCCGTGTGGAGCCAGCTCTTCATGAGCTCGATCACGAAGAAGGTCTTGAGGAAATTGGGCGCCATCGCATGGCGCGCCATCTCCACGGGCGACGCGATGCCGAGCAGGTGCGCGATGAGCCCCGTGTCCACCATGAAGTAGCGCGGGGTCTTCTGCAGGCGTTTTCCCACCTCGCCCGGGAAGGCGGGGAGAACCTTGACGAGCCCCGTCGCCTCGGCGATCGGGTACCAGCGGCGGATCGTCTCCGGACTGATGCCGGCCGTGGCGCCGATGGAGGCGAAGTTGAGCGCCTGGCCCGAGTGGAAGGCGAGCGCTCGCAGGAACTTCCTGAACCCCACGCGCTTGTCGATGCGGGTGAGACCCGCGGCGTCGCGGTCGATCCAGGCGTCGATCATCGCGTCAAGACCGCGCGTGCGCTCCTCACAGTCCTGGGTGCGGGCGGCGGGCAGGCCCCCTTCCCAGACGGACTCCCAGGTGTCGAGCACGCCGCGGCGGAAGAGCCTCGGCTCCCAGACCTCGGGACCGGGGAGGTAGCGCACCTGGCGGTCGCCCCAGCCGCACTGCTCCCAGACAGAGAGGGGCAGGAGCTCGAAGTGGGCGATGTCTCGCCCAAGCGCCGCGGCGGCGGCCTCGGGGAGGTCGCCGCGCTGGGAGGCGCCGATCAGGTACTGCCCTGCGGCATCGTTCTTTCCCACGGAGTCGGCGAGGGCCGGAATGAGCGCCGGAGCGAGCTGCATCTCGTCGATCACCGCAGGCGCGGGGTGCGACTCGAAGAAGTGCCCCGGGTCGGCCGCGGCCTCGGCGGCGGTGAGTTCCTTGAGCTCGACGTACGCGCGGCCGTCGGCGCAGAGACTGCGGAGCATCGTACTCTTTCCGACCTGCCTCAGGCCCGAGATCATCACGACCTTCCGCTCGGCGGCGGCCTTCGCAATGGCCGCCTCGACCGTTCTCTTCAGGTAATTCATTTCGCTCTCCCCCGTCTCATGAATTCATGTGCACTGCTGCCGCGGACCCTGAAGGTAGACGGACCGGCAGGTTTCGGGGCATCCCTGAAGTAATTTCAGCCTGTTCTCTGCGGAACGGTGCACCCCGGATCTGCGGTACTTTGTCTCCGGATCCACGGGGACAATGTACCGCATCCATACCTGTTTTTGTACCAAGGGGCGTCCCAAGGAAGGGGCAGGCGGACGGGAATTTTGTGACAGGATCTTCCGCTGCCGGCGGGCGGACGGGGACGGCGGGAACGGATGCCGGAGGTCCCGGTTCGGGAACAAATCTGAAAGTCCATGGTGGACAATGTTCAACATCAATGTACGGATTTGTTCCCGAAAATCCTATCAGTTCGATAGTTGAAATCTATCCGATGCGGTCTTGTCGCCGGCCCGGATAGCGCCGTCCGGAGGGCACCCCACTTTCAGAGAACATTCCCCCTCTCTCTTTTGGGACATTGAATTTATGTGTCCGCGGCAGCATACTTTACTTGTACCGTCTCCC
>NZ_JAUNSF010000077.1 GCF_030539355.1 Sutterella sp.
GGGCTGGCGCGGTGCCAGCCCTTGTTAGATCGGCTTCAAGTTCCCAAACTCAGGTCCGGGAACCGAACAGGCTTTGATACCTCTGCAGCTCCGCATCGTATTTCCTGCGCGCCTCGGGGTCTCTCAGAATGCAGTAGGCCTCGTTGACCGAGGCCATGCGCTCATTGGCGTCCGCCCCCTTGTACCGGTCCGGATGCCATTTCATCGCGGCCCGGCGATAGGCCTTCTGAATCTCGGCCTGCGAGGCCGTCGCCGGGATTTCGAGAACCTTGTAGTAATCAACAAACATAGGGTTTTATTGTTTTTTGACAAGGTCAAACTTGCTGTCATCGGTCTTCGGCTGCCATTTCCATGCCGCGGTGACCGCTGCCAACCACGCCAGGGCAACCGGCGCACTTATCCACCAGATGTGCTCACTGTGAGCTATGGCATAGATCGGCAGGGCGACGACGGTGATGGCGACGATGATGACCAGCTTGATCAGCGTTCTCATTGATTCCCCCATTGATGCAGACAGGCCCTGCGCCGAGGCAGGGCAAAAGTGAGCCCGATTATGTCACCCGAATGTCTCGCCGAGCGTACACGGATGACGTCGCGTTGGTGCGCATCAAGGGGATCCTGAGCGTCAGGTCACATTTTGAACTGCGTGCCGGGCAGGTCCTGCCGATGACGCTCTCTGAAGGAACAGGGCTCCGGGTTCCCCGGTTTCAGACCGTCTGATCACGAAATTTCCGGCCGGAGCGGCACGAAACCGCCCCGGTTTTTCGCGTTTTGATTCTGTAAGGGAGGGTTTACGAACAACTAAGGATTCTTTAGGAGTTGATGAAGCCTCGCCAGTGCTGAAGGCGCTGATGCGGTCCGGTCAATGGAATCTTAGAAGACCCTCCTCAAATCGCTGCGACAGCAAACGGTGCACCCACCCGTATTCTGATCTTATGGGCTGTTCCGCCCCGGAAGCGGAGCAGATGATCAACCAGCGTGTCCGCGGGCAGAAGCGCGCGTGCCTGCGGACCGGGAGGAAGGTGTATGCAGATTGTATTTGAAGAGGACGGCGTTCCGAAGGTGGGGACGGTGCTGGAGACGGGCTGGAAGGACTTCAGGGTGGAGCTCCCCGGAGGCCGGCGCATCAAGGTGAAGAAGCCGCAGGTGATCTTCACGCACGAAGGGCCCGGCGCCGGTCAGCTCCAGGAGGAGGCGGCGGCAGTCGCCCGCGAGATGGACCCGGCCTTCCTCTGGGAGGCCGCGCCCGAGCATGCGTTTCTCTATTCGCACCTGGCCCGGGAGTACTTCACGAAACCCGGGCCCGTGGAACTGGTGGCCATCCTCCTCGCCCTCGAGGGGAACCCCGACTGGTTCGTCCACTCGGGGCCGGGGAAGTACCGCCGTGTCGAGAAGGCGGTCATTGAGCGCAGGCTCGCGGAGGAACGGGCGGCCGAGGAACGCCGTCAGTCGATCGAAGTGACGGCGCAGCGCATTCTCGCGGGCGACGTGCCTGAGTCGATCGCGGCGGATCCGCTCGGCTCGGGCCGGGCGGGCCTCGACTACCGCGGGCTCTGGCGGGCCGCCGAGCTGAGCGGCGTCTCGGTGGGCCGGCTCATGCTCGACCTCGGCCTCGTCGCCTCGCCCTGGGTGCTCCACACGGGGAGGTTCTTCAGGAAGCATTTCCCGCAGGGCAGGGAGTTCGGTGAGCTCCCCGAGCCCCCGGCCTTCGGGGACCTGCCCCTTGCGGACGTCGCCGCCTTCTCGATCGACAACTCCGAGACCACCGAGATCGATGACGCGGCGAGCGTCCGATTCTTAGGCGACGGTCGCCTCGTGATCGGCATCCACATCGCCGCGCCCGGGCTCATCATCGAGCGGGGGAGCCCCGTTGACCTCGCGGCCCGGGAGCGCATGAGCACGGTCTATGCGCCGGGGCTGAAGACCACGATGCTGCCCGAGGACTGGATCAAGGCGGCGAGCCTTGACGAGGGCCGTGCCGTGCCCTGCGTCTCGCTCTACGCAACGGTGGAGGCCGGGACGATGACGGTGCTCGCCACCGAAACGCGGCTCGAGCGCGTGATGATCGAGACGAACCTGCGCCACGACCGGTTCGATCCGCCCGTGACCGTGGAGATGATCGAGGAGGGGAGGCTCGCGATCCCGCACGCCCGCGAGATCGAGGTGCTCTGGCGGTTCGCGAGGATGCGCGAGACCGTGCGCGAGGAATACCGAGGGTACCCGGAGCGCCTGGATCTCCTCTGGAAGTGGGAGCCGATGCTCGAGGGCGAGGGTGAGGCGGCGCACGTCTCCTTCCGCCGGGACGAGAGGAGCGACCCCGTCAACCGCCTCGTCGCCGAGCTCATGATCTTCGTGAACGAGACCTGGGGGCGGTTCCTTGACGAGCGCGGGTATACGGGCATCTACAGGAGCCTGACCGACGGGTTCGTGAGGATGAGCTCGCAGCCGGGGCCGCACCTGAGGATGGGCGTCGGCTGCTACGCGTGGATGTCGTCGCCGCTTCGCCGCTACGTGGACCTTGTCAACCAGCGTCAGCTCATCCGGGCGCTCAGGGGCGAGCCCCCGGACCACGGGAACAACGACATCGAGCTCTTCCTCATCATCAGCCGGTTCGTGAGCCGGAGCGGCGTGCTCATCGGCTTCGAAGGCCGGATGAAGCGCTACTGGTCGCTGCGCTGGATCGAGCAGGAGGGCTTGACCGACCTCACCGCCGTGGTGGTGAAGGACAACGTCGTGAGCTTCGATGACCTGCCGCTGCGCGAGCGCATCCCGGGCCTCCCGAGGCTCAGGCGCGGCACCCGCGTGCGGCTGAAGGTAGTCGGTCTCGACTACGTCGGGCTCACGCTCAGCGCGAAGCTCCTTGAGGTTCTGCCGGAGGTGGCGGAGGTCATCGACGACGAGGAGGCCGACGACGCGAGGGCGACTGTCAGGGTCGTGCCCCCGCCGGGGATGGAGGTGCCCGAGGTGCCGCAGGAGCCTGCGGAGGAGTCCCTGGAGGAGGTGAGTGACGCTTCCGAGTGATCCATGTCTTCTGCCGGTCGTCGTCAACCTGCCCGGGGGAGGCGGCGGGGTGACGGCGGCCATCACGTTCTTTCTGATCTCAACACTTTTTTGGAGGTATTCCAGATGACCAAACCCTATTTCATGCTGCACGGATGCGGCGAGAACGGCGATCAGACGATCCGCCTCGAGCTCGGCCCCCGCGGGGAGTTCTCTTCCAAGGAGCTCGGCATCGCCCGCGGCCAGGTCGTCGTCGCCGCGGACGCCGCGCTCGAACCGACGGTCCTGAAGGGGAGCAAACTCCTCGTTGACCTCGACCAGGCCGAGTTCACGGTGGACGACGTCTATGTCTTCGACCGCGGTCCCGGCGTTCCTTTTGATATCGCGGAGGTGAAGCGCCTTGAGGACGGCAGCTTCCTCTACGTCTCGGACATCGAGAAGCCCGAGCACCTCGCCGACCTCTCCGGGCGCCATGTGCTCGGACGCGTGGTCGACTGTTTCATCTCCATTCCGATGATGCGGGAGGACGAGCCGCTCATCAGCTGAAGCGCCGGCGAGGGAGGTGACGGGGAACTTGCCCCGGTCTCAGGGGCGGCGGGCCGTGGAGGGCCTCGCCGCCCTCAGTATCTCTCAATAGTCCACGTCATCCTTGTCGTCATCGTCCCGCTTGGGTTCAGGCGGATTGATGACACCGTTCCTGCTTCTTGTCACCTCAAAGGTCTGTCCCTTGAGACTGAACTTCGGCGATCTGCGGACCTCGAAGGGGAAGCCGCCGCACTCGTTGAATTTCCTCACGAACACCTTGATGACGGCCGACGGCGTCATGCCGAGGGACTCCGCAATGGCCACGAAGGCCTCCTTGTCCTCGGCGGAGATCTTTGTGTTGAGCGAGACGAGTTTCTCCATGGTCATTACCTCGTGTTCTGAGTATCACTGCATACGTACAGCGTAACACGTTGGAACACCAAAGACTTCCGGCACGCGCGTCGCTGGGCATACCAGCAACAGGAAGGGCGGGTCCCGCTGACCGGGGTCTTCAGCGGCGTATGGACGACGGAAGCGTTGACTGAGACCCCGTTGGGAGTTCAAGCAGCCCTGAGGAGAGGGGATTCGGTCAGGGCCTGCCGGGAGGGCTTGAGCTAAGAAGGCGGGTTGATTCGATCGCCTTCTTGAAATGTCAACCCTGTCAAGCCGGAACAGCAAAACTCCCTCCTGTGCCCTCCGAACCAGGTGACGGCGAAGAGTCACCTCAAATCGAATGCATACGGGTTAACCCTTACATTTCGGAACTAACGGGCAACGCGCTTGACAAAACATCGCGACGAGGGGGTATCTTACTGATAGACCTCGGCGATGTGTGTCCGTTTGTTTCGGTGAATACATTGATTTTCACGGAAATAAGCGGGTTTTTGCGCGCCAGAAATGCAGTCCAAAGGTGTGATCTTTGAAGGTCGGGTTGCTCCTTGCCGGAATGTTGCCGCTGAGCGATGCCGGTCAGCCGGAAACGGATTCCTCGAGTTTGCGTTTCCTGCTGTCGGGATCGTTCTTCTTTGGTTCGTGATCCTGTACCCGGGAGGGTGCAGCGAGATCAACCAGGGCGACAAACGCGACTGAACGGCATCCGGCCCCCGGGCCGGCGGACACAATCCTCAAAAAGCGTGAGCGGCGGCATGTGTTCAGGTGCACCGCAGAAGCTCCGCACGAACATCAAGAGAAACCTGATATGAACAATTCTTACAAGGTGATCTGGTCCAAGGCTCGTCAGGCGCTGATGGTGGTGAACGAAGCCACCAGCTCGGTGCAGGCCAAGGGAACGAAAACAATCGTGGCGACGGCCGTTGCGGCGGCAATGCTCGGCACCGCCGGATATTCCTTTGCCGCTCTGAACGCCGCGGATTACGGTTTCACCCAGACGGAATCCGAGGCGACAAGTTCCTTTGGAACCGGCTCCGCCACCGATTCATACCTTGTTTACGCCTTTACGTCGTCAGGGACTCAATATGGAACCTGGTATGCAGGCGGCATTTATGTGTCTGAGGGCTCGAAACTTGAAGATTACTTCACCGTGGGGACGGGCTACTCGCTCGGCACCATCCAGCCCGACGGCACTGGTGTGGCCAGCAGCTCGCAATATGGAACCAGCACCCCTCTGACCATCAAACTCACCAACCACAGCACCACGGGCCAGGTTCATATTTACGGCGACCTTATATTGGATGAATATACAAGCCTCTATTGCCCCTACAATTTCCGCCTTTACAACACCGGTACCCTTAGCCTTCAGAACAGTTACCTGGAGCAGACGGGCGCGAGCAACATCAGCCTGGAAGGAACGTCCTACATCGGCACGGAGCGCACGGCCTATGTCAAAGGCACCTATGTAACTGTTTTAGGAACCACCTATTTGGGAAACAGTTCCACGTTAACGGCTGACTACAGGGTGTCAGTTTCTGACTCAGAAAGATGGAGCACCCAGGGCCGGATCGTTGCTGGTGATGACACTGCCATTAATACCCCTCAGTACTGGCAGAATGCAGTGCTTGCGAGCACTGTCGGAACCCTGAATGTCACCGGAGCGGAAAGCACCGGCTGGTATGGCGCTGCCGGTTATGAAAGCCTGACCGTCAAGGGCGGTCAGCTGACAGTGAATGAACTGAATGTCGGCAGTGAGGATTCTTCCGCAAATATTATAGTTACCAAGCAAAATGCTGGTACATATGAATATACTTATAATGGAGTCACATATACCACAGAGCAGGAAGCCTCATACAGCGTGCCGCAGCTCATTATCAAATCCGGCACGGTTTACGGTGATTTGACTGTAGAGAACACAACGGACAGCGACCTCGCCTCCGTTCTCTTCGGGTCCGACGGCTCGACGGGTACCACGACAATCCACGGCGATACCACTGTTGGTGCAAGCAGCGCCCTTGAGGTGAAGGCCGGATCCACGCTTGACGCCGATGACACGGGCACGAGCTTCAATGTCAGCACCGGCGGCAATGCCTACAGCACCGGCACAATGAAGCTCAACACCGCCAATATCGAGGGTGGCCTCACAACCACGGGCACGACCGACATTGCCCAGACGCTTGAGCTCAAGACCGGCACGGTCAGCACACTGACCGGCGGCAATCTCAACCTCAAGAACGGTGCGACCATCAGCGGCGGCGAACTCAAGACCTCCGGCACCGGGGCCGTCACCAAGGTCACGGGCACCACCTTCAGCGTCGCCGGCGGCGCCGTCAATACGGTGAACGCCGGTCAGCTGCTGCTCGGAGACGACAGTACCGATGTCGCGGTCAATGTCTCCGCGGGCTCGCTCACCACCACGGACGCGACGACGACGGTGACGGGCAAGCTCACCCAGACCGGCGGCTCGGTTCTCACCGACAGGGCCTCGGGTTCCTCGACTCTTACGCTGGAGAGCGGCGCCGAGATCACCGGCGGCTCTCTCACGACCACCGGCAGCGGCGCCGTCACCGAGGTGACGAGCGGGAACTTCGTCGTTGACGCCGCGAGCTCCTCTTCCTCCGGCTCCGTCACGACGAGCTCGCTCGGTCAGCTGATCATCGGCTCGGCCGATCAGACGACGAAGTCCCAGCTGCAGATCAACGGCGGCTCGGTGACGACCTCTTCGAGCGCAACGACGACGATCTACGGTGACACAACGATCGGTGCCACGGGCGGCAGCCTCAAGACCGACACGAGCGCCACAACCACCGTCGAAGGGGCCTTCTCCCAGTCGAGCGGCACCGTCACGACCGAGAGCGCAGGCACCCTCAATCTCAACACAACCGCCGAGATCAAGGGCGGCACGCTCACGACCTCGGGCGACGATTCCGAAACCAACGTCGCCGGCAACTACACCCAGACCGCGGGCGACGTGGACACACTCACGGGCGGCGCGCTCAATCTGAACGGCCAGAAGACCAGCATCCAGGGCGGAACGCTTGACACCTCCGGCACCGACGCCGTGACGACCGTCGCGGGCACCTACGCCCAGACGGCGGGAGATGTCTCGACCCTGACGGGAGGCAAGCTCAACCTCAACTCAAGCGCCGACATCGACGGCGGCTCGCTCAAGACCTCGGGCGCGAATGCCGTGACCACGGTCGCGGGCGCCTATGACCAGTCGAACGGCTCCGTCTCGACCGAGACCGGCGGCACGCTCAACCTGAACACGACGGAAGGCACGACGACGAGCCTCACCGGCGGCAGTCTCACCACCACCGGCACAGGAGCTACCACCAACGTCTCGGGCAGCTACAGCCAGACGGCCGGCGTGGTCACCACGACCACCGCCAAGGGCGAGCTCAATCTGCTCGGCGATACGAACGACATCGACGGCGGCTCGCTCACCACTTCCGCGGGCGGCGTCACCAACGCCACGGCCGGCACCTTCACGGTCTCGGCCGCCGAGGTCAAGACCACCGGAGCGGGTTCGGAGCTCAACGTCAAAGACCTTGTTCTGGACAACGAGGGCGCCACGCTCACCACGGATGACAACGCCGACACGACCGTCGCGGGCACCCTCAAGCAGAGCGCGGGCGAGATCGCGACCGGCGCGGGCGGTGAAGTCACCGTCACGGGCGCCGCGGAAGTCACGGGCGGTCAGCTCACCTTTGACGGAACGAGCGCCGGCTCTGCCAATGCCGGCACGATCAACGCCCAGGGCGGCCTCTCGGTCTCGAGCGGCGCCCAGGTCGTCGTGGAGGCCGGCGAGAACGCGGTCATCAAGGGCCTCGCCTCGGACGGCACGGCCCAGAGCATCAGCTTCGCCGCCGACGAGACAGGCGAAACGAGCGCGCTCATCAATGCGGGCACCCTGACGCTCGCGGGCAACATCACACTCGACGACGCAAGCTCCAAGGGCAACACGGGCACGATTGCGCTCGCCGACGACACCGGCTCCGACCTCACGGTCTCCGCGAGCCAGCTCGCGAACCTCACGGCCGGCGACAGCGCAAAGATCAGCCTCGGCAGCGCGGCAAGCACGTCTGACGAGACGACCAACACCCTCACGGTGACGGACTCGGATCCGCTCACCGTGACCAACGACGGTGCGGATGACTCGATCAACCTCGGCAAGATCACGGGCTACGGCCAGCTTGACGCGACCGCGGCGGAATCCGTCGCCTTTGCCGATGCCGAGTACGGCTCGACGGTCGAACTCGTCGCCAACACGCTCGAGGCGGGCGAAGCCAACGCTTTCACCGTCGCGAGCGGCGCCACGGTCACGGCACTGAAGGGCTTCTCCATCGCCGGTGACGCGGATGCCCAGACGCTCGACGTGATCGGCACGCTCAACATTGGCGAAGCCAACGAGGCCGCCGAGGACGGCACGCTCGCCGAGGTCAATCTCTCGAACGTCACTGTGAACGTCACGGCGTCTGCCGACAACGACGGTCTCCTCGTCTCGGGCGAGACGGATCTCAAGCTCGGCACCCTCGCTGTCTCCGCGGCCGAGGGCGGGACGGGCGCGACCGGCGTCACGATTGACGCGGGCTCGAAGCTCTCCGTCGGCACGCTCGGCGCTGTCGCCGATGACTCGCTTGAAGTCAAGGGCACGCTCAGCGTCGCCGCCGCCCAGGTGATCGACGAGGATACGACAGCCGGCACGCTCTCGAGCACGCTTGTCGCCGCCGTCGCCGATGACAGCACCGGCACGCTCGACCTCACGGGGCTCAATGACCTCGACATCTTTGCCGATGCCGAGACGTCCTCCACGTCGTTCGCCTCGCTTGGCAAACTGCTTGACGCCTTCGCGGGCCTCACCGGCATCAGCCTCACGGGTGACCTGCGCGGCACGGTTGACGGCACGGGCTCAGACCCGGTCTCCGTCTCTGAGCTCAACGACTACGCCGCGCTCGGCGACGGACTCTCCTTCGTCAATCTGAGCGTCGAACCGGTCAAGACCGGCGAGAACATCACCGGCACCATCAGCCTCAATGACGTCGAACTTGACGATACCAACACCGACGGCTTCCTCAAGGTGGGCGACGTCGGCGAGGACGGCGTCGCGGGTGACCAGACCACTCACCTGACGCTCTCCGGCAATGCCGATGGCGACACGGACAATCTCGTCACCGGCGCGGACGGCAGTTCCCCGGCGGATGTGAAGCTCTACGGCAATGACACCACGCTCGAGCTCACGAACGGCGGCGTGATCGGCTCGATCACGAACGGCGACGAGGGCGACGAGCACAATGTCGTCTTCAACGGCCTCGAGAGCGGCGGCTCCACTCTGGCGGCCGACTACACGACGGGCGCGCTCGGCGACTCCGAGAGCCCGCTCACCTCGGTCGACGTCAACGCCGGCGCCAACATCGACACGACTGGCGGCCTCTATACCGACGGCTATACCCTCTCGGGCGATGAGACCGGTGCGATCGAAACCTCGCACACGGTCGACGGTGACGCGAAGATCGGCGGCGACGCCGTGATCGAGGACAACGCTGACTTCCTCGCCACGGGCGCGTCGACGATCGGCGGCGACCTCTCCGTGTCGAACGGCTCGACCTTCGGCTATGCCGAGTCCGAGACGGAGGGCGGAGACCCGACCATCGGCGGCGCGCTCAACGTCACGGGCAGCGTCAACGTCGGCGACTCGACGCTCTCCTCGCCCGACGGCTCCAAGGTCTGGGCGTCCGAGGCCACGATCGGCGAAGACCTCAATGTCGTGAACGGCTCCGAGTTCGGCACCACGGGTGACGCCACCGTCGGCGGCGACGTGCTCGTCGAGGGCGACGGCAATGGCAACGGGTCCACGCTCGACGTGGGCGGCGAGCTCACTGCGGACAACGTCACCGTCACGGGCGGCTCGACCGCCACGGTGGGCACGGCGGACCTTGACGGGTTGCTCAAGCTCACGGACGGCGCTAGCTTCATCGCCGAGGGCGATGAGGCCACGGAAGCGGCCGACGGCGCCATCGCTGCCGCGGGCGGCGTCATGGTGGGCGACAACACGGAAGAGGCGACCGTGCCCGACGAGTCGAAGCTCATCGCCGGTTCGCTCACGACCGCGCTCGACCCCACGGCCGAGGACACCACTTATGAGGACGCCTCCGTCAACAACGGCGCCTCGATGCTCGTCACGGGCGAGACCGAGGTGGGCGATCTTGACGTGCTCGGCGGCTCGACCTTCGGCTTCGACGAGGACGGCAACCCCGAGGGCGGCAAGATCATCACGCACGCGGACGAGGACAGTTCCGGCGACGTGACTGTGAGCGGTTACTACACCGATCCCACGACCAATGAGAAGGTGGTCTCCGCCCTCTATGCGGAAGGCGCCGACATCGCGGGTGATCTGATTGTCAGCGGCGGCGCCGCGGCCGAGGTGAACTCGGATGCGGACGGCAGCCCCGCCAAGGTCGCGGGCACCGTCTCCGTCGCGGGTGCCACGGGCACTGCTGACGGCGACAAGGTCTCCACCCTCGTCTCCGACGCCCTTGAGGCCGGTGACCTCGAGGTCAAGGACGGCGCGGCCTACGGCTACGCCTACGATGACGAAGGCAAGCTTCAGCCCGTGGCCGAGCCCGGCACGCTCAAGACCGCTCCGAACGCGGACACCGGTGCCTCCGGAAACGTCACCGTCACGGGCGAGGATTCCAAGGCCCTGGTCTCCCAGGCCGATGTGGGCGGGAACCTGACTGTTTCCGACGGCGGCGCCTTCAAGGCCGCCTCTGACGACGACACGGCGGACACGCCGTCGCTTGCCGTCTCGGGCTATGTCAGCGTCTCCGACGGCACCGTCGAGGTTGACTCGGCCGACATCTCAGGGTACCTGAGCGTCGTGGACGGCGGCTCCTACACGAGCACCGGCGACACCGAGGTCTCCGGCAAGGATGAAAGCGGCAACGCGGTCGCGGTCGGCACGGACGGCACGGCCTCCACGCTCGACGTTGACGGCCTGCTCGCCGTCAGCGGCGACGGGAAGACGGTCGTTGCCAACGGCTCGACCGCCACGGTGGGCGACGCTGAGCTCGAAGGCCTGCTTGAGGTCACGGGCGGCTCGACCTTCACGGCCGCCGCGAGCGAGGAAGGCACCGAGCCCGCCACGACGGGCAAGGTGCTCGCCTCCGCGGGCGTCCTCGTCGACAACGCCGGTGCCACGGGCACCAATAAGTCGACCCTCACGGCCGAGGAACTCTCCACCGCGCAGTACGGCGATGACGGCGAAACCGTCACGGGCTATGGCACGGTGACGGTCACGAGCGGCGCGGCCGCTCTGGTGGCCGGTGCCTCCGGGATCGGCAGCCTTGACGTGGTCCACGGCTCGACCTGGGGCGACAGCACGGATCCGCAGGGCGACATCACCGCGAACGGCGACGTGAACATCGGCGCCGAGGCGGACGAGACGGGCTCCGCGCTCTATGCCGAGAGCCTCGCGGCCAAGGCGTACGGCGACGACGCGGGTGACATCAATGTCATCGGCGGCTCGACCGTCGTGACCGACGGCGCCGCCTCCGCCGAAGGGAAGATCACCGTGAGCGGCGACAACGGCGACGGCAAGGCCTCGAGCCTCACCGCCGGGTCCCTCTCCGCCGGCAACGGCGTCGCGGTCTCGAGCGGGGCCTCCGTTGACGTGTCCGGCGATTCCAGCATCGCCAACGGTCTTGACGTCACCTACGGCGCCACCTGGGGCGACAGCGCGGATCCGCAGGGCGCGGTCACCGTGAGCTCCGGCTCCGTCAACATCGGCGCGGCTGATGACGAGACCGGCACTGAAACCGGCTCGCACCTCTACGCCGACAGCGTCACCGTGAGTGACGGGGACCTCAATGTCTTCAGCGGCTCGTCCTTCGAGACCGCGGACTTCGCGAACGTGAACGGCAACGCCGCGGTCGAGGACTCCACGCTTGACGTGGGCGGCCTCTTCACGGTGGCCGGCACCACGACGATCGACAACTCGACCGCTGAGGTCGGCGACGCCGCGCTCACGGGTCTGCTCACCCTCACGAACAACGCGGCCTTCACGGCCGCCGCGGGCACCGAGGGCGAGGAAGGCGCCGCGACGGGCGCAGTCAGCGCCGCCGCGGGCGTCGTGGTCGGCGACCCGGATGCCACCGGGACCGACAGTTCGAAGCTCACGGCCGTTTCGCTCACGACCGCCGGCACGGATGGCACTGGCTACGGCAAGGTCGCCGTCAGCAAGGGCGGCGCGGTTGTCGTCTCCGAATCCTCGACCATCGGCGACCTCGACGTCGTCTTCGGCTCGAGCTTCGGTGACGCGGCCGGAAAGGTCGGCGGCGCGGTTGTCGTGAACGGCAGCGCCCGGATCGGCTCCACGGACGACGCCGAAACGGGCTCGAGCTTCTACGCCGAGAGCGCCACCGTCTCGGGCGGCGACCTCAGCGTCTTCAACGGCTCGACCTTCACGACCGCGGACTTCGCGACCGTGACGGGTTCGGCCACGGTTGACGAGTCGACCCTCAGCGTGGGCGGCCTCCTCTCCGTGACCGGTGACACCGTCATCGGCACGGGCTCCACGGCCAGCGTCGGCGACGCGAGCCTCTCGACCCTCGTCGTCTCGGGCGGCTCGTCCTTCACGGCCGCGGCCGTCGAGGGCGGGGCCTCGGGCAGTCTCTCGACCACCGGAAAGGTTACGGTCACGGGCACGAACGGCGCCGAGGAGAACCCCGTCGCCTCGAAGATCTCGGTCGCTTCGGCCGCGATCGGCACGGATCTCGATGTGCTTGACGGCGCGCAGTTCACGAGCTCCGACACCCTTGACGTCTCCTCCGGAACGGCCACGGTCTCCGGCGCGGGCTCGTACCTCGCCAGCACCGGCGCGGCCACGCTCGGCGCCCTCAACATCTCGGGCGGCACCGCGAGCGAGGAGGACCCCGACGCGGATGTCTCCGCCACGGCACGCTTCGGTTCGCTCTCGCTCTCGAACGCCTCCGCGATCGGCACGAACGCTCTCGTCTACGTGGGCACGGCCGAGGATGAGTCTCTCACCTTCGAGACGGTTCAGCAGAACATCATCGCCTCGTCGCTCGCGCAGCAGTCGTCGATCAAGGATAAGGAAGCGAGTGACTTCACTAGCATCCTCTACATCGACACCGAGCAGTTCACGTCGAACGGCATCACGGTCGGCACGTCGGAGGCCTCGGCCGCCACGGGCTCGATCCTCGTCGGCTCCGACGGCGCGGTGATCATGGGCGCGAACGCCTTCTCGGTTGACGCGGACGCCTCCGCGGCCGCGGGCAAGACGATCTACACGACGGGCATCACGAACTCGCTCACGCTTGACGCGGGCGGCGTGCTTGACTTGTCGCAGATGAACGTCAACTCGGGCACTGCGGTTTCGCTCACGATCGACTGGGTCGACGGCATGGATCTCACGTCCATCCTGACGGGCAACGTCCTCTACGAGGCCACCGCCTACGACACGAGTTCGAAGCAGATCTCGTTCGGCTTCAGCGCGGTCGGCCAGGCGATGCTCTCCGACAAGCTCTCGCAGAGCCTCTCCTCGGCGATCATCAATCAGTCGAACCTCACGGGTCTCTCGACCACGTCCAACGACGGCGCGGGCTTCGTCGCCCGTGCGCTCCAGACGGCCGCGAATCTCGTGACCACCGGGTCGGATGCGGAAATCGCCGCCGCCTCGGAGGCCGCGGGCCGCATGCTTGAGTCGGCCGCCCGCATGGGCGCCCAGACGGGAGCCTTCGAAACGTCGACCATGACCGTCAACATGATCACGGGCTTCACCGAGAGCCGCCTCGGCTTCAACACGGCCGCGGGTTCGCCTGCCACCGTGCGCCTCAACGGCTCCTCCACCGCGTTCTCGCTCGCAGGCGCGTTCGCGGATGCCTCGACCACGATGACGGACACGCAGGCGCCGGTCGCTCCGGACAATGCGTACGCCGATCAGGGCACGGTCGCCTGGGTGACGCCGGTCTACTCGAAGACGAAGACGGACGGGTTTGACGCGGGCGCCTTCACCACGGGCGTCGACGCCGAGATGTACGGCGTGGCGGTCGGCGTTGACTGGGCCGCGGGTGACAACACCCGCTTCGGTCTGGCGTTCCACGCCGGCACCGGCGACATCGACAGCACGGGGTCGCTTGAGAAGACGAGCACCGACTACGACTTCTACGGGTTCACCGTCTACGGCGGCCGCGAGGCCGGCAACTGGACCTTCGTGGGCGACGTGAGCTTCGGCTACATCGACGGCGAGGCGACGCAGAACAACACTGCGGGCGCTATCACCGCCGACGCGAAGTCGAAGATCTTCTCGGCTTCGGCCAAGGCGAAGTACACGTTCGAGACGGACGCCGTTGACATCGCCCCGTACGCGGGTCTGCGCTTCAACTACGTCCACATGGACGGGTTCGAGGCGAAGTCCGCGGGCACGGTGCTGCTCAACTCCTGTCTTTGACAGCTCCGAAAGGCTGAACTCCGCGAGAACTCGCGAGGCTTC
>NZ_JAUNSF010000006.1:0-985 GCF_030539355.1 Sutterella sp.
CCAGAAGAAAAAGGTCCTCACGGTCTCCTGCGACGTGTACCGCCCGGCCGCCATTGAACAGCTGAAGGCCGTCACCGCTCAGGCCGGGGCCGACTGGTTCCCGAGCGAGCCCGGCCAGAAGCCGCTTGACATCGCCGAGGCCGCCGGCGCCGAGGCCCGCCGCCGTTTCTATGACGTCCTGATCGTCGACACGGCCGGCCGCCTCGCGATCGACGAGGAGATGATGCAGGAGGTCGCGAACCTCAATGAGTTCCTCAAGCCCGCTGAGACCCTCTTCGTGATCGACGCCATGCTCGGTCAGGACGCGGTCAACACGGCCCGCACCTTCAACGAGCGCCTGCCCCTGACCGGCATCGTGCTCACGAAGGCCGACGGCGACAGCCGCGGCGGCGCCGCGCTCTCCGCGCGCTACGTCACCGGCAAGCCCATCAAGTTCATGGGCACGGGCGAGAAGCTCACCGGGTTCGAGCCGTTCGACCCGGAGGCGATGGCCTCCCGCATCCTCGGCATGGGCGACATCGTCGGCCTCGTCAAGGACGTGACGAACGCGATCAACATCGCCGAGGCGCAGAAGCTCGCCCAGAAGATCACCAAGGGCGACCGCTTCGACCTCTCGGACTTCCGCGCGCAGCTCGCGCAGATGGGCAACTTCGGCAGCTTCTCCTCGCTCATGGAGAAGATGCCCGCGCAGATCCAGCAGGCCGCGAGCAAGGTGAGCGACGAGGACGTGCAGAAGAATCTGCGCCGCACGCTCGGCATCATCGACTCGATGACCCCCGAGGAGCGCAGGAAGCCCGAGCTCCTGAAGGCGAGCCGCAAGAAGCGCATCGCCGCGGGCGCGGGCGTCCCGGTGCAGGAAGTCAACAGGCTCTTGAAGCAGTTCGAGCAGACCCAGGACATGATGAAGCGCATGAAGAAGGGCGGGCTCTCCCGCATGATGCGCATGCTCGGCGGCAAGGGCGGCTTCCCCGGCATGGGCGGGGGC
>NZ_JAUNSF010000006.1:995-63910 GCF_030539355.1 Sutterella sp.
CCGACCCGGCACGCGGGTGATGGACGTGGGCACGGGCGGCGGTTTCCCCGGCATGCCCCGCTGATATCCCAAGCGATCGGAATGGTCCGCATCCTCGGTCTTGACCCCGGTCTCAACCACACCGGCTGGGGCGTCGTGGCGATCGACGGCCCCCGGCAGACCTGGGTGGCCTCGGGCGTCATCGACGTGCCCGCGGGCGAGACCTCGGCCAGGCTCGGGGTGATTGCGCGCGAACTCGCGCGCGTGATCGAGTCCCACTCGCCCACGCACGCTGCCTGCGAGCGCGTCTTCGTCAACATCAACCCCCAGAGCACGCTGCTCCTCGGTCAGGCGAGGGGCGCGGCGCTCACGGCCGCGGATTTGGCGGGGCTTCCCGTCGAGGAGTTCACGCCGAGCGAGATCAAGCAGGCCGTCACGGGCACGGGCCGCGCGGACAAGCAGATGGTGCAGACGATGGTCGCGCGCCTCCTCGTGCTCCCGCACGAGCCCAAGACCGACGAGGCCGACGCGCTCGCCTGCGCGCTCTGCGCGGCTTCGCAGATGAGGCTGAGAGCGCTCGAAAAGTCGGGCGGCACGAGCCGCATCTACGCCACCGCCCGCCGCGGCGCGGCCGGCAAGGGCGCCCGCAGCGCCTGGACACGTCTCATTGAACGAAAAGGAGGAGGTTCCGAATGATCGGACGCCTTCACGGAAAGCTTCTGGAAAAGAATCCCCCGCAGGTGCTTGTTGACTGCATGGGCGTCGGCTACGAATGCGACGTGCCGATGTCGACCTTCTGCAACCTGCCCGCCGTGGGGAGCGAAGTGACGCTCTTCACGCACCTCGTCGTCCGCGAGGACGCGCACCTGCTCTACGGGTTCGCCACCCGCGCCGAGCAGGCCGCCTTCCGCGCGCTCATCCGCATCTCGGGCGTGGGCCCGCGCATCGCGCTCGCGGTGCTCTCCGGCATGACCGCCGACCAGCTCGCCGACGCGGTCGCGTCAGGCGAGACGGCCCTTCTCACGCGCGTGCCCGGCATCGGCAAGAAAACCTCCGAGCGCCTTGTGCTGGAACTCAAGGGCAAGCTCACGGGCGCGGCCTTCGCCGCGGGCGCGGGGTCGTCCTCCGTGGGTTCCCGCGCCGACATCATCGCCGCTCTTGTCGCCCTCGGTTACTCTGACCGCGAGGCGCAGGCCGCCGCGAAGAAGGTGCCCGAGGACGCGGGCGTCTCCGACGGCATCCGGCTCGCGCTCAAGAGCCTCGCGCACTGACCGGCCTTCCTTTTTCACCCATCACTGACCGATGACCATGTCCGAGAATTCCTCGCGCCTCATTGGAGGTGCCTGCGCCAATCCGAATGAAGAGAACATCGACCGCGCGCTGCGGCCGACGCGGCTCGCGGACTATGTCGGTCAGCGGGCGGTGAGGGAGCAGCTGCAGATCTTCATCGAGGCCGCCCGCCGCCGCGGCGAGGCCCTCGACCACCTGCTCCTCTTCGGGCCCCCGGGCTTGGGCAAGACCACGCTCGCGCACATCGTCGCCGCCGAGATGGGCGTCAACCTCCGCCAGACCTCGGGCCCCGTGCTCGAGCGCCCCGGCGACCTCGCCGCCATCCTCACCAACCTCGAGAAGAACGACGTTCTCTTCATCGACGAGATCCACCGCCTCTCGCCCGTCGTGGAGGAGATCCTCTACCCGGCGCTTGAGGACTTCCAGATCGACATCATGATCGGCGAGGGCCCCGCGGCCCGTTCGATCAAGCTCGACCTCCCGCCCTTCACGCTGATCGGCGCCACGACCCGCGCGGGGTCGCTCACGAACCCGCTGCGCGCCCGCTTCGGCATCGTGAACCAGCTGCAGTTCTACACGCCCGACGAGCTCATCACGATCGTGCGGCGCTCGGCGCGGCTGCTGAACGTCGAGATCGACGCCGGCGGCGCCGCCGAGATCGCCGGCCGCTCCCGCGGCACGCCGCGCGTGGCCAACCGCCTTCTGCGCCGAGTTCGCGACTACGCCGAGGTGAAGCACGACGGCGAGATCACCCGAGAGGTGGCCGCCGCCGCCCTCTCACTCCTTGACGTGGATCCCGCCGGCCTCGACTCGATCGACCGCAAGTTCCTGCTCACGATCCTCGAGAAGTTCAACGGCGGTCCGGTCGGCATCGACAACCTCGCCGCCGCGATCGGCGAGGACCGCGACACGCTCGAGGACGTGGTCGAGCCCTACCTCATTCAGCAGGGGTACCTCCAGAGGACGCCGCGCGGCCGCGTCGCGGCGCCGCTCGCCTGGGAGCACTTCCGGCTCACGCCCCCGAACCTCGCGGGCATGACGAGTTCGCTCTTCACGGGCGTATGAGGCCCCGTCGTCCGGACCCCGCGGGTCCGGGCGAGGCTTATCACGCTAGTGTGCCTTACTTCCCGAGAATCCCGGGAAGCGCGAGGATCGAGTCCATGTCGGCGGGCTTTCCCGCGCGCACGAGTTCGAAGTAGCGCAGGTGGAGCGAAATTGAGATCCGCATCGCATAGATAGTGAGCTGGACGGTGATCGTCCGTGCGGCATCGTCCGCCTTGGGCCTGGTGCAGAAATGGAACATCGAGTAGGGCTTCTCGAGCGTGAAAGTATGCTCGGAGAGCGCGTGTCCGGCTGCCTTGAAGGCGTCCCAGACCTCGGCGAACTCGGCCTCGGTCTCCCAGGTGCAGCCGACGCGCCGCATGTCCTCGGGCGTCAGCACCACGTCTTCGTTCCAGGAAAGATGTTGATCCCGACTCTGCGTCATGATGCTGAGCATGAAACGCTTCTCCATGTCGGAGAGCGCCTTGATCTGCAGACCGGTCTCCCGGTTGAGCTTGAAAGCCATCAGAAAGAACATGTGTAAACCCCTTGCTCCGGCACTTCAACCCGGAGCAGCCTTTCTGCTTTCACCCTAGCAAACGAAGTTGACACAGCCCTTAATTTCCTGTCCGGCGGAACACTGACGGTCTTTTCCGAACAGCCTGTCACTCGGCTCACAAATTCGAAACATTTCTTTCACCGGCGGGTGAACTTCGGCAGTTTCAGGCAAAGCGGCGGACGACAGCGTCAATAGCGAAAACGCCCCGGATGCGAGACTTTTCCTCAAAGAGGAAGGCCCCTGGCCTTCCGCAACCGCTCTGAGGACACCGCCATGACCCGCATCACTGCCTTCTCGTCGATCATCCTGAATTCGCCGATGCAGCGCCGCTCGGCCCTCCTTCTTGCCGCCGCGGGTGCGCTCGGTCTCTCGGCCCGCCCGGCCTTTTCCGCTCCCTCCGCGGCCGGCCGCATCCTCGTCGTCTACTTCACCATGCCCGAAACGGACAAAGTCGGCCCCATGACGGGTGACGAGGACAACTCCTGCGTCGTCGTCGACGGCAAGGTGCTCGGCAACACGCAGTACGTCGCCCAGCTCATCGCCGAGCGCACGAAGGCGGACATCTTCCGTATCGAGCCCGCGAAACCCTATCCGCTCAATCACAGGACGCTCGTGGACCAGGCCGCCGAGGAGCAGCGCGCCAACCTCCGCCCCGCGCTGAAGTCGCTCCCCGACCTCTCCAAGTACGACACGGTCTTCTTCGGGTCCCCGATCTGGTGGGCCGACTATCCGATGCCGGTCTACACGTTCTTGGAAAGTGTCGACCTCTCGGGCAAGCGCGTGATCCCCTTCAGCACCCACGGCGGCAGCGGCTTCGCCGGCACGATCGAGACGCTCGCCGAACTCGCCCCGAAGGCAAAGGTGAACCGCGACGGCCTCACGATCTCGCGCACCCGCATGGAGACGGCTCCGGAGCGCGTGAAGGAATGGCTCGACCGCCTCGGCTTCTGATTTCCCAGCAGGCACCAGGCATCAGGCCTCCGATCCCAGGGGATGACGGAGGCCTGATTCGTTTTAAAACTACTTCAGCTTTCAGTCCGCGAGCCGCGGCACGCTCGCGAGAAGCCTCTGCGTGTAGGGGTGCTTCGCGCGGGTGAGCACTTCCTCACGCGTGCCCTCCTCGACAATCCTGCCGCCCTGCATCACGGCGATGCGGTCCGAGAAGTACTCGACGACGCCGAAGTTGTGGGTGATGAGGAGGAAGCTGAGTCCTCGCTCGCGCTTCAACTTCAGCAACAGATTCAGGATCTGCGCCTGCACGGAGACGTCGAGCGCCGAGGTCGGCTCGTCAAGCAGCACCACCTCGGGCTCCGCCGCGAGCGCACGCGCGATCGCGATTCTCTGGCGCTGTCCGCCCGAGAACTCGTGCGGCAACCTCGCGGCGCTTCCCTCCGGAAGCCCCGTCTCAGCCAGAAGCGCATCGACGCGCGCCTTTCTCGCCTCCCTGTCGAGTTCGGGACGGAGCGCGGCGAGCGCCTCGCCAATGATCTCGCCCACGGTCATGCGGGGGTCGAGCGAGGAGAACGGGTCCTGGAAGACCACCTGGATCCTGCGGCGGAATTCCATCGGCCGCGGCGCGCTCACGGCCATCGTCTGAGTGCCCAGCGTCACCTCACCGGTGGCGAGCAGGCCGTCCGAGAGGAGTCCGAGCGCCGCGAGCGCTGCGGTCGTCTTGCCGCTCCCGGATTCACCGACCAAGGCGAGCGTCTCGCCCTTCAGGAGCGTGAGCGAGAGATCGGGAAGAATCACCCGGCCCTCGTGGTGCCCGAGCGCCGCCTTCACCGAGCCGATGAAGCCCTTCGGAGCGGTCTTCACCGTGATGTTTTTGAGCGTGAGCACCGGCTCTCCGGCGACAGCGTCATTGACGGCCGAAGTCTCCGGGGCCGCCGGCTGCACCGGAGCGGTGTTCCTCTCGCACGCGAGGAAGCACCTCACCTCGCCCTTTCCGTCCGGGCGCGCTGTCGCGGCCGGGGCGTTCCGGCGGCACTTCTGCCTGGCCAATGCACAGCGCGGCGCGAAGGGGCAGCCCTCGATTCGCCCAAGGAGCGACGGCACCGATCCCTCGATCGGGCGGAGTGCGCGCTCACCCGCGTTCCCTTTCGGGAGCGCCGCGAGGAGCGCCTGGGCATAGGGATGCGCGGGGGCTCGGAAGAAGTCGGCCGTGGGGGCGGTCTCGACGATCCCGCCCGCGTACATGAGCGCGACGCGGTCCGCGATGCCGGGCAGCAGCGCCAGGTCATGCGTGATGAGGAGCAGAGTGAGTCCCCGCTCGCGCTTCAGGCGCCCGAGAAGCTCGAGCACCTGAGCCTGCACGGTCACGTCGAGCGCCGTCGTGGGCTCGTCAGCGATCACCACCGCCGGCTCCGCCGAGAGCGCCATCGCGATCATGGCGCGCTGCTTGAGGCCTCCCGACAATTCATGCGGATAGGCCGAGTAGCAGCGCTCCGGATCCGGCACGCCCACGAGGCCGAGCCACTCGAGCGCCTTTGCCTTCGCGCCCGCGCGGTCGAGATCCCGGTGCGCACGGATCATCTCGACGATCTGCGCGCCCACGGTCGCGACCGGATTGAAGCTCGTCGCGGGCTCCTGGAAGATGAGCGCGATGCCCGCGCCCCTCACCCCGCGCATCTCGGCCTCGGTAAGCGAGAGGAGCTCACGGCCCTCAAGCCACACCTCGCCCGACGGCGCACGCGCGCCCTCGGGGAGAAGGCGCGTGAGCGCGAGCGCGCACATGCTCTTCCCGCACCCCGACTCGCCGACGAGCGCGAGCGCCTCGCCGCGTCTGAGTTCAAAGGAGACGTTGCGCACGGGGCGCACCGCGCCCCCTTCGAGCGGGAGCTCGATCGTGAGGTCGCGGACCTGAAGAAGAAGGTCGGAATTCGTCTGCATCACTTTTCCTCCTTCTTCCCGTCGTCATCATCCTTCACGGCTTTCTCAGATTTCGGAGCGCTTCTCGCCGCCCTCGGATCGAAGGCGTCGCGCACGGCCGAGGCGAAGAGGTTCGCGGAGAGCACGAGCGCGAGGAGGAACGCGAAGCTCGCCGCGAGGTTCCACCAGATCATCGGCGAGTGCGAGAGCTCGCTTCTCGCCGCGTTGATCATCGTGCCGAAGGAGTGCATCGTCGGATCGACGCCGACGCCCACGTAGGAGAGCACGGCCTCGTAGAGCACGATCCCGGAGAAGTCGAGCACGGTCACGATGAGGACGATGTGCATGACGTTGGGCAGGATGTGCCGGCGCATGATCGTGAAGGGCTTCACGCCGAGCGCCCGCACTGCCGTCACGAAGTCGAGGGTCGAGAGTTTCATCGTCTCGGCGCGCAGCAGCCTCGCCAAGGTGGCCCACCCCGTCATGCCGATGATGACCGCGAGGAGCATGAGCCTCAGGTCCGCGCGCTCGAGGCTCGTCTGGTACCACTGCGGGTTCTTGTCGAGGAACACCTGGATCATCAGCACCGAGGCGGCGATCAGGAGCACGCTCGGGATCGAGGAGATCGTGGTGTAGATGTACTGGATCACGTCGTCGACGCGGTGCCTGAAATAGCCGGCGGCGATGCCGAGCGTGAGCGCGAACGGCAGTGTCGCGAGCGTCGCGAGCGTGCCGATCACGATGCCCGTGCGGATGCTCTTCACGGCCTCGTAGAGGACGTCGTTCCCCACGGCGTCCGTGCCGAGCACGTGCCAGTTGGGCCAGACGAGGGCAAGCCAGACGCCGAGCAGCCAGAACACCGTGAGCGTCATCACGGCGGGCCGCCAGGGGAAACTGCCGTCACGGTTGGCGAGGGCCTTCAAACCCTCGGGGAGGCTCACGCGCCGGCGGCGCGCAACCAAGGCGCCGAGACCGATCCAGCCGAAGACGGCCGGCACGCCCCCGGCGATGGCGGCGAGGAGCGAGAGGCGGGCGAGCTCGACCGCGCGGCTCCGCCAGGGCGGCAGTTTCCCGGCGTGTTTGAGCGGCTGGTAGTCGCGCACGGGCTTGCCGTCCACGAGCACCGTCGTGCGGTCGAATTCTCTGAGCGCAAAGGGTCTCGAGTAGCTCCGCTCGTCCCCGGCGGCATTGAGGCCCTTGAGGACCACGACGTCGAGGAGCGAGGTCACCTCGGGCGAGTAGGCCGCGGGGGCGTCGGCGGCCGCTCCGGGCGCGGGCGGGAGCTCCTCGCGCCAGTGCACGCTGTCCATGAGGGCGGTCACGAGGAAGACCGCGAGCACCGCGGCCGAGGCGGCGGCCGCGGGCCGGTCAAAAACGCGCCGCCAGCGGCGCGAGAGTTCCTCGGAACGCCGCACGTGCCGGATCGCGAGGGCAATGAGCACGACGAGGCCCCAGGCGACGATGTCCGTTGGCAGGATGACGGGAAGCATGGTCTCTATCTTCTTGTTCTTGATTCAGTGTCGGGGATCACAGGGTCACGAGAGGCGGATGCGCGGATCCACCCACGCATAGACCACGTCCGTGAGAATGAGGCCGATGATGTAGGCAAGGGTTCCGAGGAACACCATCGTGCGCACGATCGAGAAGTCCTGGGCGCCGAGCGCATCGAGCGTGTAGCTGCCGAGCCCGGGGATGCCGAAGAAGTTCTCCATGATGAGGCTCCCCATGAAGAGCATCGGGATCACGGCGACCGACGACGTGATGATGGGGAGCGCGGCGTTCCGGAGCACATGGCGGCGCAGCACCTCGCCCTCGGTCAAGCCCTTCGAGCGGGCCGTCCTCACGTAGTCGCGGCTCATCTCTTCCAAGAACATCGCGCGGTAGAGCAGCGTGTCGCTTCCCATGCGCGAGAAGACCGCGATCACGACGGGCACGATGAGGAAGGTGACCATCCCCGGTCCGTCCGTCCATCCCGAGACGGGAGCGAGCTGCATCACCTTCGAGAAGAGCCACTGCCCGACGATGATGTAGAAGAGCCCCGAGATCGACATCAGCACGACCGAGAACCCGATCGCCGCGGCCTCCACCTTCGTCCGTCGGAAAAAGACGACGAAGAGCGACCACGACACCATCACGATGAGGCCGAGGAGGAACGTCGGCACCGCGAGCGCGAGCGAGGGCCACATGCGGGTCTTTATCTCGTAGCCGATGTCGCGGCCCGAGTCGCTCCGGCCGAAGTCAAGGAAGAGGAGCGGGACGCTCTTCGTGAAGAAGACCGTCTCGGTCACCTTCCCGACGCCGGTGGCCTGCGCATTGATGAAGAGGGGCTTGTCGAGCCCGCGCGAGGCCTTCCAGGCCTCGATCGCCTCGGCCGTCACGCGGCGGCCGCCGAGGTTCAATCGCGCCATGTCGTCGGGCGTGTTGACGGCGAAGAAGAGCACGAAGGTGAGGAGATTGACTCCGAGCAGAATCAGCACGCCGTAGGCGACGCGTCGCAGGAGATAGCTCAGCATTTCTTTGCCTCCTTCCGGTCAGTCGAAGCGGTTCCGCCCGGGACAGGCCGCAGCCTCGCAGCCTCGCGCCGCGCGACAAGTCCCGCCGCCCCGCGCACGAGCATCAGGAGCGCGAAGATGAAGACCGCGAGCGGCCACACGACGGGGTGGTTCCACTCGGCGATCTTGGCGACGCGCTTCTCCGCGTCGACCTTGTAGTAC
Source organism: Sutterella sp. (assembly GCF_030539355.1). Classification (GTDB taxonomy): domain Bacteria; phylum Pseudomonadota; class Gammaproteobacteria; order Burkholderiales; family Burkholderiaceae_F; genus Sutterella. The sequence goes on from NZ_JAUNSF010000006.1 coordinate 9,447, forward strand.
TGCAGGAGGTTATGCACCATGCCCGAGGGCTTCGCGTTTCCCACCCAGGACTGGAACGCGGCCGCCCCCGGCGGGAAGTAGCCGAAGAGAATCGGCCCGTCCTGCTGCATGATCTCGATCATGCGGTCGATGAGCGCGGCCTTCTCGGGGCCGTCCTCAAGAAGCCGCATCCGCCGGAAGGCGGCGTCATATTCCGCGTTCTCGTAGTTCGCGGCGTTCTCGCCCTGGTGGCGCACCTTGCCGCCGGGACCGTAGAAGAGGAAGAGGAAGTTCTCCGCGTCGGGATAGTCCGCGACCCACCCCCAGAGGAAGATCTGGGCGGCGCCCTTCATCATCTTCTCCTGGAAGCGGTTGTAGTCGGTCGCACGGATCTCGAGCTGGATGCCGAGCTTCCTGAACTGGCGCTGGAACCACTCGAGGTAGGCGCTGCCGCCCTGCGCGGCATTCTGGTAGTCGAAGTAGAGCACGAGCGGCACGCCCGTCTTCGCGTCCCGGCCGTCGGGGTAGCCGGCCTCGGCGAGCAGTTTCTTTGCCTCCTCGATCGAGCGCCTCTGGGCGCGGCCCTCCGCGTCCTTTTCGTACACGACCGGATTGAAGGCCGAGGGGCCGTCATCGCGCCAGCCGAAGAGCCCGGGCGGAATCGGCCCGTGCGCGGGCATTCCCTGGTTCTTCTGGAAGATCGCGATGTTCTCCTCCCAGTCGAGCGCGATCGCGATCGCCTGACGGAGAAGTCTGTTACGTTCCGCCTCCTCGGGCGTCTTGCCCGCGCCCACCACCGGGTCGAGCCAGTTGAAGCCCATGTACCAGAGCGAGGTCTGCACGGTCTTCGGGAACTTCAGCTCCCGCTCGGTGTAGAGGCTCGCCTTCTCCGGATCGTCCTCCATGGCGACGAGGAAACCGAGCCCCGAGTCCACGCGCTCGAGGAAGGGGCTGTCGTAGTAGCCCGCGAGGAACTTGGTCTGCAGCGGCATCGACTCCTTCTCGGCCTCGAAGACGATGCGGTCGACGAGGGGCAGGGGCTTGCCGCAGTCCTCGAGGAGCCCCGCCTCGCGGTCGCCCTTCTCTCCTTCGCAGGGATAGAAGCCGTGGCGGTAGAGGGGGTTCTTCTCGAGCACGTGCCGGCGGTTCTCCCGGAACTCCGCCATGCGGAAGGCACCCGTGCCGACGGGCCAGGTGTCGAGCGACACGTTGTTCGCTCTCAGCCCCGGCTGCGTGTAGAAGGCGTCCGCCTCGGGCGGCACCGGCGCGAAGAAGGTCATCGCGAGCCAGTACGGGAACTGCGGATCCTTGCCGAAGACGCGGATCTCAAGCGTGTGGTCATCGATGGCGTTCACGCCCGCGCAGGGCTCGCTCATGAGGTCGAGGAACGCGGCCTGGCCCGCCCCTTCGGCCTGCATCGCCTTCCAGCGCTCGGAGATGGCCTTCCTGTATTCCGTGAAGCCCACGATGCGCGAGGCCATCGAGCTGAAGATCGGGCTCACGATGCGCGGGCTCGCGATGCGGCGGATGCCCCAGGCGTAGTCGCGCGCGGTGAGATCGCGCGTGCCGGTCTCAGGCAGATCGAAGGGGCTGCGCACGCGCGCGGCCTCCTCGGCCGAAAGATGGTGGTAAAGGAATTTTCCCTCTCCGTCCTTCGCGAACGCGGGGTGCGGGGCGTACTGAATGCCGGGACGGATGTGAATCACATAGCGCGACTCGGCGATCGATTCGGCTGCCGCGTCGTCAGGGAGGCGGTTCCCTGCCTTGTCGTAGTACTCGGGGCGGGGGAGATCGGTCGCCGTGCGCGGCTCGAGCACGTAGGGGCGCTTGAGGTACGCGTACTGGTAGAGTGGCTCGCAGATCGCATAGGTGTAGGGAGACTCGTCCATCGAGTACGAGAGCTGCGGGTCGAGCGTGCGGGGGCTCCGGCCGCTGAAGGCCGTGTAGAGGGTCTTCGTCGCGTACTCGGCGAGCGGCCTCGGGCTCGTCGGCGCATCGGGAAGGAGCGCCGAGGCACCGAGCGCGACCGCGGCCGACACCGCGGCGAAAATGAGCGCCGCCTTCGGGAGCGAAAGCTCCGCGAGACGCGCGAGCGCTCCGCGCGCCCGCGTGGAATTCGATTCCGGCATTTGATCTCTTCTTTTCCTTTTTGCAAAACTTTGCCGACGGGGTCTCCGAGGTCTCCCTATGGCGGCAACCCCCTATACTACGGGATGCTTTCGGCCCGGCAGGGCCGATCTCTCAGGAACTTCGTCTTTACTCATTGCACATGTCAGAATTCGTGGCCCGTTTCCCGGTTGAGGTCTACTGGGAGGACACCGATGCCGGCGGCATCGTCTATCACAGCAACTACCTCAAGTACATGGAGCGGGCCCGCTCCGACCTGATGCGAAAGCTCAACGTCTCGCAGGCCGCGGCGCTCACGGATCCGAACGGATACCTCTTCGTCGCCGCGAGCGTCACGATCCGCTACCGGCGCGCCGCGAAGCTCGATGACCGGCTCACCGTCGTCACCCGCGTGACGGCCCTGCGCCGTGCCTCGATCGTCTTCGAGCAGAACGTCATGCGCGGCGACGAACTCATCACCGAGGGTGAGGTCCGCGTCGGCTGCGTGAGCAGAAGCACGATGTCCCCGGCCGCCATGCCCGACGAGCTCTACGAGCGCATCCGCGCGCTCCTCGACGCCGCGGCCGCCGAGTCGGAGAGCTGATTTTCAGCTTCCCGCCTGAAGATTCCCTTTTTCCGAACAATCCAGTCCTTTCGTTTATTTCGTCTTTTCTCGTCATGAACGCCACCGCAGATCTTTCGATCATCACGCTGATCTCCAACGCGAGCATCGTCGTGAAGGTCGTGCTTTCGATCCTCGTCCTGCTCTCGCTCGCGAGCTGGACGGTCATCTTCCGCAAGTTCTTCCAGATCACGCGCGCCACGCGCCAGACCGACGACTTCGAGTCGCGCTTCTGGAGCGGCACCGAGCTCACGAAGCTTCTTGAGACCGCCAACCGCTCCCGCGACACCGCCGGCATGGAGGAGCGCATCTTCGCCGCGGGCATGAACGAGTTCATGAAGCAGCGCCAGTCGCCCGCCACGGGCGGCGACCTCGCCAACCGCGTCTCGCGCGCCATGCGCGCGGTCTACACCCGCGAGATGGACCATCTCGAGAGCGGCCTGCCGCTCCTCGCGTCGATCGGCTCGACCTCCCCCTACATCGGCCTCTTCGGCACGGTCTGGGGCATCATGAACGCCTTCACGGGCCTCTCGAGCCTTGAGAACGCGAGCCTCGCCGTCGTCGCCCCGGGCATCGCCGAGGCGCTCGTCGCCACCGCCATCGGCCTCTTCGCCGCCATCCCCGCGGTGGCCGCCTTCAACTACTACAACAACCGCACGGGCCGGCTCTCCAACCGTGTCGAGGGCTTCAGCGAGGAGTTCCTCAACATCCTTGAGCGCCAGTCGCGCGGCTGACCGCCATGTCGCTCCGCAATTCCAGCCGCCGCCGCGGCATGATGGCCGAGATCAACGTCGTCCCCTACATCGACGTGATGCTCGTGCTCGTCGTCATCCTGATGGTCGCCGCGCCCTTCGTGAACCCGAGCGTGGTGAACCTCCCCTCGGTCAACAAGGCGTCGAACGCCCCCGAGAAGATCGTCGAGGTCATCGTCTACCCGGACGGGCGCATGGCGCTCCGTTCGGGGAAGCTCATGATCCCGACCGACATGCCGGGGCTGGTGAACGCCGTGCGCGAGGCGCAGGCCGATGACACCAAGACCCCCGTCGTCATCTCCGCGGACAAGGACGTCCGCTACGAGGATGTCATCAACGTGATGAAGGCGCTCCAGCGCGCCGAGATCGAGCGCGTCGGACTCTCGCTCAAGGTCGAGCGTCCGGCCGCCACGCGCTGACCGCCCGAGGGCCGAACGAGATGACACTTCAGATCGAGGACCAGACCACACAGCGATTCCGCAGCGACGACCGCAGGGACACCCTTCCGGCGGCCGTGCTCTCCGTTTTCGCCCATGCACTGCTCGCAGTCGGTCTCGTCTACGGCATCCAGTGGAACACGACCTCCGAGACGGTGTACGCCGAGCTCTGGGCACCCGAGGATGTTTCCGCGGGCGACGACCTCCAGGGCGTCGCCGAGAAGCAGCCCGAGGTGGAACAGGGAAAGGACGAGGAACAGGTCGAGGAGGAAAAGCCCGCCGAGCCTGAGCCCGCCCCCGAACCGGAGCCCAAGCCCGAACCCGAGCCGCAGCCTGAGCCTGAACCCGAGCCCGCGCCGCCGCCCGAGCCCGAGGGCCCCACGCCCGAGGAGCTTGCCGCGGCCGAGCAGGCGGCGGAAGCTCAGCGCCTCGAGGACGAGCGGATCGCCGAGGAGGCCCGCCAGGAGATGGAGGCCCGCCGTGCCGAGGCCGAACGCCTCGCCCTTGAGCGCGCCCGCGCCGAGGAGATCGAGCGCATGCGCGAGGAGGCCATCCAGGCCGAGCGCCGCCGCGCCGAGGAGGAGCAGCGCCGTCTCGAGGAGGAGCGCCTCGCCCAGGAACGCCTCGCCGAGGCCGCCCGCAGGGCCGAGGAGGAGCGCAAGGCCGAGGAGGCCCGCCGTGCCGAGGAAGCCCGGATCGCCGAGGAAAAGCGCATTGCCGAGGAGAAGCGCATCGCTGAGGAGAAGGCCGCCGCCGAGGCCGAGGCGAAGCGGATCGCCGAGGAACTCAGAAAGGCCGAGGAGGAACGCGTTGCCGAGGAGAAGCGTCTCGCTGAAGAGAAGCGCATCGCCGAGGAAAAGCGTGTCGCCGAGGAGAAGGCCGCCGCCGAGCGCAAGGCCCGCGAGGAGGCCGAGCGCCGCCGCATCGCGCAGCGCTTCCGTCAGCAGGAGCTCGCTCGCCTCGCCGCCAAGGCCGATCCCGACGCCGCCCGGTCCGGTCTCACCACCGGCGACCAGAGGAACGTCCGGCGCCTCACCGGCACGGCTCTGGCGACGTGGACGAGCCAGGTGCGCGCCTGCATCCGTCAGAACATCGTCTTCGACGTGCCCGCCACGACGAAGCGCGGCGAGATCACCGCGGAATACCGCCTCAGGCTCCTCCCCACGGGCGAGAAGCAGGGCGAGCCGCAGAAGCTCAAGGGCTCGCGCATGCCCGGCTACGACCGTGCGGTCGAGCGCGGCATCCGTCTCTGCAACTTTCCGCGCCCGCGCGGCGGCGAGCTGATCCCGCGCGAGATCACGCTCTCGTTCGACGCGGTAGAGGACAAGCAGCATTGATGCTCGTCAGCGTTCACTTCTGACTTCAGGCCCGGCATTCAGCTTCATGGATGCCGGGCCTTCCTTTTGCGGCCGCCCCAGACGGAAACGGGCCCGCCCCGGAGGACAGACCCGTTCAAAGAACTTGCTCAGTGCCCCGCCGGGGCACTGTCAGGGTTCAAATCAATTGCGCTTGATGCGCGAGGCGACGAAGTCGGCGGCCTCCTCGGCCTTCACCATCGTCTTCTCGGCGAGGTTCTCGCGGTCGGCGTACTCGAGTTCGCCGGACTTGAGGCCGCGGTCGCCGATGACGACGCGGTGCGGCACACCGATGAGCTCCCACTCGGCGAACATCACGCCCGGGCGCATGTCGCGGTCGTCGAGGATGACGTCCACGCCGCGCGCGAGGAGGTCCTCGTAGAGCTTGTCGGCGGCGGCGCGCACGGCCTCGCTCTTCGAGTAGTTCATCGGGCAGATGACGACTTCGAACGGAGCGATCGAATCGGGCCACATGATGCCCTTGTCGTCATGGCGCTGCTCGATCGCGGCGCCCGCGACGCGGGTGACGCCGATGCCGTAGCAGCCCATCTGGGCGGGCTTCGGCTGGCCGTTCTCGTCGAGGAAGTTGCACTGCATCGGAGCGGAATAGCGCGTGCCGAGGAAGAAGACGTGGCCCACCTCGATGCCGCGCTGCAGGCGCAGCGTGCCCTTGCCGTCCGGCGAGGCATCGCCCTCGACGACATTGCGCAGGTCCATCACCTTGGGCTCGGGGAGGTCACGGCCGAAGTTGACGCCCGTGTAGTGGTAGCCCTCCTCGTTGGCGCCGCAGCAGAAGTCGCTCATGTCGGCGGCGGTCTTGTCGGCGTAGACGGCGACGTCCTCGGAGAGGCCGATGGGGCCGAGGTAGCCCGGCTTCGAGCCGAAGGCGGCGAGGATCTCGGCGTCGGTGGCGAAGCGGAAGCCTTCCTTGAGCTCAGGAATATGGCCGGCCTTCACTTCGTTCAGGTCATGATCGGCACGCAGCAGCACAAGGACGATCTTCGCCGGGAGCGGCTCGCCCTTCTCGTCCACGCGGTCGGCGGCGAGCACGACGCTCTTGATCGAGGAGAGGAACGGGATGCCGAGGTACTCGGTGACGAGCTCGCACTTCTCCTTGCCCGGAGTGGCGCGCTTCTCCATCGTCTGCGCCGGGGCGGCGCGGCCGGGGAGCACGGAGCCCGCGTCGGCGAGCTCGATGTTGGCGGCGTAGTCCGAGTCCGGGCAGTACGCGATCACGTCCTCGCCGGCGTTGGCGATCACCTGGAACTCGTGCGAGCGCGAGCCGCCGATCGAGCCCGTGTCGGCGCGCACGGCGCGGAAGACGAGGCCGATGCGGCTGAAGATGCGCTGGTAGGCGGCGTACATCTTGTCGTAGGACTTGCCGGCCGCTTCCTCGTCACGGTCGAACGAGTAGGCGTCCTTCATCGTGAACTCGCGGCCGCGCATCACGCCGAAGCGGGGACGGCGCTCATCGCGGAACTTCGTCTGGATGTGATAGAAGTTCACCGGCATCTGGCGCCAGCTCTTGATCTCCTGACGGGCGACGTCGGTGATCACCTCCTCGGAGGTCGGCTGGATCACGAAGTCACGCATGTGACGGTCCTTGATGCGAAGGAGCTCGGGGCCGTACTTCTCCCAGCGGCCGGTCTCCTGCCAGAGCTCGGCAGGCTGCACCATCGGCATGAGAAGCTCGATCGCGCCGGCGCGGTTCATCTCCTCGCGGATGATGCGCTCGATCTTGCGGATGACGCGCAGGCCGAGCGGCATGTAGGTGTAGACGCCCGCGGCAAGCTTCTTGATCATGCCGGAGCGGATCATGTACTGCTGGCTGATGACGTCAGCGTCAGCGGGGGCCTCTTTGAGAGTCGAAATGAAAAAGGAACGGGCTCGCATAGGAATGGAACTTGAGCTCCCGCGGGTCTCTCTGAAGAAGAGTCCGCAGGACCGTCATTGCAGTGAAACCGCGCCTTTCCCCTCGGGGTCAGGCGCGGACGGAAAAAGAATCGGGATATTTTAAGGTCAGAGCACCACGAGGTTGTCGCGGTGGATCATCTCGGGCGTGTCGCACGCGCCGAGGATCCGCACGATGTCCTCGGTGTGGGCGCGGCAGATGCGCTTCGCGTCATCGCTCGAGTAGCTCACGAGCCCGCGGGCGACCTCGCGGCCCTCGTCGTCGATGCAGCTGACGCACTCGCCGCGGACGAACTCGCCCTCGACCGAACGCACGCCCACGGGAAGAAGCGACGTGTGCCCGTCGCGCAGCGCCCGCACGGCGCCGGCGTCAAGGACGAGCTTCCCCGACGAGCGAAGGTGGTCGGCGATCCACTGCTTGCGGGCGTGGAGCACCGAGGCGGCGGGCTTCAGGTGCGTGCCGATCTGCTCGCCCGTGGCGAGGCGCACGAGGACGTTCTCCTCGCGGCCCGAGGCGATGATCGTGCCGGCGCCGGAGCGCGCAGCGCGCTTCGCGGCGAGGATCTTCGTGATCATGCCGCCCTTGGAGAGCTTGCTCGCGGCACCGCCCGCCATGGCCTCGAGGGCCGGGTCGCCCGCGACGGCGTCGGAGACGAACTTCGCCTCCGGGTTCGAGCGGGGATCGGCCGTGTAGAGGCCCCTCTGGTCGGTGAGGATCACGAGGACGTCGGCCTCGATCAGGTTCGTGACGAGCGCGCCCAGGGTGTCGTTGTCGCCCACCTTGATTTCCTCGGTCACCACGGTGTCGTTCTCGTTGATGACGGGGACGACGCCGAGCGAGAGGAGCTCAATGAGGGTCATGCGGGCGTTGAGGTACTGCTCGCGGTCGGCGAGGTTCGCGTGCGTCAGCAGAATCTGCGCCGTGCCGATGCCGTGGCGGGCGAAGTGCTCCTCGTAGGCCTGCACGATGCCCATCTGGCCCACGGCGGCTGCAGCCTGCAGTTCACAGACGCGCGACGGTCGCTCGGTCCAGCCGAGGCGCTTCATGCCCTCGACGATGGCGCCCGAGCTCACGAGGACTACCTCGCGGCCCATGCGCCTCAGTTCCGAAATCTGGCGTGCCCAGAGCTCGATCGCCTTGATGTCGACGCCGCGCCCCTCGTTCGTGACGAGCGCGCTGCCGACCTTGACCACGATGCGTTTCGCGTCAGTGAGAAGTGATGCCATTGGTTAGCCTTCCCGGTGTGTCAGTGCAGGTTGCGTGAGAGGAGATGTCAGTCCGCGGTCGGATCGAACGGTTCCGCGGCGACCTCGGTGAAGCGCTCGTCATCGAGGAACTCGCGCTCGCGGCGGCGGTCCTCGTCGATCTTCTCGGCGAGCTTGTTGATGAGCTCGGAGAGTCCCTCGCGGGTCGCGGCCGAGACGGCGAAGACGGGCTCGTGCTCACGGGCGAAGGCCGTGCGGAACTTCTCGACGAGCTCCTCGCGGTCCTCCTCCTGCACGAGGTCCATCTTGTTGAGCACAACCCAGCGCGGCTTCGCGGCGAGCTCCGGATCGTACTTCTCGAGCTCCGCGACGAGCGCGTGGGCCTGCTCGAAGGGGTCGACCGAGTCGTCGAACGGGCAGGCGTCGATCACGTGGAGCAGCACCTTCGTGCGCGAGAGGTGACGCAGGAAGAGGTGACCGAGACCCGCGCCCTCCGCGGCGCCCTCGATCAGACCCGGGACGTCGGCGAGCACGAAGCTCTGCTCCGGGCCCACGCGGACGACGCCGAGATGCGGGTGCAGCGTCGTGAAGGGATAGTCGGCGATCTTCGGACGGGCGTTCGAGACGGCCGAGATCAGCGTCGACTTGCCGGCGTTCGGCATGCCGAGCAGACCCACGTCAGCGAGGACCTTGAGCTCAAGCTCGAGCGAGCGGTACTGGCCGGGCTCGCCCGGGGTGAACTGGCGCGGCGCGCGATTGACCGAGCTCTTGAAGTGCAGGTTGCCTAAGCCGCCCTTGCCGCCCGCGGCAAGCAGCGCCTTGGCGCCGTGTTCGGCCAAGTCGGCGATCACCTCGCCCGTGTCCGTGTCGCGGATGATGGTGCCCACGGGCATGCGCAGCTCGATGTCCTTGCCGCCCGCGCCGTAGCAGTCCGCGCCGCGGCCGTTTTCACCGGCGGGAGCGAAGAACTTGCGCGTGTACTGGTAGTCCACGAGCGTGTTGATGTTGCGGTCCGCGATGGCCCAGACGGAACCGCCGCGACCACCGTCGCCGCCGTCAGGACCGCCCTTCGGGATGAACTTCTCACGGCGGAAGCTCGCGGCGCCGTTGCCGCCCTTGCCGCCCTGGACCTCGATTCTGGCTTCGTCGACGAATTTCACAGTTGAACCTCGATTGGTCGGGGTTGAGAATTTGGTGTTTGCTGAGATAGCGAAGAAAAAAGCCCAGCCGGAGATCCGCGCTGGGCTTTTCTTGCGTGTCCGGAACCGGACTTTCCTCGCCCGAGACGTTTCTCTCAGGCGGTGTGTCCGGTTACTTCCGGCCGGCTGATCTCGTCAGTGATGCGGGAGATCAGAGGGCCGTCGGCTCGACGTGAACGTACTGGCGATGGAACGCGCCCTTCACCTCGAAACGGACGATGCCGTCGCAGAGAGCGTAGAGGGTGTAGTCCTTGCCCGTGCCGACATTGTCGCCGGCGTGGAACTGCGTGCCGCGCTGACGGACGATGATGCCGCCGGCGTTGATGGCCGCGTTGCCGAAAACCTTCACACCAAGGCGCTTCGCCTTGGAATCACGACCGTTGCGGGTGGAGCCGCCGCCTTTCTTATGTGCCATTTTTCAGTGCTCTAGAAAGAAAAGGATTGATTGAATCAAGCGTTGATCGCGTCGATGCGGACCTCGGCGAAGTACTGGCGATGACCGCCCGACTTCATGGAGTGCTTGCGACGACGGAACTTGAAGATGCGGACCTTGTCGGTGCGGCCGATGCGAACGATCGTGCCCTTGACGGAGGCGCCCTCGACGACGGGCTTGCCGACCTTGAGGCCGTCCTCGCCGGAGACGGCGAGCACTTCGCTGAAGGTCACTTCCGTGTCGGCGTCCTGGCCGAGAAGCTCGACCTGAACGAGATCGCCGACGCTCACGCGGTACTGCTTACCGCCGGTCTTGATGATTGCGTACATTGGATAAAACCTCGCCGCCCTGCTTCGGCTTCCCTCACTGCCCGGAGGCAGATCGGTCTGCGTTTGCAGAGCCTTTTTGTACTCGGCGTGCCCTCGTGGCCGGAGCGGATCCCCGGAACCGCACGGCGGGAACGCCCAATGCGTGGAAAGACGCGCATTATTTCACCCGCGCATTCCGCGCGTCAAGCGCAACGGCCGAATTTTTTTAGTTTTTCCGCCGCCCCGCGGGACCGCCCCGGAAACGCCGTCCGGGGCGCCCCGGATCCCGCCCCTCGGGCGTGTCCGGGTCAGTGTTCCGTATTCCTCCCGCAGCCCCGGATCCCCTGTCGCAGTTTGCTTCCGGGCATGCCGCCTGCGGCAGATGCCTTCGCTATACTTTTTCTTTCGTTTGACGGAATTTCTCCGGCGGGCCTTCCCTGCCCGCCCAACCCGAACCGAATTCAACGGACAACTGATGACGACCCAGACCTCTCCCTCCGAGGATCCCAAGGCGCTTGTTCGCAAACTGCTCGCGCCGATCGCCGCCGACATGAAGGCCGTGGATGACTGCATCCGCGCCGAGCTCGCGAGCGACGTGAGCCGCATGCACGAGATCAGCGACTACATCACGAGCGCCGGCGGCAAGCGCATGCGCCCCGCGCTCCTCATCCTCATCTGCCGCGCGCTCGGCTACAAGGGTGATCTCTGCAACTACCTCGGCGCGACGATCGAGCTGCTGCACACCGCCACGCTCATGCACGACGACGTGGTCGACAAGAGCGAGATGCGCCGCGGCCGCCCGACGGCCAACGCCCGCTGGGGCAACGGCGCCGCGGTTTTGGTCGGTGACTTCCTCTACACGCGCAGCTTCCAGATGATGGTCCGCGCGGGGAACCTCCGCGTGATGAAGGCGCTCGCCGACGCGGCGAACCGCCTCTCCGAGGGCGAGGTGATCCAGATGGTGAACGCCCACGACCCGACGGTCGACGAGGCGCGCTACTTCCGCGTGATCGAGCGCAAGACCGCCTGCCTCTTCGAGGCCGGCGCCCGCATGGCTGCGGCAATCGCCGACTGCCCCTCCGAGCAGGAGGAGGCCGTCGCCGAGTACGCGCTCGCGCTCGGCAACGCCTTCCAGATCGCCGACGACATCCTTGACTACACGGGTGTCGCGGCCGACATCGGCAAGAACCTCGGCGGCGACCTCGCCGAGGGCAAGATGACGCTCCCGCTCATCTACGCCCGCGACCTCTCCGCCCCCGAGGACCGTGCTCTGATCGAGGAGGCGGTGAAGGCCGGTCACGGAGACTTTGACAAAATCACTTCGATTGTGATAAAGTGCGGAGCTCTTGACCGATGCAAGACGCGAGCGGAAGCGGAGCTCGAGCGAGGCCGAAAGGCTCTTTCGAAACTTCCCCCTTCCATTTTCAACTCAAGTCTGCTAGAATTGCTGTCCTTCACTGTTCGACGTGATCGATAAGCGAGAACGGTAAAGAAATCGGGGTGTAGCTCAGCCTGGTAGAGTACTACGTTCGGGACGTAGGAGTCGGAGGTTCGAATCCTCTCACCCCGACCAGGATTTCAAAAAGGCGCTGTTCCAATGGAACGGCGCCTTTTTCTTTGCCTGAAAATCATGCAGTTGCGGAATTCCACCTCGCGCGGACTTGCACAATTCTGTCCGGATCACTGCACAGCGAAAGTTTTTTGCTCACAAGGATGCTCACAACGGGGCAGGACGGCTCCGGGCGATACACTTTCGCAGACGGCCGCTCGTCGGCCGGTCTTTTCTCTCTCGGAATTCGGAGGTGCGCATGGGCTGGGTACTCGGACTCACGGGCGGAGCGGGCTCAGGAAAGAGCACCGCGGCCGCGGTGCTCTCACAGATGGGCTTCCCCATTGTTGACGCCGACGCGGTCTCGCGTTCGCTCACCGCCGCGGGCGGCGGCGCGATGCCGGCGATCGTCGAGCGTTTCGGCGCGGAGATGGCGGCGCCTGACGGTGCGCTTGACCGTGCGCGCATGCGCGAGCTTGTCTTCCGCGACCCGGCGGCCCGCCGCGACCTCGAGGCGATCATTCACTCGAGGCTAGAGAAAATCGTCGCTGAGCAGTTCGCGGAAGCGTTCCGCACCTTTCCCATCGCGGTCTATGACTGCCCCCTCCTCATCGAGAGTCCCGCGGCCCGTGCAAGAGCTCAGCGCATCCTCGTCATTGACACGCCCGAGGAGATTCAGATCGCCCGCCTCGGCACCCGCTCCGGTCTTTCGCCCGACGCAGCCCGAAGACTTCTGGCCGCCCAGGTTTCGCGCCGCGACAGGCTTCTCGCGGCCGACGACATCATCGTCAACGACTGCGGCAGAGCGGAGTTCGAGGCCCGTGTGCATCGCTACGGCGAGACACTCTTGAATAGTCTCTGAAATGTTTTCCACATTTAAAGAAATCACACAAGCCTCGCCTCTCTAGGGTAGGATTGAGAGGTTGCAACCAACATTTCACTGTCAGCGCGGCCTCCCCTCAGCCCATCCCACGCCACATGCAGACATCCGGCCAGCTTCTTTACGAGTTTCCCTTCAGCGAGAAGGTTCGCTTCTATCTGAGGTTCGAGACGCTCGCCCGTCGCTATCTGTGGTTCGTTGAGCAGAACTCCCCGATCGCCCACCAGTCCGCGATCGGCACGCTCTTTGATCTCTCGGACGTCGCCGCCCGCAGCGACCTGAAGAACGACCTTGTGAAGGAGCTCTCGCGCGAGCAGCGCGACCTCGAGGCGCAGCGCGCCCAGAGCGCAGGGGACGCCGTGACAAGCGACGAGCTCACGCGCCGCATCGAGGAGCTGAAGCTCGTCTCCCGGCAGGTCACGCAGATCGTCGGCCGCTCGGGCCAGAACATCCGCGACCTGCAGTGGCTGCAGCTCGTGCGGAACCGCCAGCCCCTGCCGGGCGGCACGTGCGAGTTCGACATGCCGTTCCTGCATTTCTGGCTCGCCCAGTCCGCCGAGGAACGCCGCCGCGAGCTCCGCGAGCTCTCCGCGACCCTCTCCCCCACGATCAATGCCGTGGCGATCATCCTGCGCCATCTGCGCAGCACGACCGAGATGCACAATGCCCACGCCGTCAAGGGCGTGGCACAGGTTCCGGTGAACGGCCGCAACTACAGCCTCTGCCGCATCTGGATCCGCTCCGGGAGCAACCTGATCCCCGAGGTGAGCGCGAACAAGTTCGCCCTCTTCATCCGCCTCTCGCGCCCGGACGAACAGCACATCCTCCACTACACGACCGAGGAGATAGACTTTCAGATCGGCCTTTGCCACTGAGAAAGTCCTTCTCTCCCAAGCTGAAACCATTTTCTGAAGCGCCCGGTCGGGCGCTTCTGCTTCTCAAACGATGAAAGTCCCCTGCCCCGTCTGCGGCACGACCGCGGAGTACTCCCCCTCGAACCCCTGGCGCCCGTTCTGCAGCGAGCGCTGCAAGTTGATCGACCTCGGCGAATGGGGGACCGACGGCTACCGTATCGCGGGCGAGCCGGGCAGCGCCGACCGCATGTCGCCCGAGGACCTCGAGGACGCCGCCCTGCGCGCCGCCGAGCTGGCCGCGAAGAACGCGGCCCGTGAGGGCGCCCGCAAAAACGGCGCCCGAGGGCGCCGTCGCTGATCGCCCGGATTTTCTCCCCCGGGCGGGGAATTTCTCGCGGGGCTCCGTCCGTGACGGAGCCTTCCGGAGAGTGATTTAAAGCACCGGCTTCACGCCGTGCGCGCCGCGTGCCTGCCACTTGGCGAGGTCAGCGGCGGGAGCGCCGTCCACATAGGTCGGGATGCGCGGCTCGCCCTTGTCAAGCAGGCTGTCGAAGGCCTCGGGCGGGACGATGACGAAGTCATAGTCCATGGCGACGGCCTTGAGCACGTCGTCGAGCGTCTCGGCGCGGGCGCCGACCCAGCGGTAGTGACGGTCACGGATGATCGTCGCCTGAAGCGCGTGGCGCGAGAGCGTCAGCGTGTCGGCGTCCTCCTCGAAGACCTCGGGGAGCTCGACGCGGTTGACGATCGCAAGGTCAACGGGGAGCATCACGCCGGGCGTGCGCTCGCTCGCGGCGAAGAAGCCGCACTGCTGGCCTTCCTTCGGCTCCGGGGTGCCGACGAACTCGTGCGAGCGACGGAAATGAAGACGCACGTGCGCATGCGGATAGCGGTGCTCCTTGACGAACCAGGGGGTGGAATCCGCCAGCGCCACGCCGAGCTCCTCGCTGAGCTCACGCGCGAGCGCCTGATGAACGGACTCGCCGTCCTCAAGCTTGCCGCCCGGGAACTCCCAGTAGCCGGCGTAGGGCTTGCCCTCGGGGCGGGAAGCCAGAAGCATCTTGCCGTCTTCGCGAATCAGCACGCCGACGGCGACATCAACAACCTTGTCGCTCACAATATTCTCCATGTGTGCGCGCATGTTCTTGCATTTTGCGCGCGCAATCTTCATTGTCTCCTATTCGCGAGATTTTTGCCTCGACCGATTGCTTATCTCGCGCAGAGGAACCTCAAATGACCGACCTTCTCTCCGGATTCCTGGAGGCGCTCTCGCCGCGCTGCTACGTCACGACGGGCTTCTCCGCCCGCACGGGCCTCGCCTGGCTCTTCCCCGGCTTCGACGGCCTCAAGCTCATCAGCGTCGAGCGCGGCGCCTTCTTCTGCTCGCCGGGCGAGGGCGTGCCGCGCCTCGAGCTCGCGCCCGGCGACTGCATCGCGCTCCTGCGGCCCCACAACTACGTGCTCGCCACCTCGGCCGATGCGGAGGCGGTGCTCGCCTCAACCGTTCCCTACCGGCGCGAGCACGGACTCGCGCAGTACGGCGGCGACGACGTGATCACGTTCGCGGGCAAGATGATGCCCGACCCCGCGGTGGCGGAGCTCTTCTTCGCGGCTCTGCCCGCCCACTTCGTCATTCCGCGCGAGGCCGGGGGCGAATCGATCGGGCGGCTGATGCGCGAGATCCATGCCGAGCGCGAGGAGGAGCGCCCGGGCGGCGAGTGGGCCGTGAAGCGCCTGATTGACCTCGTGATGCTCTCAGTGCTCCGCTTCGCGCTCGAGCACGAGTCGGTCGTGAGCACGGGGCTCTTCCGGGCGATGCGCGCCCCCGGTCTGCGCCGGGCGCTCATCGGCATCCACGACGCGCCCGAGCGCGCTTGGACACTCGCCGACCTCGCGCACGAGGCGGGCATGTCGCGCTCGCGCTTTGCCGAGCACTTCCGCACGGCCATGGGCGTGCCGCCCCTCGAATACCTGATGCGCTGGCGCGTGCGGCTCGCCGTCCGGCGACTGCGCGACACGGACGAGCCCGTCAAGGCCGTCGCCGCGAAGCTCGGGTTCTCGTCCGCCAACACGTTCTCCAACGCCTTCCGGCGCATTGAAGGCATGTCGCCGGTCGAGAGCCGCGAAAAGACGCGCGAGCTGCTCTCGGCCCGCCTCGGGCCCTATGCGCCGCCCGACGAATCTGGATTCTGAGTGTAGAAAAACGGATTTTCAGCCATCGAAAATCCCATCCGTGGTTCCTAGACTGACCTCCGACATCTCTTCGGTCCCGGAACCATGCAGCCTGACAGCATCCCGCGCCGCGGTCTCACCTTCGCCGCGGCCACGCTCTCCATCCTCCTCGCCTTCGGCGCCTCGGCGCTTCCCGTGCCGCTCATGGGGCTCTGGACGGCGGAGTTCGGTCTCGACACCGCCGAAGTCGGCATGACGGTGATCGCCTATGTCGTCGGCTGTTTCCTTACGTTGCTGACGCTCGCGCGCCTCTCCGAGGCGGTCGGCCGCCGCATGGCGGTGATGATCTCGGCGGCCCTCGGCTGCGCGGCGACGCTCTGCTTCCTCTTCGCCGACTCGGCCGTGCTCCTCATGATCGGGCGGCTGCTTCAGGGCTTTGCCTGCGGACTCGTCAGCACGGCCGCGATGAGCTGGGCCGTCGACAGCGCGCCCGACCGCGCGCCCTGGCTCGGCACTGCTGTGAGCGCCGCCGGACCGCTCACGGGCTTCATCATCGCCACGGTCGCGGGAGGCGCGCTCCTCTCGGGCGGCCTCGCCGGCCCGGTCGGCATCTTCGCGGGGCTTCTCGTGATTCAGGTGCTCTCGGCCGCACTTGTTCTCGCCGCCTCGGAGACGCTTCCCGCCCGCGGCTTCGGCGGGTTCCTGCGGCCCGGCTTCATTCCGCCTGCCGGGAGCGGCAGAAAACTCTTGCTCGCAGGCGTCGGACTCGTCAGCACCAACGCGCTCACCTGCTTCTTCCAGGGGTTCTCCGCGCGCGTTGCGCTTGAGCTCTGGGGCGCGGACGCGCCGGTTGCGATGCTCGCGAGCGTCGTCTATCTCGCGCTCATCGTCCCCAACGCCGCCGCAGGGTTCGCCGTCTCGAAGTTCAATCCCCTCAGGTTCTACCTTCCGCTCGGGATTCTCTACGCCGTCACGGGAAGCCTCGCCTTTCTCGCGATCGCGGAAACCTGCGCCGCGGGTTTCCTCATCTCCGTGATGATCTGCGGCATCGCGCAGGGCGGCCTCAACGCGTTCTCGCTCAAGATCCTGCTCGCGGGCTCAAGGATCGAGGAACGCGCGCGGCTCCTCGCCGCGGTCTACCTCGTGAGCTACCTCGGCACCGGCATCCCGAACCTCGTCATCATGAGCTTCGGGCGGGATGCAGACTTCACGATGATCGCGCTCGGGTTCGCCGGCTGGTTCGCGATGACACTGATTGCGATCTGTTTTTCTCTAGCCCGCGTTCGGCGCGAAGCGACAGCTCACGGTGAGGCTCTGCGCACCTGCCCGTCCGCCTAGGCCCGGACGCGGAAGACGCCGCCCGAGCGGCCACGGCCGAGCTCAACGCGGAGCGGCTTGCCGCCCGCGAGCCAGGCCGCGACGGCTTCCGGCGAGAGCTTTCCCGCCGGGCGCATGCCCGTGAGGAAGACCTCGTCGCCCACCATCGCCCGCACAGGCGTACGCTCGAGTCCCACGGCCTCCGAGGTGAGGAGCGCCGCCCAGATGCGGTCGGAGAGCGTCTCCGCGGCGTTCTCCGCGCCCTCGATCTCCGAGCGGACGCCGGCGAGCGCCTGCGCGAGGCGCGCCATCATGAGCGCGCCCTCGGCGGGGCTTTCCGTCCCCTCGAGCTGTACCGCGAGAGTTCCCCTTGCAGCGGTGCGTCGCGCGAGCTGCTCGAGCGCAATCCGCATGCCCGCCTGCAGGGGCTCGAGTCGCGGATCCTCCACGGAATCGATCTCGAGGAGCCCGTGCGTGCCGAGCGCGAGCACGATAAGCGCGTCCCC
Organism: Sutterella sp.; assembly: GCF_030539355.1. Classification (GTDB taxonomy): domain Bacteria; phylum Pseudomonadota; class Gammaproteobacteria; order Burkholderiales; family Burkholderiaceae_F; genus Sutterella. The sequence goes on from NZ_JAUNSF010000006.1 coordinate 27,033, forward strand.
GGGCGCAGGGCCTTCGCAGGCGCGCTCCGCCGCGGGGCCGGCGAGCCAGAGCGCCTCGATGAGCCACTCAAGCACGGGGCGGGTCACCGCGGCGTTCGTGGCGACGATCCACACGCGCGAGCCGAAACGCGGCGCGGTGAGCGACCCCGCGCCGATCTCCACCGGGCCCTCGCCCGTGAAGAAGGGCACGCCCACGAACTCGCATCCCGCGCCCGCGGGCGCCGCCTTTTCCTCGGCCGCGAGCGCCGCCTTCAGGTCCTCCCAGCGCGCCGCCATCGGCGCGTGAACCATCGCGGGGCCGGCCGCGGCGGTGACGAGGTTCGTCTCCGCCACCGAGAGCAGCTCCGCGGCGCCGTGCCGGAAACCCTCCGCGGCGCCCGTCGAGACCGGGCCCATGCCCGTCATGCCTTCGGAGAGCGTGACCACGAGCCGCGTGCAGATCGTGCGCTCGCGGTCGCCCGCGGCCTGCGTGAGGAGCAGTGGCATCCCGTCCTCGGCGACAACGCCCTGGCCGAGGCCCGCCCTCGCGGTCCGGGCGGTCCAGGTCGCGGTCGCGGGGAGGAAAGCAATGTGCGCCTTGCCCGAGGGCGCCGAGCGCCAGACGAGGCCGCTCACGTTGAAGTCCTGGGAAAAGCGCATGGGAGTTTCCTTTTGGGAAGGAGAAGAAAAAACTTCGCCCGGCCGCCGATGCATTTCTTTTCGAAAGCACACCGGAAAAGCCGGGCGTTCTTCCGGGAGCCTCGGAGGAGGTCCCCGGTCAGGCAGTCACGATCCTGCTATCAGGCGAGCCTGCCGTGGCAGTCCTTGAAGCGACGGCCCGAACCGCAGGGGCAGGGGTCATTGCGGCCGGCGTGGCGGAAGAGCTCGCGCAGGCGCTCGTCGTCGGTGGCCGTGTCGGTCGGGGCGGGAGCGGGCTGAGCGGCCTGGGCGGCGTCGGCACGGGCCTCGCCCTGGGCGATCGCGGCGTCCTGGGCGGCCTGGGCCTCCTCGGGCATGCGGATCTCGACGCGCATGAGCACCGAGGTCGTCGTCTCGCGGATCGTGTCGAGCAGGCGCTCGAACATGCTGAAGGCCTCGCGCTTGTACTCCTGCTTCGGCTGCTTCTGGGCGTAGCCGCGCAGATAGATGCCCTGACGAAGCGCGTCGAGAGCGGCGATGTGCTGGCGCCAGAGCTGGTCGATGACCTGCAGAAGCACCGAGCGGCCGAAGCCGGCGAAGCCCTCGTGGCCCACGAGCTGTTCCTTCGCCTCGTAGATCTCGTTCACGCGGGCGATGAGCGCGGCGAGCAGATCGTCGTCCGTCGTCTGATCGTTCTCGTCGAGCATCTTCTGGAACGGCATGTCGATGCCGAAGTCGTTGACGAGCTTCTCGCCGAGGCCCTTGAGATCCCACTGTTCCTCGACGGTCTGCTCGGGCACGAAGCTGCGGAAGAGATCGGTGAAGTAGCCCTCGCGCAGGTTCTTCGTGAGCTCGGAGACGTCGGTGGCCTCGAGAATCTCGTTGCGCAGACCGTAGATCTCGTGACGCTGGTCGTTCTGGACGTCGTCGAACTCAAGGAGCTGCTTGCGGATGTCGTAGTTGCGGCCCTCGACCTTGCGCTGCGCCGACTCGATCATGCGGGTGAGCATCTTCGACTCGATCGCGACGCCCGGCTCGAGCTTCAGGCGGTCGGCGATGGCGCGCATGCGGTCGCCGCCGAAGATGCGCAGGAGCTGGTCCTCCATCGAGAGGTAGAAGCACGACGAGCCCGGGTCGCCCTGACGGCCGGAACGGCCGCGGAGCTGGTTGTCGATACGGCGGGACTCGTGGCGCTCGCTGCCGATGATGCGGAGACCCCCGGCCTTCACGACTTCCTCGTGCAGAACCTGCCAGTCGGCCTTCACGGCGGCGACGCGGGCCTTCTTTTCCTCGTCGGAAAGCTCCGGATTGAGCTCGATCTCGTCGACGGCCTTGTTGATGCCGCCGCCCAAGACGATGTCGGTGCCGCGGCCGGCCATGTTCGTGGCGATCGTCACCATGCCGGGACGGCCGGCCTCGAGGACGATCTGGGCTTCCTTCTCGTGCTGCTTGGCGTTCAGCACGTTGTGCGGGATGCCTTCCTTCGTGAGGAGCTTCGAGAGGACCTCGGAGTTCTCGATCGACGTGGTGCCGAGCAGGACCGGCTGGCCCTTGGCGTGGCAGGCCTTCACGTCGGCGACGATCGCGGCGTACTTCTCACCGACGGTGCGGTAGACCTTGTCCTGCTCGTCGATGCGGATCATCTTGCGGTGGGTCGGGATCACGACGGTCTCGAGGCCGTAGATGTCCTGGAACTCGTAGGCCTCGGTGTCGGCCGTGCCGGTCATGCCAGAGAGCTTCTCGTACATACGGAAGTAGTTCTGGAACGTGATCGACGCCATCGTCTGGTTTTCCTGCTGGATGCGCACGCCTTCCTTGGCCTCGACGGCCTGATGGATGCCCTCGCTCCAGCGGCGGCCCGGCATCAGTCGGCCGGTGAACTCGTCGACGATGACGATCTCGCCGTTCTGCACGACGTACTGCTGGTCGCGGTGGAAGAGGTTGTGCGCCTTCAAGGACGCCATCAGGTGATGCATCAGGATGATGTTCTTCGGCGAATAGAGCGACTCGCCCTCGGAGACGAGGCCGCGCTGCGCAAGGATCTGCTCGAGCTTCTCGTGGCCGGCTTCCGAGATGTAGACCTGGTGGGCCTTCTCGTCGACCCAGAAGTCGCCCTCGCCCTTCTCCTCGGCCTGACGCGTCAGCATCGGCGGGATCTCGTTGATGCGCTGGTAGAGCTCGGTGTTGTCATCGGCCGGGCCCGAGATGATGAGCGGCGTTCTCGCCTCGTCGATGAGGATCGAGTCCACTTCGTCGACGATCGCGTAGTAGAGCCCGCGCTGACGACGGCCTTTGATGTCGTACTCCATGTTGTCGCGCAGGTAGTCGAAGCCGAACTCGTTGTTCGTGCCGTACGTGATGTCGCACGCATAAGCCGCGCGCTTCGTCTCGGTGTCCTGCTGCGTGAGGATCTTGCCGACGGTGAGGCCGAGCCAGTTGTAGACACGGCCCATCCAGTCCGCGTCACGCGAGGCGAGGTAGTCGTTCACCGTGACGACGTGGCAGCCCTTGCCGGGAAGGGCGTTGAGGTACACGGCGAGCGTCGCGGTGAGGGTCTTGCCCTCGCCCGTGCGCATTTCGGCGATCTTGCCGTCGTTCAGCACCATGCCGCCGATCAGCTGCACGTCGAAGTGGCGCATGCCGAGCACGCGGCGGCTCGCCTCGCGCATCACGGCGAAGGCCTCCGGGAGCAGGTCGTCGGTGGTCGCGCCCTGGGCGATGCGGTCACGGAATTCCTGTGTCTTGCCCTGCAGCTCTGCGTCCGAGAGCGCCTGCATGGCAGGCTCGAGCTTGTTGATCTGCGCGACCTTGCGCTGATACTGCTTGATCAGCCGGTCATTGCGGCTGCCGAAGATCTTGGTTAAAAGTTCGTCAAACATCGTTACTCTGATCGAGGAATTCGCGCGCCGCCCTCATTGCTGAGGGGCGCATCATGCGCCTGAGGGCTCACCTCTTCCCGAGGGAACCCGCTCCGGCGGTGCATTGATAGACTTCCGTTCATGAGCGGCCGGGGCGCGTTTCAACTGCGCCGCTGCCCGTACGCTTCTGAGGCCGCGGCGGCTCGAATGCCCGTCGCGCCCGCGCATACATTTCCGCCCGGGAAGCATAACCGCAGGATTATCGCAGATTCTCTGCGGCGTCTCCCTTAAGCGGAGCTCCTCAATTCGGCGGAAAGGCATCCATTTCTTTCCGCCCGCCCGTAACCCCTCTTCGAAGAAGGACGTCCTTTAAGTGCCGAAACTGCGCAGACTTCCCGCCGACTTCGAGATCCGCAGCCGGGGCTTCCGCTCCCCGCAGGCCTCGCTCAAGGGCGGCGAGCGCACCGAGGACCTCATCGCGTCCTACGAGCTCGCCTGCCGCGCCGGCCGATCGATCCAGCCGATCGTGCGATCGATGGGCCTGCCCCTGGACTTCTCGAACGGGACGGGCGTGAGAATCGAGCAGAACCAGGTGGTGCTCGTGCTTGAGAGCGCCGCGGTCCAGACGCGCCTCAAGAACCTTCAGAACCGGCTCCTCGAGAAACTCGTCGCCGACGGCGTTCCCGTCACGGGCATCAACTTCCGCGTGCGCGGCCGCCGGCGCCCCGTCGAGGAGGAGGAGAAGCCCGAGCCCGTGCGCACGCCGTCGATCATCGCGGCGGCTGAGCTGCACAATGCCGCGAAGAGCCTCATGAACCGCGATCTCGGCGCCCAGATCGAGGCCCTCGCGCGAACGCTCGAGCCCTCGGAGGGCGAGCTCCCCTTCTGCGTGCTGCAGTCTGCGGGCTCGCAGCGCGAGCGCTTGACGCGCCTCGGCGCCCTCGCCCGCGCCATCACGGAGAAGCTCCCGAATGCGCCCGGCATGAACCTCATTCCCTCGGAGGAGAGGACCCGGGGGAACCCGGAGTTCGCGGCGGTCCGCGAGCGCATGCTTGCCCGCCTCGCGCGCCGTCAGGAGGCCGAGGCAGCCGCGGACGCGGCGACCTCCGCCATGAAGACGCTCACCGCGCGGCTCGACGACCTCGAGGCCCGCGTGCTTGCCGAGGAGACGGGCCTGCCCGAGAACTTCCGCCCGCTCGCCGACGAGGTGATCGCCCTCTCGAAGGACATCACCGTCGCGATCCGCGCGGCCGAGGAGTCGATCCGCGTGCTCGACGACCGCGCCGCGGAGGCCGAGCTTGAGAAGGCGAGAAAGAAGAAGGTGAAGACGGAGTCGACCTCGGCCGAGGCCGACGAGGAGGTCGCGACCGCACTCTCCGAGACGGGCACGGCCTCGCCCGCGGCGGCGGCGCTCCGCGCCAACCTGCGCGACCAGACGCCGGCGCTGAAGAAATCCGTCCGCTCGGCCCGCGAGCTCATCGCGAAGGCGCTCAAAAGGCTCCCCTCTCCCGAGGAGACGCCCGAGCACGACGAGCGGCTTGCCGCGGAGCTCGCCCGCTTCGCCGCGCTCACCGCACGCGGCACGCGGCGCGGCGCCGCCGACCAGCAGGAGGCAATCAAGAACGCGCTCACCCCGGAGAGCACCCGCAGGCTCCTCGTCTGGGAGGAGCGGCAGGCAATCGAGGACCGGCTCCACGAGATTGACGACGGATTCGCGGCGATGGAGAAGGCGCTCGACGACGACCGCGCCGTGCTCCGGATCCCGAGGAAGTTCACCGCGAGCGCGCTCGCCGCGGACTTCGCGGCGCTCAAATCAGTTGACGCGCGCCGCACGGCCGACATGGAGCGCCTCGGCGTCGAGTCCGCCGAGTCGGAGACCCTCGCCGAGGCCGTGGAGATCCTTGCCGAGGCCGCGGCCCACGGCGAGAGCGCCGCAAATCTCAGCCAGCGCGAGATCGGACAGAAGCGCGCCGCCGATGAACTGAAGAAGTTCCTGCGAGAGGTGCGCGTCGCGCTCGGGAGCCACCCGAACGAGCTGATCATCCCGAGCGAGGAGGAGGCCGCGGTCTCCAAAGAGGAGGCAGGGCTCCGCGAACGGCTCCTCGCCCGCCTCGCCGTCTGGAAGGAAAAGGAAGCCGCGCTCGCCGAGGCCGAGACCGCGCTCGCCAACGTCCGCAAGGTTCTTCAGTCTCCCCGCGACGGGGCCGTCCCGGGCACGGAGCTCGACGGCCGCGAGAAGGCGCTCCGCCATGCGTTCGCCCTCGCCGCGGCTGCAGCGGAGAAGATCTCTCCGGCGCTCACGGCTCCCGACTTTGACAAGGCCTCGGCCGAGGAGCTCCCCGGCGTAGTCCCGGATCTGAATGCCGGGAAGCCCGCAGGTCACGGAAAGGCCGCCGGGGCCCCGTCCGCTGCCCAGCCGTCGCTCTTCCCCGAGACCGTGCCGGTCGGGGACCTTGACGACCACACGGTCGAGCTTCTCGAGGCCACCCGCGACATCCTTCCCGTCTGGGAGGACCGGCTGCCGAAGAAGCCCGTCCCCGAACTCATTCCGCCCGAGGAGGACTGCGTCAATGACGAGACGCTCCGTCTCGCGCGCACCCGCATGCTCGCCCGCGGCGAGCGCCGGGCCGCCCTGGAGGCGCGCCTCAGAGCCATTGACGAGGAGCTCAGGGCGGTTGAGGCTTTGCGCCACAATCCGTTGAGGAACCCCGCCGAGGTTGCCCGGCGCGCGAAGGCCGTGCTTGAGGAGGCCGACAGGTTCTCCGCGGATCTCGCGAAGAAGTGACCGTCAGCCGTCGGTCAAGGTATAGAAGGTCCCCTTGCCGACGCCGTGCCGGGCGAGTCTTCCGGACTCGACCAGTTTCCTCAGGTGTTTGCCCAGCGTGATGCGGCTCGCCCCCGTCTTCCTCACGAGATCGGCCATCCTGAAGCTTCGTACTTCGCGGGCGAGCATCAGGATCCGGAACGAGAGCTGCGGCACGTCCGAGAGCAACCAGTCTCCGTCCTCGATCCGTTTCTCAAGCCGCTGGGTCTCCCACCTGAGCACGTCAAGGAAGAACCTGAGCCAGTGCTCCCACTGCGGCTCCTCCGAACCGAGTGTCGTCTGTGTCCTCCTGAGGGAGAGGTAGTAGCCCCGCCTGCGCGTCTCCATCCCGCGCTCGAGCGACGCATAAGCGACGAACCCGTAGCCGCTTTTGAGCAGCAACAATGTGGTGAGCGCCCGGGCGAGACGGCCGTTGCCGTCCGCGAACGGATGAATCGCAAGGTACGCGGCAGCGAACATGCCGATCGCGACGAGCGGATGCACCATGGGGTCCTCCGCCTGCCTGTGATACCACTCGAGGAGCTCCCGCATCAGCGCGGGCGTCTCGTCGGCCGGGGCGGTCCTCAGAACGACCCCGAGGCAGCGGCCCTCCGCATCAAACGCGGCGACGCTGTTGTCGACCGTCTTCCAGCGGCCCCGATGTGCGGCGTCCGCTTCCCCGTGCCCCGTGAGGATCGCATGCAGTTTGAGGACGGTCTCCTCGGTGACCGGCATGGCTCCCCAAGAGCCGAGGATTTTCTCCATGACCTCGGCGCAGCCGATCACGTCCGCCTCGTCGGGCGAGAGGCACGGGCGGTCCGGGGCGGCGAGCACCTTCGCGACCTGCCGCTCGTCGAGCGCACTGCCTTCGATGCGCGTGGAGGCCGTGACGCTCTCAAGGAACGCCGTGCGCCTGAGCGCTGCGAAGCGCGCTGAAGCAGACGACTCACGCACCTTCCAGGCGCCCTTGAACTCATCGATCTCGCCGATGAGCCGGACGAGGTCCCCGGAGAATTTCATGCGGGTCGTGTCGAGACTGATCTTCATGAGTGCTGTTCTCTCAAGGATGCATATCCGTGGTCATAAGGATGCAGAAGGATTCATAAATACACAGAACGGATGCATATCTCAACCGATCAATGAGAAAGGCGGCAGGAGAAAGCGAAAACCGCCCGCGGCACTTCACCACGAGCGGCTTCATTGTCCTTGATTGACTTTGTCCTGCCGGTTCCTCACCGGAAGATCGGGTCCTTCAGGTCGTCGTCGTTCGCGTACTGGACCGCGGGCTGCGGCCAGAAGTCGACGGGGCAGTCCTTCGCGTGCTCGAAGGTCACCTCCTCCCAGGCGTCGGGCTCGGAGAGGAGTTTCCTCAGCAGCTGGTTGTTGAGCCCGTGGCCGGACTTCTCGGCGACGTAGTGCGCGAGAAGCGGGTGCCCGAGCACATAGAGGTCGCCCATCGCGTCGAGGATCTTGTGCTTCACGAACTCGCCGGACTCGCGCAGGCCGCCCGGGTTGAGCACGCGGAACTCGTCCATCACGATCGCGTTCTCGAGCGACCCGCCCTGGGCGAGGCCGATGCGGCGGAGCATCTCCACGTCCTGCACGAAGCCGAAGGTGCGGCAGCGCGCCACGCTCTGCTCGTAGTTGACCTTGGAGAAGTCGATGTCGGCCGTCTGGTCGGTCGCGTCGATCGCGGGATGTCCGAAGGCGATGCGGAAGGAGAGGCGGAAGCCCTCGTGGGGCTCGAGCCGCGCGAGCTTGTCGCCCTCGCGGACCTCGATCGGGCGCTTGATGCGCACGAACTTCCTCGGCGCGTCCTGCTCGACGAGTCCCGCGCTGTGAATGAGGTACGCGAAGCTCGTCCCCGAACCGTCCATGATCGGGATCTCGGGGGCGTTCACCTCGACGATGCAGTTGTCGACGCCCAAGCCGCTGAAGGCGCTCATCAGGTGCTCGATCGTCGCGACGGCCGCGCGCCCGATGTTCACCGTGGTCGCCATGCGGGTGTCGTTCACATTGAGCGGCTGCGCCGGGATGTCCACCGCCGGGGAAAGGTCCACGCGGCGGTAGAGAATGCCCGTGTTCACGGGCGCCGGACGGAGCACGAGACGGACCTTGCGGCCGCTGTGCAGTCCGATGCCCACTGCGGCGACGGATTCGCCGAGCGTTCGCTGACAGAACATGACGGGGCTCCGCTTCTTCAGCTGCCCGAGCGCAGATAGGTCGGGATCGTGTAGCCCGTCGAGGAGGTCACCGTGGGAGCGGGCTCCTTCTTCGGGGCCTCGGTCTTTGCCGGGCCGTCGATGGTCGGGACGCGCGGCGCCTCACCCGAGGTCGCGGCCGCGGCCGCCTGGCCGAAGGTCGGGGGAACGTAGCCCGTGCCGCCGATCGTGGGGGCGACGCCGCCCGCGAGCTGCGTGCCAAGGTCGGGCGCGGCTCCGGTGTCGAGGTCCATCGGGCGGTCAAGGCCGGTCGCGACGACGGTGACGCGCACCTCGTCGCCCATCTCCTCGGAGATGGCCGAGCCGAAGATGACGTTGGCCTGCTTCTCGACGAAGGTGTTCAGAACGTTCATGCCCTCGCGGATCTCGGCGAGCGTGAGCGAGTCGTTGCCCGTGAAGTAGACGAGCATGCCGCGGGCGCCCTGGAGGTTCGCGCCCTCGAGGAGCGGGCAGGCGATGGCCTGCTCGGCCGCAACCTTCGCGCGGTCCGGGCCCGAGGCGGTGGCGAGACCGATGATGGCGCTGCCGCGCTCACTCATGACGGTCTTCAGATCCTCGAAGTCGACGTTGATCGTGCCCGGCGTGTGGATGATCTCGGCGATGCCGACGCAGGCCTTGTAGAGCACCTCGTTCGAGGTCTCGAAGCACTCGACCATCGTCGCGTTGGGCGGGCACTGCTCCTCGAGCTTTTCGTTCAGGATCACGATCATCGAGTCGACCTTGGCCTTCAGGTTCTCGATGCCGGTCTCGGCGGTGCGCATGCGGCGGGCGCCCTCGAAGCTGAAGGGCTTCGTGACGACGGCCACCGTGAGGATGCCGAGCTCGCGGGCGATCTCGGCGATCACGGGCGCGGCGCCCGTGCCGGTGCCGCCGCCCATGCCGGCGGTGATGAAGAGCAGGTTCGCGCCGCGGATCGCATCGGCGATCTGCTCACGCTTCTCCTGCGCGGCCGCGGCGCCGATCTCGGGGCGGGCACCCGCGCCGAGGCCCGTGCTGCCGAGCTGAATGTTGACGTGCGCCTTCGAGCGCTGCAGCGCCTGATGATCCGTGTTGGCCGCGATGAACTCAATGCTCTTCGCGCCGTGGGTGATCATGTGCTCGACGGCATTGCCGCCGCCGCCGCCGACGCCGATCACCTTGATGACGGTCTTGAGCGGATCGAATTCGGGAAGGACTTCAAAAGGCATGGCTCTTTAGCTACCTGTGGAGAAACGGTTTAACTTTTGATTATAGAAAATAGCCGGGAAGGTCTGTTCCCCGAGAGCGCCCGAAGCGCACGGAAATGACGCTTGCCCGCGTGTATACATCGGTTTCAGTAATCGCCCACGAAGAAGGTCTTCAGCTTCCCCATGAAGGAGAGTGACCGGCGCGCGCCGTAGGCGCGCTCGGGGCCGTAGATCCGCTGCTCGATCGCGCAGCGTATGAGTCCCGCCGCGACGGCCGAGTCCGGCTTCTGCAGGAGAGGCGTCTCACCTTCCACCCCGAGCGGGATGCCGAGCCGCACGCGTTTGCCGAGGAACTTCTGCGCCTCCTCGACGAAGCCGGGGAGCTTCGCGCCGCCGCCCGTGAGGACGACGAGCCGTATGTCATCGAAGTGACCGGCCTTCACGAGCACGTCGCGGTAGTTGCGCAGCACGTTGATCGCGCGCGTCGAGAGCGTCTGCACGAGCAGGTCCCTTGAGTAGGAGCGCGAGGGAACGCCGCGGCGGTCGAACTGCACGAGCTCGTCGGGCAGCACCTCGTCACGGCGGCAGTCGCCGGCGTTGAGTTTCAGCTCCTCGGCCTCCTCGAGGTCAATGCCGAGCACGACCGAGAGATCGCCCGTGAAGAGCGACGCGCCGAAGGGGCGCACGCAGGAGAACCGCGCGAGCCCGTCGGTGAAGACGATCATCGAGCTCGTCTCCGCGCCGATGTCTATGAGCGCCGTGCCGACCATGCGCTCGCTCTCGGTGAGCGCGGCCTTCGCCGCGGCCCAGGGATGGGGCTCGTACTCGAGGAGCTCGACGCCCGCGCGCTCGATGCAGCGCTTGAGGTTCTTCACATTGGACGAGGACCCGTAGAGCGCGTGCACGTTCGCCTCGAGCCTTTCGCCGACGAGTCCCTCGGGACGGTCGCTCACCACGTCGCCGCAGCGGAAGCCCTGCGGGATGAGCTTGAGCATCGTGCCGCCCCGCGCGCCGTGGATCGCCGACTGTCTTGCGTTCTCCTCGGCGAGATCCATGTCCTCGCGGGTCACCTCGCGGCCGCGCAGCACCGTCTGTCCCGAGCAGTTCGCGCTCTCGAGCGTTCCGCCGCCGATCGCGGTCCAGACGCCGAGGATCTGCACCTCGGCGGTGGCCTGCGCCTCGCGGATCGCCTCTCGGATTGCCTCCACGGCCTCGGAGACGATGTTGACGCACCCGTTGGCGACGCCGCGCGAGCGCTGGTCGCCGATGCCCATCACGCGCATCGTGCCGGGCTCCGCGCCGGGGCGGGCCACGAGACAGATCACCCTGTCCGAGCCCACGTCAAGCGCGGTGAAGAATTCCTGACTTTCCCTCTGCTGTTTCATTCGGCTCGCTGCGAATTCGTCTCGGCCGCGGTATTACCGCCGCCCGTTGTCTGGTTCACGGAGTCCGCGGCGTCGTCCGCGTCATCCCCGTCCTCGTTCTGCTGTCCTGTCGTTTCCGCGGACTCCGGCGCCTGCGCCGGGCGGGTGTTCTCGGCGAGGTACGCCTCGAGCGCCGCGCGGTCGGTCTTCCTCGCGGAGATCGCCCGGCGGTAGCGCGCGTCGATCGCCGAGGGCGGTCCGCCGAAGACCTCGACCATTCTCGGCCAGGCGGCGGCGACCTGCCGCAGGCGCTCCTCGAGCGCCGTGCCGGAGCGGTCGCGCCCGAGCTCGATCCGCGTGGGCGGCACCTCGGGCCCCTGCACCGTGAGCGACCACCCGCCGCGGTCGGAGAGCGCGATCTCCGTGATGCGGAAGGGGAGCCCCGAGAAAAGCGAGGAGAAGCGGCGCCAGCGGCGCAGAATCTCCGGCACTTCCTCGGCGGCGCCCGAGAAGCTCGGGAGCGCCCCCGCCTCCGCGCCCTCGTCGGGATTCGCGGCGAAGAGCTTTCCCTCGATGCTCACGAGGCGCCCGTCCTCGTACTGCGCCACGGCCTCGTAGACCTCCACCCGCACGATCACCCGGTCGGGCCAGATGCGCCGCACGGCGGCGCGCTTCACCCACGGCACCGTCTCGGCGGCGGTGCGCACCTCCTCGAGGTTCACCGTGAAGAAGCTCCGGCCCTCGAGCACGGGCTCCACGGCCTCCTTGAGGCGCACGAGCGGCACCTTCGCGGTGTCGCCCTCCATCTCGAGGCGCTTGAGTCTCACGTAGTCCACGCGCTCGAGCTCCGGGATGTGCTCGACGCCGTACCAGATGCCGCAGCCGAGGAGAACCACGAGGAGGAAGGCAAGGAAACGCCTCAGGCCCCCCGCGCGTCGCCGGGCGGCCGCCTCCTCCGGGTCCTCCCCGAGCGGGATCTGGCGCAGCGCGCCGCCTCCCTGTTTGATCGCGATGAGCGCCTCGTCAGCCATCTCGCCCCTGGATCAGCTTCGGAAGTAAAGCTCAGTCCGTCTCGGCGAGGCCGAGCACCTTCATGCAGAGACCCGCGTAGTCGAGCCCCGTGGCACGCGCGGCCATCGGAACGAGCGAGTGCGGCGTCATGCCGGGCGAGGTGTTGATCTCGAGGAGCGCGAAGCTGCCGTCCGGGCGCTGCATCGCGTCGACGCGCGCCCAGCCGCGGCAGCCTATGGCGGCGAAGCCGCGCTCGCAGGCGTCCTGCAGCTCGCGCGTCTCTTGGTCGGTCAACTTCGCCGGGCACTCGTAGCGCACGCTGTCCGTGTAGTACTTGTTCTGGAAGTCGTAGCTTCCCTCGGGGGCGATGATTTCGATCACGGGCAGGGCCTTGCCGTCCACCAGGGCGATCGTGAGCTCGCGGCCGCGGATGTACTCCTCGACGAGCACCTCGCCGGCGTCATAGTCCGCGGCGTGCTTCACAGCCTCGCGGAGCACCTCGACCGAAAGCTTCCCGGCATCAAGCTTCGTGACGCCGATCGACGAGCCGTCGTGGCCGGGCTTGACCACGAGACCCGTGGCGCCGAAGTCGCGGATGATCTGCGCGAGCTTCTCGTCGGTCGCATCGGCCGCGGTGATGCAGACGCCCGCGGGGACGGCGACGCCGGCGTCGCGCCAGAGCGTCTTCGTCATCTCCTTGTCCATCGCGATCGCGGAGGCCGCGACGCCCGGGCCCGTGTAGGGGAGGCCGATGCAGTTCATCAGGCCCTGCACGGAGCCGTCCTCGCCCAATTTGCCATGGAGCGCGATGAAGGCCGCGTCATAGCCGCCCTCCTCGAGCGCGCCCACGCTGTCCGTGGCCGGATCCCAGGTCTCGACCTCGAGACCCTTCGAGCGGAGCGCCTCGGTGACGCCCGTGCCCGAGAGAATCGAGACCTCGCGCTCGGACGAGATGCCGCCCATGAGGACGACGACGCGCTTCAGTTCATTCACCATTTGGATTCTTCCTTTCTGAAATTTTTCTTCTTCACGCCGCCCGCTTCTCCCGGACGGCGGCTCCCCTCTCCGTGCCTTCTCACGGTTCCGAGGGGAATTCAATGTGTTCTCTTCTGCCTGTCCGTCAGGCGCGGCCGGCGATCTTCGGCGCGACGCGGCCGATCGAGCCCGCGCCCATCGTCACGACGACGTCGCCGTCGCGCGCGATCTGGGCGATGGCCTCGGGCACGCCCTCGACGGGCACCACGACGGGCTTGTGGAAGCCCTGCGCGGCGATCGCCTGCGCGAGGTGCGCGCTGTCGGCGCCCTCGATGGGCGCCTCGCCCGCGGGATAGACCTCGGCGAGGACCAGGCCGTCGACGTCCTCGAGCACCTTCACGAAGGCGTCGAAGCAGTCGCGGGTGCGCGTGTAGCGGTGCGGCTGGAAGGCGACGATCACACGCCGGCCCGGATAGGCGCCGCGGATCGCGGCGAGCGTCGCCGCCATCTCATGCGGATGGTGGCCGTAGTCGTCGATCAACGTGTAGGTGCCCTTCACGCGGCCCTCGTCATCGCGCGCGGCGATCTCGCCCCACTGCGCGAAGCGCCGGCCGACGCCGCGGAATTCCGCGAGGCCGCGGCGGATCGCCTCGTCCTTGACGCCCGCGAGGGTCGCGATCGCGACCGCGGCGAGGGCGTTCCTCACGTTGTGCAGACCGGGCAAGTTCAGCACCACGGGAAGCGGCGGATGGTCGGGGCGGAGCACCGTGAAGCGCATCTGCGTGCCCGCGGGTTCGATGTCGATCGCGCGCACCGTCGCCTCGGGCGAGAGGCCGTAGCCGATCACGGGCTTCGTGACGCGCGGGCGGATCGAGCGGACGTTCTCGTCGTCGACGCAGAGCACCGCGACGCCGTAGAAGGGCAGGCGCTCGAGGAAGTCGACGAAGGCGCTCTTGAGCCTCTCGAAGTCGTGCCCGTACGTGTCCATGTGATCCTCGTCGATGTTCGTCACCGCCGAGATCACCGGAGTGAGGTTGAGGAACGAGGCATCGGACTCGTCGGCCTCGGCGACGAGGAACTCGCCCGTGCCGAGACGGGCGTTGGCGCCCGCGCTGTTCAGTTTCCCGCCGATCACGAAGGTCGGGTCGAGGCCGCCCGCCGCAAGCAGCGACGCCGTGAGCGAGGTGGTCGTGGTCTTGCCGTGGGCGCCGGCGATCGCGATGCCGCGTCTCAGGCGCATCAGTTCGGCGAGCATCACGGCGCGCGGCACCACGGGGATGCCGAGCTCGCGGGCGGCGACCACCTCCGGATTGTCGGCCTTCACCGCCGAGGAGATGATCACGGCGTCCGCGCCGCGGATGTTCTTCTTGTCATGGCCGCAGGCGACGCGCGCTCCGAGCTGCTGGAGACGCTCGGTCACCGCCGTGCGGGCGATGTCGGAGCCGCTCACGACGTAGCCGAGATTGAGGAGCACCTCGGCGATGCCGCTCATGCCGGCGCCGCCGATGCCTACGAAATGCAGATGGTTGACGAGAAACTTCACTTGAATGTCTTCTTCGGTGTGTGTTCGGTTCTTGTTTTCCGGAGAGCCGCTTGGGATCACTTCTTCGCGGCCGCCGCGGCGATGCGGGCCGCGAGCGTCTGCTCGATCAGGTCGGCGACCTTCCCGGCGGCGTCGGGCGCGGCGATCGCACGCGCGGCCTTCGCGATCCCGAGGGCCTTCTCGCGGGTCATGCCGCCGATGAGTTCTGCGGCCTTCTCCGCGGTGAAGCCGGACTGCTCGACCAAGACCGCCGCACCGCGGTCGGCGAGGTACCTGGCGTTGCCGAGCTGGTGGCGCGTCGTCTTGGCGATGAAGGGCACGAGGACGGCGGCGGCGCCGGCGGCGCAGAGCTCAGAGCAGCTCGTCGCGCCCGAGCGGCAGATGACGAGGTCGCTCTCGCGGTAGCGCGCGGCCATGTCATCGATGAAGGGCACGACCTCGGCCTTGACGCCGAGCTTTTCGTAATGTTCGCGGACTTCCTTGTCGCGGTTGCGGCCCGTCTGGTGGAGCACCACGGGGCGCTTCTCCTCGGGGATGAGGGCGAGCGCCTCGGGGATCACGTCGTTCAGAACCTGGGCACCGAGGCTGCCGCCGAAGACGAAGAGCTTCAAGGGGCCCTCGCGGCCGGCGAAGCGCTCCTCGGGAGCGGGCACGGCGGCGATCTCGGCGCGCACGGGGTTCCCCGTCGTATGGCCCTTCGGGCCCGCGAACGTGCGCGCGCCGCCCGCGAACCCGCAGGCGAGCGCGTCGGTGAAGGGCATGAGCGTGTTGGTCGACATCAGGATGTCGGCGTCGCAGTTCATCAGCACGATCGGGCGCTTGATGCTCTGCGCGGCGAAGCCCACGGGGACGGCGACGTAGCCGCCCGTCGAGAAGACGAGGTCGGGACGGATCTTTTTGAGGATCGAGCGGCTCTGCCAGATGGCCTTCACCATCTTGAGGAGCCCGAGGATCGCGCCCGAGAGGCCCTTGCCCCGGACGCCCTGGAAATTGAGCGGATGAAACGGGATCTCCTCGCGTGCGACGAGCCCGCCCTCCATGCCGGTGGTGGTGCCGATCCACTCGATCTTCCAGCCGCGTGCGCGCATCACGCGCGCCACGGCGAGGCCGGGCATCACATGACCGCCCGTGCCGGCGGCGACAATGACGAGCACCCGGCTGTCGTTCGTTTCGAGTGCCTGATTGTTGTCCTGCTTAGTCACACCTGACCTCCACGCATCAGAATCTTGTTCTCACGGTCCACCCGCATCAGCAGCCCGATGGCGATCATCGACGAGAGCAGCGCCGAGCCGCCGAAGCTCACGAAGGGCAGCGTCAGTCCCTTCGTGGGCAGCGCCCCGGAGGCGACGCCGACGTTAATGATCACCTGGACGCCGTACCAGAGCCCGACGCCCTGCGCGAGGAGTCCCGCGAAGTAGCGCTCGAGCTTGATCGACTGCCGGCCGATCTCAAACGCCCGGCGGATGAGCCAGTAAAAAATGAAGAGCACGAGGATAACACCGCAAAACCCGGTTTCCTCTGCAATCACGGCCATGATGAAGTCCGTATGGGCTTCGGGAAGATAGTTGAGCTTCTCTACCGACCCACCGAGCCCCACGCCGAAGAGCTCGCCGCGGCCGAAGGCGATGAGCGAGTGCGAGAGCTGGTAGGACTGGCCGAGCACGTAGTCCTTCGACCAGGGGTCGAGATAAGCGAGCACGCGGGAGAGCCTCCACGGCGTCCAGTAGATCATCAGCGCCACGCCCGCGACCACGACCGCGCCCACCGAGAAGAAGATCTGGAGCGCGAGTCCCCCGAGGAAGAGCACGCCCATCGTCTCGGCGGCGATCACCACGGTCGCGCCGAGGTCGGGCTGCTGCATCAGCAGGTACGCGATGCAGAGCACGGGGAGCGCGATCGGGAGGAACCCCTTCGAGAAGGAGTGCATGAAATTCTGCTGCTTCACGGTGAAGGCCGCGGCGAAGATGAGCGCGCCCACCTTCACGAGTTCGGAAACCTGAATCGAAAAGCCGCCGAGGGCGATCCACCTTCGGGCGCCGTTCACGCTCTTGCCCACGCCGGGCACGAAGATGAGACAGAGAAGCAGCAGACAGGCGACGCCGATCCAGTTGGAGTAGCGCAGCCAGAACGAGAGCGGCACGCGATAGACGACCGCGCCCGCGCAGAGCGCGACCGCGATGCTCGTCAGGTGACGGCGGAGCTCTCCCATATTCGCCTGCGCGAACGAAGCCCCCGAGCCGATTGAGCTCGTGGCGGAGAAGACCATCACCGTCCCGAACGCAAGGAGGGCCGCCACGCAGAGCAGCACCTCCCAGTTGAGCCCCGGGACGGCGGATGATGTGCCGTCCCAGTCGTCATCCCACTGACTCACGCCTCGGGCTCCTTGCCCTCACGGGCGGCGATCGCCTCGGCGCAGGCCTTGAAGCGGGCGCTGCGCTCGGCGTAGTCACGGAACATGTCCCAGGAGGCGCAGGCGGGCGAGAGCAGAATGATGTCGCCCTCGGCGCTTCCCTCCCAGAGCCAGTCGACGGCCGCCTCGAGCGTCGGGAACTTCCTCATCTCGGCCCCGGCGGGCGCGATCGCCTCGCCGATCGGGTCGGCGTCCTTGCCGATGAGCGCGACGGCGTCGGCACGGCCCTTGAGCACCTCGGCGAGCGGCCCGAAGTCCTGACCCTTGCCGTCGCCGCCCATCAGGATGCGGATGCGGCGGCCCTGGCCGGCGAGACCGGTGACGGCCGCCGCGACGGCGCCGACGTTCGTGCCCTTGGAGTCATCGATGAAGTCGCGGCCCGCGACGGTGCGCACGAGCTCGACGCGGTGCGGCTCGCCCGTGTAGGTGCGCAGCGGCACAAGCACCGACTGCCGCTCGATGCCGATCGCGGCCGTGAGCGCGAGCGCGGCGAGCGCGTTCATCGTGTTGTGGCGGCCGCGGATCTTCAGTTCCTGCTCGGGGAGGTAGAGCACCTCGATCTCGTACTCGTCCAAGGCGGCGAGCCACCAGCCCTGCGAGGCGTGCGCGGCCATGTCGAGGCCGAACTCGCCCTTCTTCCTCGGGATGCCGCCGCCGAAGGAGCAGATGCGGTCCGTCTCCAGGGCGCCCTTCGTGCCCCACTCGAGCGCGAGCGGATCCTCGCGGTTCACGACGCGCACGGTGCCGGGCGAGAAGATGCGGGCCTTGGCGGCCGCATACACTTCGAGAGACCCGTGCCAGTCGATGTGGTCCTCGGTGATGTTCAGAAGCGCCGCCGCGTCGCAGAAGAGCGTGTGCGTGGTCTCAAGCTGGAAGCTCGAGAGCTCGAGCACCCAGACGTCAGGGAGTTCCCTCGCGTCCTCGGCGCGCGTGAGTTCCGCGATGGCATTGGGACCGATGTTGCCCGCGGCGACCACCGTGCGGCCCGAGCCGGCGACGAGCCGGGCGGTCAAGGACGTGGTCGTGGTCTTTCCGTTCGTGCCCGTGATGGCGACGACCTTGGGTTCATAGCCCTTCGTCGCCCGCAGGTGCGCCAGGTGCTGCGCGAAGAGCTCGATCTCACCCGCGACCGGGACGCCGGCCTCGCGCGCCGACGCGCAGAGCGGCGCCGCGGCGCCGAAGAGGGGCGAGATGCCGGGCGACATCACGACGAGGTCAACGCCCTCGGGAACGGTCTGCGGGAGTCCCCCGAGATGAACCGTCACCGCGGGGTTGGATTCGCGAAAGGCGTCCGAGCCGGCCACCGTCGCGCGGGTGTCCCAAACCTCGACGGTCCAGCCCTGCCGCACGAGATAGGCGGCGGCGGCGCGTCCCGAGGCGCCGAGCCCCACGACGAGCGCGCGGCGCCCGGCCCCTTCGGCCGCATGAAGTTCACGGTAGGCGAGATCCTCAGCTTCGAGCATTCGAACTTGTCCCAAAAAAACTTGTACTCAGTGAAAACAGGCCTTCATCAGCGGATCTTGAGGGTCGAGAGACCGACGATCACGAGAATGAAGGTGATGATCCAGAAGCGGGTGACGACCTGCGTCTCCTTCCAGCCCTTCAGCTCAAAGTGATGGTGGATCGGGGCCATCAGGAAGACGCGCTTGCCGTGGGAGAGCCTGAAGTACGTGGTCTGGATCATCACGGAGAGCGTCTCCGCGACGAAGACGCCGCCCATGATCGCGAGCGCGATCTCCTGGCGGGTGACGACCGCCATGGTGCCGAGACAGCCGCCGAGCGCGAGCGCGCCCACGTCACCCATGAAGACCTGCGCGGGGTGCGCGTTGTACCAGAGGAAGGCGAGGCCCGCGCCGATCAGAGCGCCGGCGATCACGACGAGTTCGCCCGCGCCCGGGATGAACGGAATGAGGAGGTAGTTCGAGAAGTCCGGGCGACCGCAGACGTAGGCGAAGATGCCGAGCGCGGCGCCGACCAAGACCGTCGGCAGGATCGCGAGGCCGTCGAGGCCGTCGGTGAGGTTGACCGCATTGCTCGAGCCCACGATCACGATGTAGGTGAAGACGAGGAAGCCGATCAGCCCGAAGGGCAGCATGATGTCCTTGAAGAAGGGCACGAGCAGGTGGAGGTTCCTCGAGAGATCGAGCGGGAAGCGGTCGGCGTACCAGTTCGAGGCCGCCTCGGCGAGCGTGCCGCCCGGCTCGACGGCGAGCGCGAAGGCGAGGTAGAAGGCCGCGATCACGCCGATCACGGACTGCCAGCCGAACTTCTCGCGCGCGCTCATGCCGCGCGGGTTGTGGTAGACGACCTTGCGATAGTCATCGATCCAGCCGATGGCGCCGAAGCCGAGCGTGACGAAGAGCACGACCCAGATGAAGCGGTTCGAGAGGTCGGCCCAGAGGAGGGTCGACACGGTGATGCCGAGAAGAATCAGCGCGCCGCCCATCGTCGGCGTTCCCTCCTTCACGAGGTGCGTCTTCGGGCCGTCCGTGCGCACGGCCTGGCCGAAGTGGAGCTTCTTCAGCTCCCGGATCATCCAGGGCCCGAAGGCGAAGCCGATCGCGAGCGCCGTGAGGCAGGCGAGCATCGCGCGCAGCGTCAGGTAGTTGAAGACGCCGAAAGCGGACCAGCTCGACGAGAGCGAGCGGAAAAGTTCAAGCAGCATGATTGTTTGTCAGCTTTATAAAAATTTTTCTTTTGTCAGAGAGCACGGAGCGCCGCGACGACCTTCGAGAAGCCCGATGAATTGCTCGCCTTGACGGTCACGGTCGCGCCTGCGAGCGGAAGCTCCCGCAGGGCGGCCACAAGTTCATCGCGCTTGTCGAACGCCCGGCCGCCGTCGCCGCCGAACGCCTGAGCGGCGTTGCGCGAAAGCGGCCCCGCCGTCCAGAGGATGTCGACGCCCGCGGCCTTCGCGGCCGCACCGACCTCGGCGTGCCAGAGCGGAGCTCGGTCGCCGAGCTCGGCCATGTCGCCGAAGAGGAAGATGCGCGGAGCGGTCTCCATCCCAAGCATTTTCACAGACGCGACGGCGCTGTCGGGATTGCAGTTGTAAGCATCATCGATGAGCGTGAACTCACCGACCGAGGACTTCACGGTCTCGCGCGCGCCGCGGCCGGGAAGCGCCCGGAAGGCGGCGAGCGCCCGCTCGATGACGTCGATGCCGATGCCCTGCGCGAGGCACGCGGCGGCGGCGCCCAAGGCGTTTCTCGCGTTGTGCTCGCCCGCGATCGAGAGGGCGATCGAGAGCTTCTGTCCCTGCGGGCCCGTCGCGGTGAGGACGCCCTTCTCAAAGGTGCCCTGCCAGTCGGCGGCGACCGCGGGGTCGAAGGAATAGGTCACCGTGCGCACGCCTCGCGCGAGCGCGAGCGACTGCCACACGTCCGCGCTCGGGTCGTCGGCGGGATAGACCGCCCACCCGCCCTCGGGGAGCGCGGTGATCATGAGTCCGTTCTCGAAGGCGCACTCGGCCACGGTCTCGAGGTTCGCCTGGTGCTCGCGCTGCGCGTTCGTCACCAGAACGATCGTCGGGCGGATCATGTCTGCGAGCGGAGCCATCTCCCCGCGGTGGTTCATGCCGGCCTCGATGACGGCCGCACGGTGCTCGAAGGCGAGCCCGAGAAGCGTCCTCGGCACGCCCACGGCGTTGTTGAAGTTCCCCCGGGTCGCATGGAAGCGCCCCTCGCCCCAGCGTTCGGCGAGGATCGCGGCCACCATCTGGGTGGTCGTGGTCTTTCCGTTGCTTCCCACCACGGCGGTGAGCGCGAGCGAGAAGCGGGCGCGCCAGACCTGCGCGATGCGGCCGTAGGCGGCGAGCGAGTCCTTCACGACAAACTGCACGGCACCGGCCTCGGCGACGCCGGGGACCTCGCGCTCGCAGACGACGGCGACGGCGCCCTGCCGCGCCGCGCCCGCGGCGAAGTCATGGGCGTCGAACTTCTCGCCTTTGAGCGCCACGAACACGTCGCCCGGCGCGGCCGCGCGGGAGTCCGTCGTGATGCGCGACCACAAGCGCGCCATCGCGCCCTCGGGCGCGACGACCTGAAGAAGCATTCCGCCCAGGGCCTCGGCGATCCAGCCGAGCGTTTCGACCTGTTGCATTTCTTTCTTCCTGTCCTTTTCCTGCGGGAATGAAGCCGCCCCGCTCAGGAGCGGGCACGGAAGAGCGACGCGCGGCGTTCGTTGAAGGCCTCGCGGAGCACCTCGGCGTCAAGGAAATGGTGCGGGCCGTCGGCGAGAATCTGCTCGCTCTCGTGGCCCTTGCCCGCCACGAGGATCAGGTCCTCGGGAGCGGCCTCGAGCACCGCGCGGTGAATGGCCTCGCGGCGGTCCGTGATCGTGCGGACGTTCTTCGCGCCCGCGCAGCCCGCCGCGATCGCGGCGACGATCGCCTCGGGATCCTCCGTCCTGGGGTTGTCGCTCGTGATCACGACCTCGTCCGCGAGACGGGCCGCGATGCCGCCCATGATCGGGCGCTTGCCGGAATCGCGGTCGCCGCCGCAGCCGAAGACCGTCCAGAGACGGCCCCCGCGGGCGCGCACGCCCGGGATGAGGCTCTCGATCGTCTTCTCAAGGGCGTCCGGCGTGTGGCAGAAGTCCACGATGCCGAGCGGCATCCCTTCGGCGGCCACGGGCTGCATGCGCCCGGGCGGGGGCTCAAGAGCGGCGACGTGGCGCACGGTCTCGGCGGCGTCAAAGCCCAGCGCGACCGCGGACGCGATGACCTCGATCACGTTGTCGACGTTGAAGGTGCCGATGGCGGGGAAGCTCACCTCATGGTCCTGCCCGTCAATCGAGAGCGTGAACGCCTGTCCGTGGCCCGCCGGGCGGATCGCGCGGGCGTCAAGCCAGTGCGCGGCGCCCTCCTTCTCGGCGAAGGCGCGCGCCGCGCCCTCGCGGCCGCACACCCAGACGGCGGTGCCGTTCTTTCGTGCGAGGGCGGCGAAGCGCACCGACACCGGGTCGGCGGCGTTCACGACCGCGGCCTCCATGCCGGGCCAGGAGAAGAGAATCGCCTTGGCGTCGGCATAGGCCTCCATCGTGTGATGGAAGTCGAGATGGTCGCGCGAGAGGTTCGTGAACATGCCCACGCGGATGTGCGATCCCGAGAGACGCCCCTGGAGCAGCCCCTCCGAGCTCGCCTCGACGGCGAAGGCCTTCGCGCCCTCGGCGACGAGCTGCGCGTAGATGCCCTCGAGCGAGATCGCGTCGGGGGTGGTGAGATGCGGGCCCGGGATGCGCTTTCCGTTGAAGAAATTGCCGACCGTGCCGATCACACCGCAGGGGGCGCCGAGCTTCGTGAGGAGCTGGCTGAGCCACGTCGTCGTGGTGGTCTTTCCGTTCGTGCCCGTGACCGCGACGCCCATGAGCTTCGCCGACGGGTCGCCGTAGAAGAGCGCCGCGATGGCGCCGAGCCGCTCGTGCAGGTTCGCCACGCCGAGGGAGGCGAGCGGATAGTGCTCGGCGCGCGCCGAGCCGTCCGTCTCGTAGATCACGCCCGCGGCGCCGCGGGCCTCCGCGACGCGGATGAAGGTGCGTCCGTCGGCCTTCGTGCCGGGGATGGCGCAGAAGATGTCGCCCGGGAGCACCTCGCGGCTGTCGAGCCTCAGCTTCGCTCCCTCATGCACGAGGGAGAGCATCCACTCGGCGACCTTTTCGTTCGTCATGTCCATTCGTATCTCTTCTCGGTTCTCTTCGTTCCTGAATTCGGCGCGGCGTCCCTGACGCACGAGGCGCGCCCCGGGTTCTCCGGGCCGCGCCGCGCCTCTTTCCAATTAATTCCTGATCCTGGCGAGGAAGCCGCCTCCGCCTGAAAGATGGTCCTCGTCGGGCGTCACCATCAGCGTGCGCAGAGCGCCCTCCGCGACCTCGCTGAAGACGGGGCCCGCCACGGTTCCGCCGTAGCGGCTGCCCTTCGTCGGCTCGTCGATCATCACCGCGACGATGAACCTCGGGTTCACCGCCGGCACGATGCCGACGAAGCTTGCCACGGTGTCCTTCGTGTAGCGGCCGTTCTTCACCTTGTTGGCCGTTCCGGTTTTTCCCGCGACCGTGTAGCCCTCGACCCTGACGCGGCTCGCGGTGCCGCCCGTGCCCACGGTCTTCATCATCATGGCGCGGATGCGGCGCGCGGTCTCGCCCTTGAAGACGCGCTCGCCCGTGACCGTCTCGCCGAGCTTTCTCTTGTAGAGCGTGAGGTCGATCACGTCGCCGTCGCGCGCGATCGCCGTGTAGGCGCGCACGAGCTGCATGAGCGAGACGCTCACGCCGTGGCCGTAGGAAATCGTCGCCTGCTCGATCGGGCGCCAGGACTTCGCGGGCCTGAGACGCCCCGCGGTCGCGCCGGGGAAGCCGATGCGCGGCGCCTGACCGAAGCCGAGCGCGGCGTACATGTCCCAGAGCGTCTGCGGCGTCATCTCGAGCGCGATCTTCGCGGTGCCGATGTTCGAGGACTTCGCGACGATCTCGCTCACCGTGAGGAGCCCGTAGTCATGCGTGTCGCCGATCGTGCGGTCGTTGATCGTGAGCTTGCCGGGAGCGGTCTGCACGGTGGTCGTCGGATCGACGAGGCCCATGTCCAGCGCCTTCGCGATCGCGAAGGGCTTCATCGTCGAGCCCGGCTCGAACTGGTCGGTGAGCACGCGGTTGCGCATCTGCTCGAAGAGCATCGTCGAGCGGTCGTTCGGGTCGTAGGTCGGGACGTTCGCGAGCGCAAGCACCTCGCCCGTCTCGACGTCGGCGACGACGACGGCGCCGGCAAGCGCCCCGGTCTTCTCGACCTGCGCGGCGAGCGACTGGTAGGCGAGGAACTGCACGCGCGAATCGATCGAGAGCGTGACGTCCTTCCCCGGGACGGCCTCCTTCTGCCAGATGTCGTCGATGATGCGGCCCTTCGGGTCGCGGATCACGCGGCGCGCGCCGGGGCTGCCGGAGAGAACGCGGTCGCTCGCGAGCTCGATCCCTTCCTGGCCGTGGTCATTGCGGCCCGTGAAACCGATCACGTGGGCCGTCACGGGGCCGTCCGGGTACGCGCGGAGTACCTCGGGCGAGATGCCCACGCCCGGGATCCCGAGGCCGCGGACCTCCTCGGCGGTGCGGACGTCGCAGCCGCGGGCGAGGTAGACGAACTGGGGCGAGGAGGCGTTGTTGAGCTTCCCGCGCAGTGTCCTGAGATTCATGCCGAGGGCTTCGGCGAGCTTCTTCAGGTCCTCCGCAGGCACCTTCTTCGTGAAGGTCGGGTCGGCCCAGATGCTGCGCACGGGCTGGCTCGCGGCGAGCACGACGCCGTTGCGGTCGAGGATCTCGCCGCGCACGCCCGAAATCGTGAGCGTGCGCGCATAGCGCTTCTCGCCCTCGTCCTGCAGGAACTCGTTCGAGACGACCTGCAGCCAGAAGGCGCGGCCGATGAGGCAGAGGAAGAAGAACGTGATGAGGCCGAAGGCCCAGTAGGTGCGCTTGCGCGGGATCTGGATCACGATGAGCGGGCTCGCCGCGCTCGCGGGCGCGGCCTCGCGCGCGGAGCTGTCGCGCTGCGCGAAGGCCTTCACCACGTCCCAGGCGCGCTCGACGCCCGAGAAGACGAAGTCAATCGCATCGATGACGATGTTGCGGAGCACCGAGAGGATGCGGTCGGCGGCCGTGCGTTCACGTTCCGTCATTTCCTCTCCCCCTTGCCGTCCGCGTCGTCCCCGGCCTCGGCGGCGAGGAACTCATCGAGCTGGCGGCGGGTCTCCGGCAGGAAGTCGATGCTGCCGTCGGCCTGCTCGACGAGCGTCACCGTGTTCACGGCCGTGACGCCCTCGAGGTCGAGCATCGCCGCGCCCGCGCCAATGTTTCCGGGCAGAGACGCGCGGCGGACCTTCATCTCGAGGTCGGCCTTGTCATCGAGAAGCCTGCGGTGGATGTCGAGCTCATGCTCGTGCTCGACATAGAGCTGCCTCGCCTGGCAGTGCAGCTGCACAAGCATGAAGGCGCTCCCCACGAGCACGGTGCCCATGAAGGCGGCCCAGCCGAGTTCCTTGCGCGATACGGTCGTCACCGGACCTCCCCCGGCGCGTCCTCCCAGGGACGCGCCGTGCGCACGGCGACGCGCAGCACCGACGAGCGGGCGCGCGGATTCGTTTCGGCCTCCTCCTTCGAGGGGAGGATGCGGCGGGGCGCCTCGAACCAGGGCTCGGCGTTGAAGCCCGCGGGCATCGGGAGCCTCGGATCGATGGCGCGCTCGGGGTGCGCCGCACGATCGAGGAACCTCTTCACGATGCGGTCCTCGAGCGAATGGAAGCTGATCACGGCGAGGCGGCCGGCGGGCGCGAGGATCGCGCTCGCGGCGGCGAGCGCACGCTCGAGCTCGTCGAGCTCGTGGTTCACCTCGATGCGGATCGCCTGGAAGGTGCGCGTCGCGGGATGCTGCATCGCATCGCGGCGGTTGCGCGGCACCGTCGCCTCGACGAGCTTCGCGAGCTCGGAGGTGGTCGCGAGCGGTGCCGTCTTCCGGCGCTCGACGATGGCCTGAGCAATGCGACGCGCGAACTTCTCCTCGCCGTAGTCGGCGAGCACCCGCGTGATCTCGCCCGCGTCCGCGCGCGCGAGCCACTCGGCCGCGGTCTCGCCCGTCGTGGTGTCCATGCGCATGTCAAGGGGCCCGTCGAAGCGGAACGAGAACCCGCGCTGCGGGTCATCGATCTGCGGCGACGAGACGCCGATGTCGAGGAAGACGCCGTCAACCTGCGTGATGCCGGTTTCGGCGAGCTTTTCCCTCATCGAGGAGAAGGGCGCGTGGATGATCGAGAAGCGCGGATCGGTGATCTCGCGCGAGGCCGCGATCGCCTCCGGATCGCGGTCAAAGGCGATGAGGCGCCCCTCGGGCGAGAGCCGCCCGAGGATCAGGCGGCTGTGCCCGCCGCGCCCGAAGGTTCCGTCCACATAGAGCCCGTCCGGACGCGCGACGAGCGCTTCCGGGGCTTCCTGGCGAAGTACGGGCAGATGAACGAAGACGGACATTTCGGGGCGATGAGGGTGATCGAAATTTTTGTGAGCGGCCTTCCCCCGCAGGGAAGGCAGTCGTTTTCAGAAGGTGAAGTCCCCCGCGTCCACGCCGGCCGCGAGCGCCTCGGCCTCGTTCTCGCGCAGACGCGCGCGGTCCCAGAGCTCGAAATGCTCTCCGAGACCGACGAGCGCGCATTCGCGTCCGAGTCCGGCTGCCTCGCGCAGCTCCGACGGGATCAGCACACGTCCGGCGGCGTCGGGTTTGAGTTCCACGGCGCTCCCGAGCACGAGACGCACGAAGCCGCGTGCGCTCCAGGGGAGCGCGAGTAGCTTCTCGCGCCTCGGCGTCCAGGCCTCCCGGGGATAGAGCACAAGGCAGCCGTCGGGATGCCGCGTGGCGACGAGCGTGCCGCCGCGGGCCTCGATCTCGCCGCGCAGGTGCCTCGGCAGTGCGAGGCGCCCCTTGTCGTCGAGCAGGATGTTGGACGTGCCTTGGAACATCGTTCCGGGATACCGATGGGGAAGCTGAAGAAACGCTGGAGAGGGAGAAACTTTCCCACTTAATCCCATATTTTCCCACACCCGGGCACAGGCAGTGACATATTCGAGCGATCCGGGACCGCCGAATTTGCAAACAGTTGCGTAAGGTCGTGCCCGGGGTGGCTCATCCGCAGGGATGAGGGCGGGCCAGGGCACGTTAAAGGCCGGTGGAAGTCCCCTGTAAACGCGCAGGGACTGAGGCCTGAGAAGAGGAAGAGGGGTGTGCAGCGCGGTGGGTTCCCGTGTAAGCCGGATTCTGTCGGCGGGAAGCGGACTCCCCGTCGGCGGCCATTCGTCTAGGACGGCGCTCACGCGCCGCCTCAAGCCATCTACCCGCAGCCGGACCGGGCCGGTCCGTCGGCTGCCTATTTGATGTTGCTCCCCGTAGAGATTGCCCGTTTCACCCGGCCCGAAGCCGGCTCGTCTCTGTTGCTCTGATCCGCGCCTTTCGGCGGAGAGGTGTTACCTCCTACGGTGCCCTGCGGAGTCCGGACTTTCCTCCCGCGACATTGCTGTCGCCGACGACCGCCCGGGGAACTGCGCGCTGCAGGAGCGCAACTTTACTCACATCGGCCTTTCGGAGCAACCCGGCGGCAGTTTCGAATACCGTCTGCAGGATCTCCCGCGAGCGCCGCAATGTGCGAGAATGGCAACCCCATTCCCAACTGAACGGTTGTTCGCTCATCATGCGCAGCATTTTCACCGTCGGAGCCGCCGTCTCCGCAGCGCTTCTCACCGCCTCTGCGGCCCAAGCCAGTGTCTGGACCGAAATCATCGACACGACGCCCGCAGGCCTCGTGAAATCCTCCGCTGACCGCCCGGGCGACTGGGCGAGCTTCTGGAGCGACACGGTGGAAGGCGCCAGGATGATCATGGAGAACGGAAAGACCACGCTGGTGATCCCGACCTACACGAACCACGTCGCCTGGGACTGGGAAGACCGCGCTGAGGAAAACGGCTGGCCGATGGGCATGGGCCTCGCTCGCGAGGTGATCGATGACCGCGGCAACGAGCGCCTGCTTTTCCTCATCAACTTCGTCGACTCGAACTACCGCCCCGAGCCGATGGTGGGCTACCAGTGGGTCGCGCGCTGGCCGCTCGGCGCCTCGGGCCTCCACGTGGGCGCGGGGTATCTGGTCGGCATCACCGCCCGCGGCGACTCCAGCTGGATCCCCGTCGCGGGACCGCTTCCCGTCGCCAAGATCGGCACGGACAGCGTCTCCTTCTACGGCACCTTCATTCCGATCTCGAACGTTCTCTTCTTCTACACGACCATCACCACGGACGACTCGGAGAGCCGGAAGATGCCTCTGCCCGCCTCGAGCCCCTGGGTGAAGTCCCCCACCCTCCTCTACGGCTCCTCGGGAGGGCAGTATGTGGACAACGGCGAGGAGTATTCGCCCTCGAAGATCGGGAACGGCCCGGTCTGGGGCGTGGGCCTGCGCCACTACTCGGGCCGGAACTGGCAGACAGACGTGAAGTACTCGCGCTCGAAGCACAACATTGACCGCTCAGTGCGGGGCGGCACCGAGGGCGTTCGGTTCGAGACGTGGTCGCTCACCGTCGCCTACAACCTCGACATGACGAGCCGCTTCCGCCTCTTCGGCGGCGCCGGCTTCGGCTGGTCCGAGGCGAAGAGCCTCACCGGGAGCGACTCGAGCGTCCACCCAACCACGACGCTCGGCTTCACCTGGGCGGTGCTCGACAACCTCTTCATCACGGGCTCGATGGACACCCACTGGGCGCGCTTCAAAGGCGTGACGCCTGACCGGGGCTCGGGCTACACACTCCGCTCGATGCCGACCTCCTTCACGATCGGCCTCGGCCTCGCGTTCTGACGCGAAGCGCCGATTTCAGCGCATTTTTCTCCTCCCCGGCGGCCTCCGGAACCCTTCGAATTCCAACAAGGCTGCCTGGCCGAACCCTGCGGAGTCCTGTGACACGGCCGTCGCCGAAGACCGCGCGGGGAGCCGCGCGCTCCGGGAGCGCAGCTTTACTCGCATCCTTCATTCCGAGCAATCCGGATGCGCTTTAGAGATACCATTGAGGCCATGGCGGTGCACCTTCGTGCGCCGCGAATTCCAATTACACAGAATCGACCTCAAGTTCTTCCCATCATGCGCAGCATCCACTCCCTCGGAGCCGCCGTCTCCGCAGCGCTTCTCGCCGCCGCCCTCCCTGCCGAGGCGAGCGTCTGGACCGAAATCATCGACACCACGCCCGCAGGCCTTGCACGATCCTCCGCCGACCGTCCGGGCGACTGGGCGAGCTTCTGGAGCGACACCAAGGAAGGCGCGGCGAAGATCATGGACGGGCAGACCATGCTCGTGATCCCGACCTACACGAACCACGTCGCCTGGGACTGGCCTGACAGGGCCGAGGAAAACGAATGGCCGATGGGCGTCGGCATCGCGCGCCAGGTGATCGATGACCGCGGCAACGAGCGCATGTTCTTCGCGATCAGCTTCGTGGACTCGAACTACCGCTTTGAGCCGATGGTGGGCTACCAGTGGGTGGCCCGCTGGCCCTTGGGCAGCACGGGCCTCCACGTGGGCGCGGGCTATCTCGTCGGCATCACCGCCCGCGGCGACTACGGCTGGATCCCGTTCGGCGGGCCGCTTCCGGTGGCGAAGATCGGCACGGACAACATCTCGTTCTACGGCACCTTTATTCCGTTCACTAACGTGCTCTTCTTCTACACGTCCATCACCACGGATGACACGGAGAGCAGGAAGATGCCTCTGCCGGCCTCGAGCCCGTGGGTGAAGTCCCCCACGCTCGTCTACGGCTCCTGGGGTGGGCAATACACCGACAACGGCGAGGAATATTCGCCCTCGAAGATCGGCAACGGCCCGGTCTGGGGCGTCGGCATCCGCCACTACTCGGGCAGAAACTGGCAGACCGACATCAAGTACTCTCGCTCGAAGCACTTGATCGACCGCGCCGTGCGGGGCGGCACCGAGGGCGTTCGCTTCGAGACGTGGTCGCTCACCGTCGCCTACAACCTCGACGTGACGAGTCGCTTCCGCCTCTTCGGCGGCGCCGGCTTCGGCTGGTCCTGGGGCAAGAGCGTCACCGGCAGCGACTCGAGCGTGCACCCCTCCACGACGCTAGGCTTCACCTGGGCTGCGCTCGA
Source organism: Sutterella sp. (assembly GCF_030539355.1). Taxonomy (GTDB): domain Bacteria; phylum Pseudomonadota; class Gammaproteobacteria; order Burkholderiales; family Burkholderiaceae_F; genus Sutterella. The sequence continues at coordinate 56,664 of NZ_JAUNSF010000006.1, forward strand.
CAACCTCTTCATCACGGGCTCGATGGACACGCACTGGGCGCGCTTCAAGGGCGTCACGCCCGACCGCGCGTCCGACTACACGCTCCGCTCGATGCCGACCTCCTTCACGATCGGCCTCGGCCTCGCGTTCTGACCCCGGACACGCAGAATCCGACGCATTTTTCCTCAGAGGGCGGCCTTCAGGCCGCCCTTTTAACGTTCTGCTAATCCGTCGCTCCTTAGAATCGCGCCTGACACAGAATTTTCCTCGCCGGACCCGGGTGACGGCTTCCCGCCGCTTCCCCGGCTTTGTTCCGCCAATCATCCTTCCAGGAGTTTCAAGCATGGATCGCAACCAGGCGCTCATCGAACGCGCACAGAAAGTCATCCCCGGCGGCGTCAACTCGCCCGTCCGCGCCTTCGGTTCGGTGGGCGGCGCCCCGCGCTTCATCGAGCGCGCCCAGGGTCCCTACATGTGGGACGCCGAAGACAAGCGCTTCATCGACTACGTCTGCTCCTGGGGCCCGATGATCCTCGGCCACAACGACCCCGAGGTCGTCGAGGCCGTGCACGCCGCCGTTGACCGCGGCCTCTCCTTCGGCGCCGCCACGCGCGCCGAGGTCGAGATCGCCGAGGAGCTCACCCGCCTCATCCCCGCGATGGAGGAAGTGCGCCTCGTGAGTTCCGGCACCGAGGCCGGCATGTCCGCCATCCGCCTCGCGCGCGGCTTCACGGGTCGCAACCGCATCATCAAGTTCGAGGGCTGCTACCACGGCCACTCCGACGCTCTGCTCGTCAAGGCCGGCTCCGGTCTTCTCACCTTCGGCAATCCCTCCTCCGCCGGCGTTCCCGCCTCGGTGACCGAGCACACGCTCGTGCTCGAGTACAACAACCCGCAGCAGCTCGAGGACGCCTTCAAGAAGTACGGCGACGAGATCGCCTGCGTGATCGTCGAGGCGTTCGCGGGCAACATGAACCTCGTGCGCGGCACGCAGGAGTTCATCGACACGATGAGGCGTCTGTGCACGCAGTACGGCGCGCTCCTGATCGTCGACGAGGTGATGACGGGCTTCCGCGTTGCTTTGAAGGGCGCCCAGTCGCTCTTCAACGTGACCCCTGACATCACGATGTTCGGCAAGGTGATCGGCGGCGGCATGCCGGTCGCGGCCTTCGGCGGCCGTCGCGACATCATGGAGAAGATCGCCCCGTGCGGCCCGGTCTATCAGGCGGGCACGCTCTCGGGCAACCCCGTCGCGGTCGCCTGCGGCATGGCCACCTTGAAGAAGATCCAGGCCCCGGGCTTCTACGACCGCCTCGGCGCCCAGACCGCCCGCCTCGTCACCGGCCTCACGGCCGCGGCGAAGGAAGCGGGCGTGCCCTTCTGCGCCGATTCCGTCGGCGGCATGTTCGGCATCTACTTCCTCCCGGAGCGCCCGCAGGGCTTCGCCGACGTGATGAAGGCCGACACGAAGGCCTTCAACACCTTCTTCCACGGCATGCTCGACCGCGGCTGCTACTTCGCGCCCTCGACCTTCGAGGCGGGCTTCGTCTCGATCGCCCACAGCGACGAGGTGATCGACGCGACCGTCGCCGCCGCGCGCGAGGTGTTCGCCGGGATGGCGAAGTAATTCGTCACGGCTGACAGACCGGGGGCGGCCAGGTGTTTTTCCGCCGCCTCCGTACAATCTGAAGCGCACCCAGGGCGGCGTGTTCTTCCCGAACGGTCTTTTTTCGAAAGGCCTTTCCGGCAGGCGCGCCGCGCTGATGTTTTTCTCCCACGAAGCATTCTCAAACCCCACATGCCCCACCTCGACGGAATTCTCCGACGCCTCGGGCGGGCTGCCCTCTGCGCAGCCGCCCTCGTGATCTCCGCCACCTCGCTCGCCGCCCCGGACGCCGACGGCTGGATGAGCGCGCTCGACCGCGGCAGCCGCCAGAAGAGCGGCCCCCACGCGACCGTGGAGATCATCAGCGCCAAGTCCGCGCTCACGCCTCAGGCGGAGAACCGCCTCGCGGTCCGCTTCACGCACGAGGAGGGCTGGCACACCTACTGGCGCATGCCGGGCGACGCGGGCCTGCCTCCGGAATTCACCTTCACCCTTCCCCCCGGACTCAAAGCCACGGCCCCTGAGTTCCCGCTCCCCGAGCGCACCGTCACCTCCGGCCTCGTGAGCTTCGGCTACGGCGACGTCGTGGACTTCCCCTTCCGCGTCGAGGTGCCGCGCGGCGCCTCCGGAAACGCCACGATCAGGCTCCACGTCGAATACCTCGTCTGCCGCGAGATGTGCGTGCCCGAGACGGCCGACGTGTCGCTCCGCCTCCCCATCGCCGTCTCCGGCAGGGACCTCCCCGAGGGCGCCGACATCGAGCGCGCGATCCGGGATCTTCCGGAGCGCGTCAACAACATCGGCTCGATCACCGCGACGATCGAGGAAACGCGTCTGCGCATCGACGTCTCCGACAGCGCGGTTGTCTCGAGGAGCCTCGACTTCCTGCCCTTTGAGAAGATCCTGAAGCTCGCGGACGCCCCGGTCTCCGCGCCCGCCGAGGGCGGCGGCCAGAGCCTCTGGCTCACCGCGGACGAGAAGTTCGCCGCGGCCCCGGCCGAGTCGATCGAGGGCGTCATCATCGCCGACGGCGGCCCGATGCGGGGCGGCTGGGCGATCGAGACGAAGATCCCGCTCGCGCGCGGCACCGTCACCCCGCCGCCCGAGGACGCCCGTGAAAACCCGGCGCCCGCCCCGGCTCCTGCCGCTCCGGTGCCGCAGCAGGGCGCCGTCTCGATCAGCACCGCCGCGGCGATTCTCTTCGCCTTCCTCGGAGGCCTCATCCTCAACCTGATGCCCTGCGTCTTCCCGGTGCTGTCCTTGAAGCTCCTTGACCTCATCAAGGGCGCGAACTCGCAGGTGAAGCTCGTCAACCACGGCGTCGCCTTCACCGGGGGCGTCGTGCTCACGATGCTCGTGCTCTCGGGGCTTCTCATCGCGCTGCGCGGCGCCGGTCACGCGCTCGGCTGGGGCTTCCAGCTGCAGTCGCCGTGGGTCGTCGCGACATTGATCCTCCTCTTCGCCGCGATCACCTTCAATCTGCTCGGCTTCTACGAATTCACGTTCGGGAGCCGCGTCGCCGACGCCGAGGCCGTCCGCAAGGGCCCGAAGTCAGGTCCCGCGGCCTCGTTCCTCACGGGTGTGCTCGCCGTGATCGTGGCGAGCCCCTGCACCGCGCCCTTCATGGGCGCCGCGCTCGGCTACGCCCTCACGCAGCCCGCCCTCGAAGCGCTCGCGGTCTTCGTAGCGCTGGGGCTGGGCATGTCGCTCCCCTGGCTCCTGCTCTGCCTCTTCCCCGGGTGGGCGAGGAAGCTCCCGAAGCCCGGTCCCTGGATGGAGACCTTCCGCCGCGTGATGGCCATTCCGATGGCGCTCGCCGGGCTCTGGCTCGCCTGGGTGCTCTCGCGCCAGGTTGACTACCGGGGCGTCCTCGTCGTGCTCTGCGGCATCGGCGCGCTCGGCGTCTTCTGCTGGCTCTTCGGGCGCCGTCAGTACGGCCGCGCCTCGAGCGTCCCCGTGATGTGCGTGATGCTCGCCCTCACCGCGGTCTCCGTCGTCTGGGCGGGGAGCGGCGCCTTCGAGCAGGCGCCCGAGTCGCGCGCCGACGCGGGCTGGGCGCCCTGGAGCGAGGCTGCCGTCGCGAGCGCCCTCGAGGAAGGCCACCCCGTCTTCGTCGACTTCACCGCCGCGTGGTGCCTCACCTGCCAGGCGAACAAGCTTTCGGCCCTGGACCGCGACGAGGTGGTCGAGCGCATGAACGCGCTCGGCTTCGTCCGTCTCGAAGGCGACTGGACCAACCGCAACGCCGAGATCTCGCGCGTCCTCGCGCAGTACGGCAGGAGCGGCGTGCCGCTCTACCTCATCTACCGCACGGACGGCACCGTTTCGGTGCTCCCCGAGCTCCTCACCCCGGGCATCGTTCTGGACGCACTCGAGGGCAAGCGCTGATCGAAGCGTCTTTCCGAAGCACTGCGTCTTACAAATTCATCGGGCGTTCCGCTTAGTTCTCTAGGCGGGACGCCTTAATTTTTTGTTCAAGGCGCATCCTTTCGCTTCGCCTTCCGCCCCGCGGCACCTGGCTTGCTTTTAAATAAGCACGTGTTGAAGCCAGGTTCCGCGGCAGGCACAACCCAAGAAAAACCTTCCGCCCCGGAAACCCGATGACCTGTCTTCCGCCGTCGTTTCCCTCTCATTTCTCTCTCAAAAACAAAATGGAAGACATCATCAACTTTCTGAACGGGATCATCTGGTCCCCATTTCTGGTCGGCCTCTGCCTCTGCACGGGGCTTTTCTTTACCTTGCGCTCCAGAGTGGTGCAGCTGCGCCTCATACCGGAGATGTGGCACCTCATCTTCCAGAAGCGCGAGGACGAGACGGGCATCTCGAGCTTCCAGGCGCTCGCCCTCACCCTCGCCGGCCGTGTCGGCACGGGCAACATCGCCGGCGTCGCGACCGCCATCTGCTTCGGCGGCCCGGGCGCGCTCTTCTGGATGTGGATGGTCGCCTTCCTCGGCGCCTCCTCGGCCTTCGTCGAATCGACGCTCGGCCAGATCTACAAGGAGAAGACTGGCGACCAGTACCGCGGCGGCCCGTCCTACTACATCGAGAAGGGCCTCAACTGCAAGCCCTACGCCTGGCTCTTCGCCATCGTCACCATCGTCTCGGCCGCCTTCCTCTGCCCGGGCGTGCAGAGCAACACGATCGCCGCCGCGTGGAAGCAGGCCTTTGACCTCGACTTCACGGTCTCGGCCGCGATCATCACCTCGCTCCTCTGCTTCATCATCTTCGGCGGCCTCAAGCGCATCGCGAGCTTCACCACGCTCGTCGTTCCCTTCATGGCGCAGGCCTACATCATCTTCGCGATCGTCATCATCGGCGCGAACTACGAGCAGGTCCCGCACGTCCTCAGCCTCATCTTCCAGAGCGCCTTCGGCGCCGACTCCGTCTTCGGCGGCATGATCGGCCTCGCGATCTCCTGGGGCGTCAAGCGCGGCATCTACTCGAACGAAGCCGGCCAGGGCACGGCCCCGCACGCCTCGTCGGCGGCCGCCGTCTCGCACCCCGTGAAGCAGGGTCTCGTGCAGGCCTTCTCGGTCTACATTGACACGCTCTTCGTCTGCTCTGCCACGGGCTTCATGGTCCTGATGACGGACTGCTACAACGTCGTCAACCCCGAGGGCGGGTTCCTGCACCAGGCGCTTGAGGGCGTCGAGGCGGGCCCGGTCTACACGCAGCTCGCCATAGACTCGCTGATGCCCGGCTGGGGCGGCCCCTTCATCGGCATCGCGATCTTCTTCTTCGCCTTCACGACGATTCTCGGCTACTACTACATGGCCGAAACGTGCGTCGCGTACGTCAACCGCGTGCTCAAGGCCCCGGTGCTCATGCTCATCATGCGGCTCATCTTCCTCGCCACGATCGCCTTAGCCACGCTGCGCGCCTCGACCTTCATCTGGTCGATGGCCGACGTGGGCATCGGCATGATGGCCTGGCTCAACCTCATCGCGATCCTGCTCCTGCAGGGCACGGCCTTCAAGGCTCTGAAGGACTACGAGGAGCAGATGAACGCCGGCATCAACCCGGTCTTCCATCCGGAGAAGCTCGGCATCAAGAACGCCACCTACTGGGAAGGCAACCGCGCCGAGCGCAACGAAGTGATCGAGGAGGAGCTCGGCGTCGACAACCTCGACGGCATCACGCGTCCGCACAAATAAGGAAACCGTGCACCGATCGGGCAGGGAATTGGTCCTCCTTCCCGATCTCTGCTGAACGGCCCCGTCTGTGTGAATCAGTCGGGGCCGTTTTCATTGCGCCTTGCGAAATTCAAGCCGGTGCATCCGGGCGAGGACGGCGGGGGACTTCCGCACGACGGAGATGCTGCACAATGTCTATCGACCCCCGTGACATGAGGTCAGCATTCTTCTTCATCCGTCCCGATTCAAAAAAGGAGCAACTCCTATGTCCGCTGTCTACCCCTGGCTCGGCATCGCCGTGCTCGTCCTCTGCGGCTTTGCCGTCGTCAAGAAGTACCAGGTCAACATGGTCATTCTTCTGGGCGGCATCGTCCTGAATGCCCTCGCCCTGATGGCCGGCGCCGACGTCTTCCCCAAGAAGTTCACGGCCACCGGCATCGAGGCCTTTGACCTGATCGAGCTCTTCCGCACGATCTCCGTCTCCCAGGTGGCGGGCGTGGGATTCATCATCCTCATCTCGGGCGGCTTCGCCGCCTACATGCAGGAGATCGGCGCCTCGGACCGCTTCGTCACGGTCTGCGCGAAACCGCTCGCCTTCATCAGGAATCCCTACATCATCCTCGCCGCGGTCTTCATCGTGGGCCACTGCCTCGGCCTCGTCATCACCTCCGCCGCAGGACTCGCCATGCTGATGGTGGTCACCGTCTACCCGCTCATCATCCGCGTGGGCTGTTCGAGCCTCGCCGCCGCGGCGGTCGTCGCGAGCGTGCTCGCCATCGGCTACGCCCCGGCGTCGGGCACGGCGAACCTCGCCTCCCAGCTCGTTCATCTCGACCCGATCGAGTATCTCGTGCGCTACCAGCTCCCGATGGCGGTTCCGACGATCCTTGCCATGGCGGTCGCGCATGTCTTCACGCAGTACTACTTCGACCGCAAAGACGGCACGGGCGAGGTCGCGAACCTCGCCGACCTCGAAGCGAAGCGCGAGAAGCTCGAGGAGGTCCCGGCGCTGTACGCGTTGATGCCGCTCTTTCCGATCATCCTGCTCCTCATCTTCAACAAGTTCGTGTACGGCGTCGCGATGAACGTCGCGACCGCGATGTTCCTCTCCTGGATCATCGCCTTCCTGATTGACCTCGTCGTGCGGCGCGACGTCAGGGCCTCCTTTGACAAGAGCTTCGCGCTCTTCAAGGGCATGGGTTCGATCCTCACCTCGACCGTGGGTCTGATCTTCGTCGCCGCCTTCTTCGCGAAGGGCCTGCAGAACGTGGGCATCGTCGATATGCTGCTCACGGCCGCGAAGTCCGTCGGCATCGGCGAGCTCGGCACCGGCGTCGTCCTCTCGGCGATCGTCGGCCTCGTCACCGTCCTCACGGGTTCCGGCGTGGCCGCCTTCACGAGCCTTGCGCCCATCGTCCCTGAGATTGCCAAGGGCTACGGCTCGACCGGCATCGACATCATGCTCATGATTCATACCGCGAGCGAGATGCTCCGCGCCATGTCGCCGGTGGCCGGCGTGATTCTCATC
>NZ_JAUNSF010000078.1:0-7320 GCF_030539355.1 Sutterella sp.
TTTTGATGAGAAGCTATGCAAAGGAAGGATGAACCCTGTATGACAGTCCTTGAAGAAATCAAGGCGAGCTCCGCGGAGCTCGCCGAGTGGCGCCACGAATTCCACCGTCACCCCGAGATCGGCATGAAGGAATTCAACACGTCCGCGAAGGTGGCCGGAATGCTCCGCAGCTGGGGCATCGAGGTCACCGAGAAGGTGGGCGTCACCGGTGTCGTCGGCGTGATCCGCGGCAGCCTCGGGCCCGGCCGCACGATCGGCCTGAGGAGCGACATGGACGCGCTCGCGCTCACCGAAACGGGCTGCACGGCCTGGAAGAGCGAGAACGAGGGCTTCATGCACGCCTGCGGCCACGACGGGCACATGACGATGCTGCTCGCCGCGGCGCGTTATCTCGCCTCTCACCGGGACTTCAGGGGCACGGTCGTCGTGGTCTTTCAGCCCGGCGAGGAAGGCGCGGGCGGCGGACTCGCCATGATCAATGACGGTCTCTTCGAGCGCTTCCCCATGGACGAGATCTACGGCATGCACAACTGGACGGACGTTCCTCCGGGGCATGTCACCGTGCGTCCGGGCGCGACGATGGCGGGCCAGGACTTCTTCGCGATCCACGTGAAGGGCAGGGGCGCCCACGGCTCCGCCCCTCAGCTCTCCGCCGACACGGCGCTCGCCGCGGCGATGATCGTGACGTCGCTCCAGCAGATCATCGCGAGAAACGTGGCGCCGCTGGAGGCCGCCGTCGTCTCGATCACGAAGATCCACACGGGCTCTGCCTTCAACATCATCCCGCAGGAAGCCGAGCTCGGCGGCTGCACGCGTTACTTCTCCGACGCGACGGGCGAGCTTCTCAGAAAACGCATCGTCGAGGTCTCGCAGAGCGTCGCCGCCTCGGTCGGCTGCACCGCCGAGGTCGAGTTCGATCCCATCGCCGCCGTGCTGATGAACGATCCGAAGCTCGCCGAGGCGTTCCTCGAGGCCGCGAAGGAAGTCGTGGGCGAGGAGAACGCGAAGGTGCCCGACATCCCGCAGATGGCGAGCGAGGACTTCTCCTTCCTCGCGAGGAAGGTCCCGGGCGCGTACTGCTTCCTCGGCGGCCAGGCGCCCTACGGTGCGACCAACCTCCACAACCCGGCCTTCGACTTCGATGACCGGCAGCTCGCGGTCGGCGCCGCCCTCTGGGTGACGATCGCGATGCAGCGTCTCGCCGCCTGAGCGCAGGCCTGACGCCCGACAAAACAGAAGCCGCACCGGCGACCTCTTGAATGAGGCCTACCGGGTGCGGCTTTCTTTATTTCCGGGAAACGGCGTCAGAGGAGTTCCCAGCTCGCCGACTGGATGGGATTCGCGAGGTTGGGGAGGACTCGCTCGAGGAGGATCCCCTCGCGGTTGTCGCCCTGGTAGCCGAAGGTCGCGCGGATGCCCTGCAGGATGAACTGCGCGGCGCGGTCGAGCGCGATCGGCAGGCTGTCGCCCTGAAGGAGCGAACCGGTGATCACGCTCGTGAAGGCGTCGCCCGTGCCGGGATAGTGCGCCGGCATGTAGGGGCAGGTCACCTTCCAGCAGCGGCCGTCCGAGCGGCTCCTCGCGATGACGCTCGTGAGCTTCGGCTGGTCAACGACGGGCACGCCCGTGATGATCACCGTGTCGGGGCCGTGCTCGCGGCGCTCGGAGAGCTCGATGATGGCGTCCTTGAGTTCCGCGTCCGTGCAGGAGGCGTGGAAGGGGCGGCCGAGGAGCGCGAAGAGCTCGGTGAGGTTCGGGGTGAGCACGTCGGCGCGCCGCGCGAGCGTCCTCATCTCGCCCACCATGTCCTCGCTCATGCCGGCGTAGAGCTTCCCGTTGTCGCCGAGGACGGGGTCCACGACGATCAGCGTCTCGGGCTTCCTGAAGCGGTCGATGAAGTCGGCGACGATGCGGATCTGGCGGGGGCTGCCGAGGTAGCCCGTGTAGATCGCGTCGAAGTCGACGCCGAGCTTCTCCCACTCCGCGATGATCTTCGGCATCTCGTCGGTGAGATCGAGGAAGCTGAAGCTCGGGTACTGCGTGTGGTTCGAGAGAATGGCCGTCGGGAGCGGACAGACGTCAAAGCCCATCGTCGTGAGGATGGGCATGACCACCGTGAGCGAGACGCGTCCCACGCCCGAGAGGTCATGAACGGCGGCGATGCGCCGCGTGCTGCGAGGAGAGTGCATGTTTCCTGGCTGAAAGAAAAATGGTGCTGAACTTCAGCCTTCAGGCCGGCGGTCCCGATCCGCGCCGGCCTTCCGGCAGACCTTTTCCCGGCCCTGCAGCAGGCAGGCGGGAAAAGACCGATTCTAGGTGAGGTGCGGGGCTGCCGTCCTCATCAATTTCGGTTAGGCCTTAGCGTTCGTCTCCCGCGTGCGGAGCTCGGCGCGCCTGCGGATTATCGAGGCGGAGAGCCCTGCGAGCGTGACGAGCGTGATGCCGAGGAGGGCGATACCGTCGGGCCGCTCGCCGAAGAGGATGAATCCGAAGAGGACCGCGAAAGGGATGCCCGTGAACTGGAAGACGGCGTTCAGAAGCGGGTGACCGCGTGTCCAGCCGGAAGTGAAAATGAGCTGCCCGAGCGTTCCCATGAGACCGATGCCGAGGAGCAGCAGCACGGACTCCCAGGTGTAGTCTGAGAAGCCGTTGACGAGGCAGACGGCGAGTCCTGTGAGCGTCCCGCTCAGCATGAAGTAGAAGACAATCCGCTCGGGCGGCTCCTTCTCCTGCGAAAGATTGCGGATCATGTAGTCCGCTGCGCCCGAGGTGAGACCCGCGAGGACGCCGATCAGCGCGCCCGTCGTCGCCTCGGTCGGGATGTCGGGTCTGAGGATGAGGAGCACGCCCGCGAAGCCCGCGGCGACGGCGAGAAGGAGCTTGTGCTCAAGGCGCTCACCCTGCAGCGCCGCGGCGATCGAAAGGAACAGGCAGAACCAGAGCGGGCTCGCGTTGCGGAAGGCCTGCGCCGTTCCGAGCGGCAGGTACTTGAGCGCGAAGACGCCGAGCGTGAAGCCGCCTGTGCCGAGGATGCAGCGCAGCAGATACTTCCACGGATGGCTCGTGAGGGGCGTGAGATGCCGGCGCCTCAGGATCGTTCCGCAGAAGACGATGCCGAAGAGACTGCGGAAGAGCAGGATCTCCCAGACCGTGAGTGAGACGGTCGCGAACTTCATCAGCACCGCCATCACGGCGAAGAGGAAGGTCGAGAGCAGAATCAGAAACGAAAGACGGACCATGGCAACTGTCCTTTACCGGGAGGCCGCCGCTTTTGCGGCGCGCTTCTCCGACTTCATGCGGACAAGGGATGCGGCAAGTCCTGCGAGCGCAACGAGTGCGATGCCGATGAAGGCGATGCCGTCGGGCATCTCACCGAAGAGGATGAGTCCGAAGAGGACCGCGAACGGAATGCCCGTGAACTGGAAGACTGCGTTGAGGAGCGGATGACCCTTGGTCCAGCCGATCGTGAAGACGAGGAGCGCGAGGGCGCCGGTCACGCCGATGCCGAAGAGCAGCAGCGCGTTCTCAAGGGTGACTTCAGAGAACCCGGTCGCCGCGCTCACGGCGAGCCCCGTGACGGTTCCCGTGAGCGCGAACCAGAAGACGATGCGCTCGGCCGGCTCCCGGCGCTGCGATAGATCCCGGATCATGAAGTCAGCCGCGCCCGAGAAGATGCCGGTGAGGATGCCGATGACGGCGCCCGCCGCCGTCCCGGCCGGAAGGTCGGGGCGCAGGATGATGAGCACCCCCGCGAAGCCCGCCGCGACCGCGGCGAGGAGCGGCCGCTCGAGCCGTTCGCCCTTCATCGCCGCGGCAAGCGAGAGAAAGAGGCAGAACCAGAGCGGGCTCGCGTAGTTGAAGGTCTGCGCCGTGGCGAGCGGCAGCAGCTTGATCGCGAAGACGCCGAGCGTGATGCCGGTCGTTCCGAGCACGCAGCGGAGCAGAAACCGCCACGGGTGCGGGGTGGCGAACGGAATCCTCCGGCGGTGCATCACCGCGGCGCAGAGGATGACGCCGCAGAGGCTCCTGAAGAAGAGGATCTCCCAGACGGTGAGGCTCGCGGTCGCGTACTTCGTGAAGACCGCCATCACGGCGAAGAGGAAGGTCGAGAAAAGGATCCAGAGTGACGAGCGAAGCATTGGGGCGACCTTCCCGGAGCGGGCGATAAGGTCATTTGAAGCGGAGCTGTCCGGACGGGGATCGGATACCGTCCGATTCTAGGAGCCGGGCATCATTGCCCGCCTCGTCACTTTCCGCTAGAAGCTGCGGAGGAGGTCTCGGCCAGGGCGCGTTTTTCCGAGCGCATGCGGATCAGGGACGCGGCAAGGCCCGAGGCGGCGACGAGCGTGATGCCGAGCGCGGCGATGAGGTCGGGCGTCTCGCCGAAGAGGAGGAACCCGAAGAACACCGCGAACGGGATGCCGGCGAACTGGAAGATCGCGTTGAGGATCGGGTGTCCGTAAGTCCAGCCGACGGTGAGCGCGAGCTGCGCGAACGTGGCGGAGACGCCGATCCCGAGAAGGAGCAGCGCCGATCCGGTCGTGAGGCCGGAGAAGCCCGTCGCCAGACTCCCGATGAAGCCGGTCACCGTGCCGGCGAGTGTGAAGAAGAAGACGATGCGCTCGGGCGGTTCCCTGTGGTGCGAGAGGTCCCGGATCATGAAGTCCGCGGAGCCGCCGAGGAAGCCCACCACGACGCCCACGAGGGCGCCCGTCATCGCCTCGGTCGGGATGTCGGGCCGCAGCACCAGGAGCACGCCCGCGAAGCCCGCGGCGACGGCAAGAAGAAGAGGGCGCTCAAGGCGCTCGCCCTTCATCGCGGCGGCGATCGAGAGGAAGAGACAGAACCAGAGGGGACCGGAGTAGTTGAAGGTCTGCGCGGTGCCGAGCGGCAGCAATTTGAGCGCCACGACGCCGAGCGTGATGCACGACGTCCCGATCGCGCAGCGGAGCAGATGCCGCCAAGGGTGGACCGTGCGGACAGTGATGCGGCGGCGCTTCAGCACCGCCGCGCAGAGAATGACGCCGCAGAGGCTCCGGAAGAAGATGATCTCCCAGACGGTGAGGCTTTCGGTCGCGAACTTCGTGAGCACCGCCATCACGGCGAAGAGGAAGGTCGAGACGAGCATCCAGAGCGACGAGCGGACCATCATGGACCTCTGCAGGAAGTCTCAGCGCGCGATGCGCTCGGCCCAGAGCGGGAGCGCGGCCGCGAGGAAGTCCTGCGGGCTCGCCGCTCCGATCCTCGGGAAGCCGAGGTGCGAGAAGACGGCCTCGAGCGCCGGCATCGGGTCGGTCGAGTCCACGGGCGTGGCCCCGGCCTGCTTGGAGAGCTTCGTCCCCTCGCGGTTGAGCACGAGCGGAATGTGGAGGTAGGACGGAACGGCGCCGCCGAGCGCTTCGGTGAGGAGAATCTGCCGCGGTGTGTTGTCGACCAGGTCGGCGCCCCGCACGATGTGGGTGATGCCTGACGCAATGTCGTCCACGACGACGGCGAGCTGGTAGGCCCAGAGGCCGTCGGCGCGTCTCAGAACAAAGTCCCCGACCTCGTGCTCGACGTCCTGGCTGAAGGCTCCGAGCCTGCGGTCGGTGAAGGTGACGATGCCGGGTCGCACGCGGAAGCGCATCGACCGCACGGGACGCCCCTTCGTGCCCGTCCGGCAGGTGCCCGGGTAGACGCCCTTCGGGAGCCCGAGCCGTGCGTCCTCGGCGAGGATCTCGGTCCTCGAGCAGGCGCAGCCGTAGACCTCGCCAGCGGCCGCAAGCCGGTCGAGCGCCTCCGCGTAGGCCTCGAGCCTGTCGTGCTGCCAGATGACGGGCTCGTCCGGGACCATGCCGAAGCGAGCGAGATCCTCGATGAAGGACTCGCCCGCGCCGGGGATGTCGCGCGGCGGGTCGATGTCCTCGATGCGCAGCAGCCATGTGCCGCCCATCGCACGGGCGTCGAGCCAGCTCGCGAGCGCGGCGGCGAGGCTCCCGGCATGGAGCCGGCCGGTGGGGGAGGGGGCGAAGCGTCCGCGGTAGGGGCGGGGAGAGGTCATCCTGATCGAAGCGCGTGGGGAACTGGTGGAATCAAAATTTTAGTAAAGCCCGCCTGAGACCGGGCGTGCCCGCCCTCCCGGTCGGTAATCTGTCGGGCCGCTCTCTTAGAATGAACGGTGCCGTCCCCCGCAGAACAGATTCCTCTCCGGCGTCCCTGACTCTTCGCCGCCGGTGCCAACGTCTCTCCCATGAAACCAACCCAGTCAAGCACGCCGCCCGCCTTCAAGGACGGCGTCATCCTTGCCTTCGCCGGCACGCTCGGGCCCTTCGCGGCAAACACCTACGTGCCCGCTTTCGGGGAGATCTCCGCCGCGCTCGGCGTCTCGATGGTCGCGGTGCAGCAGTCGCTCTCGCTCTACCTGCTCGCCTTCGCGATCGCCTCGCTCTTCGTGGGTGCGGTCTCCGACGCCTTCGGCCGACGCCCGGTGCTGATCGGCGCGACGATCATCTTCGCCGTCGCCTCGGTGGGCGCCATGATGTCCGAGACCGTCGAGGCGCTCTGCGCGTGGCGCGTGCTGATGGGCATCTGCGCCTCCTCGGGCCCGGTGCTCTCGCAGGCCATCGCCCGCGACCGCTGGCAGGGCGTCGACGCCGCGAAGATCGTCGCGCTCATGGCGATCCTCTTCGGCGTCGGTCCCGCGCTCGCTCCGATCGTGGGCGGCGAACTCACGGTCCTCTTCGGCTGGCGCTCGGTCTTCGTCTTCCTTGCGCTCCTCTCGCTCGGCATCTCGCTCACGATGGCGGTGTTCCTGAAGGAATCGCTCCCGCCCGAGCGCCGCGTCTCCTTCCGGCCCCTCGCGACGATCGTGCGCTACGGATCGGTATTGCGCTCGCCGCCCCTCGTCGCGGGCTGCGTCGCCCACGGCTTCTGCTTCATGGGCCTCATCGTCTACTCGGCGGGCGCCGCGGACTTCGTGATCCACGTGCTGGGCCTCGGCGTTGACGGCTTCGGCTGGGTGATGATCCCCTTCGTCGGCATCTCGATGGTGGGCGCGTGGCTCTCGCCGAAGCTCCTCGCGCGCTTCGGGTCCACGAAGGTCGTGCTCACCGGCATCGCGGTGCTGATCGCTTCCGGGCTGCTCGGGGCGCTCTCCGAGTGGAAGTGGCCCGCGATGGGCTATCCCCTCCTCATCGCCGCGCCCATGGTCTACAACTTCGCCGCAGCGGCGATCCGCCCGATCGTCAACGTGATGAACCTCGACTACTTTCCGAGAAGCAGGGGACTCGCGGCGAGCGTGCAGCAGTTCTGCCTCACCTCGGCCTTCTGCATCTCCTCGGC
>NZ_JAUNSF010000078.1:7330-14365 GCF_030539355.1 Sutterella sp.
ACTGCCTCGTGATGGTCCTCGGCGGCGTCGTGATGCTCCTCCTCTGGCTCGTGGTGCTCTCCACCCGCGAAAAGTGGCTGCCGCAGGGCGACTGATTCCCTCTGACACGGACGCGAAACGGGCGCGGGGTTCGTCACCCTCGCGCCCGTTGCAGTCAGTGAGTTCCCGGCGGATTACTTCAGGTAGGCCGAGTAGAACTCGAAGCCGCCGCTCGCCTGCACGAAGAAGTTCTCGACGTTCTTCTTGCGGCCGGTGACGTTCTGCTCAACGATGAGGAAGATCCAGGGCGCCTCGTCCCAGATGATCTTCTGCGCCTCGGAATAGATCGCCTGCTTCTTCTCGCGGTCGGTGGTGGCAAGGGCCTCCTGCACGAGGTCGTCGAACTTCTTGTTGCTGAAGAAGCCGTAGTTGCCGGCGACCGGAGCCCAGGACTCGGTCGCAAGGAGCGGCCTCATCGCCCAGTCGAGCTCACCGGTGGAGGGCGACCAGCCCGTGTAGATCATCTTCACGCCGGCCTTCTCCGGGGGCACCGAGAGAAGCGCCGTTCTCTGGCCGGACTCCATCGCCATGATCGAGGCCTTGACGCCCACCTGCGCGAACTGCTGCTGCAGGAACTGGATCACCTTCTGGCCGGTCGTGTGGTTGTAGAGCGACCAGAGCGTCGTCTCAAAGCCGTTCGGGTACCCCGCCTCCTTCAGGAGCTCGCGGGCCTTCTTCGGGTCATAGGGCCAGGGACCGATGTCGATCTGGAAGTCGACGCCCGGGCCGGCGACGCCCGCGGCGGGCATCGCAAAGCCGCTGTAGGCGACCTTGGCGAGGGCCTGCTTGTTGACGGCGTAGTTGAGGGCCTTCCTCACGCGCGGATCGTCGAAGGGCTTCTTGAGCACGTTGAAGGCGACGTAGCGCTCGGAGATTGAGGGCGTGACGGTGATCGAGACCGAGTCATCGCTCTCGAGCGACTTCACCTGCTCCGGGGGCACGGGGAAGATCACCTGCGCCTCGCCGGTGCGCAGCATCGCCACGCGCGTGGAGTTCTCGGTCACCGGCTTGAAGGTGATGGCGTCAAGCTTGATCTTGTCGGCGTCGCGGTAGTTCGGGTTCTTCACCACGCGGGCGATCTCGGAGGGGTTGTACTTGTCGAGCGTGAAGGGGCCGGTGCCGCAGGGGTGGAAGCCGACCTGCTTGCCGGGGTACTTCTCGAGCGCGCTCGGGCAGATCATGCCGCCCGAGGCGTGGGCGAGCTGGTTGATGAAGGCCGAGAAGGGCTTCTTCAGCGTGAACTTCACCGTGTAGGGGTCGATCACCTCGGTCTTCGCGATGTTCGAGTAGAGCGAGTAGCGCTGCAGCGCATTGGCCTTGTTCGTGACGCGGTCGAAGTTCGCCTTCACGGCGGCGGCCTGGAACTCGGTGCCGTCGTGGAACATGACGCCCTTCTTCAGCTTCATCGTGTACTCGAGCCCGTCGGGCGACACGGTGTAGCTCTCGGCGAGGACGTTCACGAGCTTCATGTCCTTGTCGAGGCTGAAGAGGCCCTCGTAGAAGGACTTGGCGACGGACTGCGAGAGCGTGTCGTTCGCGTCATACGGATCCATCGTCGTGAAGTTCGCGGCGACGGCGACGGTGAGCTCGGCGGCGCCGGCGGCCGGGACGGAGGCCGCCAGGGCGGCGGCGGAGACGGCGGCCGAGAGCGCGAGGCCGCGCAGAGAGAATTTGGTCATGGATCTTCTCCTCTTCTGAGATTTTTTCTGTGGGTGCGCGACGCCCGCCGGGCCTTCTGGCTCTCGTTCATGCTGGGCGCTGCATCCGCCCGGGGCGTGCGTTTTCTCCGGGCGTGCGATCGTCAGAAGCACATCGCGTGCCAGAGTGGTGCACTGCAGACAAAAAGAGAGGCGAACCGGATAACCGGTCGCCTCAAGGAACACCCAAATGATGAGCCGTACGGCTCGTGCTGCGCTCGCGGCTTATTCGGCGTGCCGTTCAAGCGCAGCGCGCGCCGTTCTCTCTCACGGCTTCAGTTCGGCGTTGAGATAATCGAAGCCCGCGTCAAGCTGGACGTAGAAGCCCGTCAGGCCCTTGACCTTGGCCGAGACGTTCTTCTCGACGACGAGCGGGATCCAGGGCGACTCGTCCCAGGCGGCCTTCTGCGCGGCCGTGTAGAGCGCCTGCTTCTTCGCGCGGTCGGTCGTGAGGAGCGCCTCGGAGAAGTTCTTGTCGAGCGTCTCGTTGCTGTAGAAGCCGTAGTTGCCGGCAACCGGCGCCCAGGACTCGGTGGCGAGGAGCGGGCGGACGGCCCAGTCAAGCTCGCCCGTCGAGGAGGACCAGCCCGCGTAGAGCATGTTGAGCTTGGCTTCCTCGGGCTTCTTCAAGAGATAGGTCGTCCTCTGGCCGGATTCCATCGCCATGATGGAGACCTTGACGCCCACCGCGGCGAACTGCTGCTGCAGGAACTGGATGACCTTCTGCGCGGTCGTGTGGTTGTAGAGCGACCAGAGAGTGGCCTCGAACCCGTTCGGGTAGCCCGCTTCCTTGAGAAGCTCGCGGGCCTTCTTCGGGTCGTAGGGACGGGCCTCGAACTGCGTCGAGTAATCGACGCCCGCCGGCGCGATACCCGCGGCCGGCTCGGCGAGACCGTTGAAGGCGACCTTGCAGAGGGCGGCCTTGTTGACGGCGTAGTCAAGCGCGAGACGGACCTTCGGGTTGTCGAAGGGCTTCATCTTCGTGTTGAACGCGACGTAGCGCTCGATGATCGAGTCGGAGATCGTGACGTCAATGTTCTTCTCGCCCTCGAGCGTCTTCACCTGCTCGGGAGGAACGGGGAAGATGAACTGAGCCTCGCCCGTGCGCAGCATCGCCACGCGCGTGGAGTTCTCCGGAACCGGCTTGAAGGTGATGCCGTCGAGCTTCGGCAGTCCCTTCTGCCAGTAGTTCGGGTTCTTCACGACATGCAGGATCTCGGACGGGTTGTACTCGGCGACCGTGTAGGGGCCCGTGCCGCAGGGATGGAAGGCGATCTGCTTGCCCGGGTACTTCTCGAGCGCCTTCGGGCAGATCATCACGCCCGCGGGGTGCGCAAGCTGGTTGATGAAGGCCGAGAAGGGCTTGTGGAGAGTGATCTTCGCCGTGTAGGGGTCGATGATCTCGGTCTTGGCGATGTTGTTGTAGAGGGAGTAGCGGCGCAGGGCATTCTCTTTGTTCGTCACGCGGTCGAGGTTCGCCTTCACGGCGTCGGCCTGGAACTCCGTGCCGTCGTGGAACATGACGCCCTTCCTCAGGTGCAGCGTGTAGACGAGGCCGTCCTCGCTCACCTCATAGCTCTCGGCGAGCACGTTGCGGATCTTCATGTCCTTGTCGAGGCCGAAGAGGCCCTCGTACATCGACTTGGCGGCCGTCTGCGAGAGCGTGTCGCCCGCGTCATACGGATCCATCGTGGTGAAGGTCGAGGCGATGCCGACGGTGATCTCGGCGGCGGAGACGGAGCCCGCGGCGAGCGCCGCGCCCATGGCGCAGGAGATCGCGAGAAGCCTGAAGGGTTTGCGCATTTTTTTCGTGCCTTGTCTAGTTCCGCCCCGGACTTTCATTCGAGTCTCTGTCGGACGGGAAAATTGTTTTTGATCGCGCGATTTCCTTTCCGAGGGGATTGCCGCGTGTCTGGTTTCCATTCAAGCAATCCGGGTGCCAATGCCGCCGGGAATACCTCCGGCGGGTAAGAAAAAAAGCGAAAAAACGGCGCTCCGTTTCCGAAGCGCCGCCTGTTTCCGATCCTGGGCCGGGAATTCACCGGTGAATTCCCGGTATGTCAGCGGATCACTGGATGTCGATCTGCGAGTACTCGAAGCCCGCGTCAGGCTGGATGTGGAAGCCGGTGAGGCCCTTCACGGAGCCCGAGACGTTCTGCTCGGTGACGAGGTAGATCCACGGGCAGTCATCCCAGGTCGCCTTCTGGGCGGTGGAATAGAAGGCCTGCTTCTTCGCCTTGTCGGTCGTCAGAAGCGCGTTCGTGAAGTTCTCGTCGAGCGTCGGGTTGGAGTAGTAGCCGTAGTTGCTCGCCACCGGCGACCAGGAGTCGGTCGCAAGGAGCGGGCGGACGGCCCAGTCGAGCTCGCCCGTCGAGGAGGACCAGCCCGCGTAGATCATCTGGAGCTTGGAGTTCTCGGGCTTCTGGTCGATGTAGGCCGAGCGCTGGCCCGCCTCCATCGCCATCACGGAGACCTTGACGCCCACCTGGGCGAACTGCTGCTGCAGGAACTGGATGACCTTCTGGGCGGTCGTGTGGTTGTAGAGCGACCAGAGGGTGGCGGTGAAGCCGTTCGGATAGCCCGCTTCCTTGAGGAGCTCGCGGGCCTTCTTCGGGTCATAGGGCCAGGCGCCGAACTCATCGGCGAACTCGACGCCCTTCGGGGCGATGCCCTTCGCAGGGACGGCGAGGCCGGAGAAGGCGACCTTGCAGAGTGCCTCCTTGTTGACGGCGTAGTTGAGGGCCTGGCGGACCTTGACGTTGTTGAAGGGCTTGACCTGGTGATTGAAGGCGACGTAGCGCTCGATGATCGAGTCGGTCTTCGTGACGACGAGGTTCGACTGCTCCTCGACGGACTTCACCTGCTCCGGGGGAACCGGGAAGATGAACTGCGCCTCGCCCGTGCGCAGCATCGCGACGCGCGAGCTGTTCTCAGGCACCGGCAGGAACGTGAGCTCGTCGATCTTCGGGAGCCCCGCGATGCGGTAGTCGGGGTTCTTCACGACGCGCAGCTTCTCGCTCGGGTTGTACTCGGCGAGCTTGAAGGGGCCCGTGCCGCACGGATGGAAGGCGAGCTGCTTGCCGGGGTACTTCGCGATGGCGCTCGGGCAGATCATGCCGCCCGAGGCGTGGCCGAGCTGGTTGATGAAGGCCGAGAAGGGCTTGTGGAGCGTGAACTTCACCGTGTACGGATCGATCACCTCGGTCTTGGCGATGTTGTAGTAGAGCGTGTAGCGGCGCAGGCCGTTGGCCTTGTTCGTCACGCGGTCGAAGTTCACCTTGACGGCGTCGGCCTGGAACTCCGTGCCGTCGTGGAACTTGACGCCCTTCTTGAGCTTGATCGTGTACTCGAGGCCGTCGTCGGAGACCGTGTAGCTCTCGGCGAGCACGTTCTGGAGCTTCATGTCCTTGTCAAAGCCGAAGAGTCCCTCGTACATCGACTTGGCGGCGCTGTAGGAGAGCGTGTCGCTCGCGTCGAAGGGATCCATCGTGGTGAAGGTCGAGGCGACGGCGACGGTGACGCTCTTCGCGGCGAAGGCGGGGGAGGCCGAGAGACCGAGGATGGCGCCCGAGAGAACGAGCGCGGCGGTGGCTTTTGTGATTTTCATGGAAAGACTCCGGGAAAACGGACAGGTCTGTGGTTGTTATGTTCCTGCCGCCGCCGATCCCCTGGGGAAGAGCGGCGGACTGTGCAACCTGCCTTAGGGAGCAAAAGCCGCGCCACAACCGGAAAAAAGCATTTTTCGAGTGAAATGCGCGACGATGATGCGTGATGCACCACTTTTGATTCTATCGTCCGGTTTATGTGCATGCACCTGAATGGATCTGAAGCGCACCGAATAGGTGCTTCAATATGCACGATTACAGCCCTGGAAACTGACCTTAGAATTTCCCGGGTCGGCGTCAGATTGAGGACGCCTTTTTTCTCCCTGAATCATGGAATTCGATCTCACCGCGCTCCTCATCATCTGCCCGCTCATCTTCGTGGGCGGCCTCGTCGACGCCATCGGCGGCGGAGGCGGTCTGATCACGCTGCCCGCGTACCTGATCGCCGGGGTGCCGCCTCACGCGGCGCTCGCCACGAACAAGCTCTCCGGGACGATCGGCACGACCGTCTCCGCGTTCCGCCTCTGGAAGGCCGGGTTTCTGAAGATCGGCACGGCGATCCCCTCGGTCATCTGCGCGCTGATCGGCAGCGCCGCGGGGGCGCGCCTCGCGCTCCTCGTTCCCGAGGACGCGTTCCGGCTGCTCCTCGTCTTCGCGCTTCCCGTGGCGGCCTTCTTCATCTTCCGCAAGTCCTCGATTCCGGCCGAGGGGGAGCCGATGGACGAGCGCGCCCGCACGGTGAAGCTCTGCATCGCCTCGGCGATCTGCGGCGCCTACGACGGGTTCTACGGGCCCGGGACGGGCACCTTCCTGCTCCTTGCCTTCACGCTCTGGGCGAGGCTCGGCGTCCGCGACGCCTCCGGGCAGATGAAGGCCGTCAATCTCGCGAGCAATGCGGCGGCGTTCGCCACCTTCGCGCTCTCGGGCGAGATGCTCTGGGTGACGGGCCTGATCGCCTCGGTCTTCGGCATCGCCGGCAACTACATCGGCGCGGGCCTGGTGCTGAAGAACGGCACGAAGATCGTCCGTCCGATCATCATCCTCGTGCTCGCGATTCTCTTCGTGAAGACCGCCTGGGAATTCCTCGCCTGATTCTTCAGAGGCCGGCGATGCGGCCGAGCATGGCGCGGAAGTCCTTGCGCGGGCTGAGGCTCTCCTCATAGGCGCGGTGGATGTAGGCGCCGTCAAGGAGCGCGTTGATCGCGTCCGCCACGGGCTTCTCGAAGAACCTGAGGAGCCCCCTGCGGACGATCTGGATTCCCCGCGCAGCGAGGGGCTTCATCTCGGGACGGCGGCTCGCATAGGCCCAGAGTTCGTAGGAGAGGAGCCGGTAGTGACGGTCGTCCGGGTCGAAGATGAGGTCGGCGACGAGGTCGAGCATCTTCGCGGGCGTCTTCACGGCGTCGATGCGCGCGGTCGTGAGCCGGTCAAGCTCGTCGATGAAGCGGCCGAACGCCTCGGCGAGCAGATCCTCCCGGTCCCTGAAGTGGTACGTCATGGAGCCGAGCGGCACGTCCGCCTGATCGGCGATCCGGCGCATGGAGGCGCCGGCCACCCCGTCCCGGGCGATCACGAGGAGCGCCGCGTCAATGATGCGGCTGCGGCGCTCGGGATCGCGGCGGCGGGTTGCGGGGGCGGACGGTTCTTCGGTGCTCATGGGACTCGGATCCGGCGTTCAGAAAAAGGGACTCGAA
>NZ_JAUNSF010000007.1 GCF_030539355.1 Sutterella sp.
ACGCCTAAGGACTTACCTCATAGTAGGTACTTTCCCGTAATTCCGCGAAGTGCCCGGACTTGTCTCCCTCTGAGGGATGAAGGAACTCAATGTTCCGTATGATAATTTGGAAATCCGGGAAGGTTGTTCAACAGCTGTCAGCCCATCAGTGCCGGCTGCTGCGCAGAACGTTCCGTTCCTATCCAGTGAATCACTGAGGGAGGCTTTGTGGCAGAGATTCCTGAAAAGGCAATCAACCCGGTTTCGCTTGAGGAGATTGCGGCGGAGACGGGGCTCTTCAATGCGCAGCGGCGCATTCCGGAGTTCCTCGTCATGGGCATGCTCCCGCAGGTGCTAGCGGCGGAGAACCGGGCGGAGAAACTCCGCGTTCTGCTTGACCGCGCGGTCACGGGCGGCATTCTCGCCGTGGCCGGACTGCGGAATCCCCAGGCATTCCTCCGGCTCCTCCATGTCCTCGCCGGGTCCGTCGGCCGGGACGTGACGATGGAGTCGCTCGGTCGCGCGGCGGGCGTCTCGCGGCACACGGCGGAAAGCTATCTCGCGCTCCTCGAGGAGGCCGGGCTCGTCACGGTCTGCCGCCCCTGGGCGGATAGTCTCCCGACGGAGGTGCGCGGGACGCGGAAGATCTGGTTCCGTGACCTCGGCATCCGCAACGCCGTGCTCAACGACTTCACGCATGCCGGCGCCCGCAAGGATCTCGCGGGACTCTGGCAGAACTTCTTCTTCATGGAGCGCGTCAAATGGAACGCGGCGCACGGCACGGGCCGCGAGCTGCACTTCTGGCGCCTGATGCGCCCCTCGACCGCGCACATCGACTTCATCGAGACGGGGCCGGGTGGCATGCGGCTCTTCGCCTGCCGTGAGGACGGCGCCCGCATGCCGAAGCTTCCCGCGCTCTTCGAGAAGGCCTACGGTCCCGGGAGACTCGAGATCGTCGACCGCCGCTCCGTCGTCCGGTTCATCACGGGCAACGGCGGCATGACTGAGACCTGAGGCGGTTGAGTCTGAGCGGACGGATTTCCTGAACACATACTTCCGTTTTCCTTAAGGATTCCGGCAGTACGCTGACGAAATTCTGCTCTCCTCACAAGGAAAGCGCGCCAGGACCGAAGTCCGGCGCGCTTCTTCTCAGGAGGAATTTTCAGCCCTTCACGGGCGGCGGATTTCCGTTCATCACGCCGAGGATGTCGATCTGCTGCCACACAAACCACGGGTTGAAGGTGAGGCGGGCGCGAACGCCTGTGCGCAGCTTGTCGCCCCAGGCGCCGTAGTGGATCTCGGTCTCGGGGACGCCGGCGCAGGCATCCGCGGTCGGGCGTTCCTCGCCGCGGCTGCAGATGAGCGAGTCGCCTCCGCGGCCGTAGTGCGGGTTGTCCGGGCGGTAGAGCAGACCCATGTGCGAGAAGCTCGAGATCCGCGCCTCGGGGATGTTCGCGCGGCGCACGATCACGCGCGGGTCGTTGCCCGACAGTTCCTTCGCTTCGGCCGAGGAGCCGTACCAGAGGAAGCGCGTCGCGGGATTTGTGAAGCGCTTCGCGAAGAAGCCGATGAGCGACTGAGTGTCGACGACCGAGTCGCGCTCGCTCATCATCAGCACCGCCGGGCGGTCGAAGGCCTTTTTCTCGAGCGCTCGTTCCGCGCCGCGCATCGTCGAGACAAAGGCGGCGAGCGCGGGCACGGGGACGATCGTGTAGCGATAGGGGCTCTGCCCGCCCATCATGGATTCCTCGGGCTCGCGCAGCCAGTCGACGAAGGGCGAGATCACGGGCGCGAGGAAGGCAAGTTTGGTGCGCACCGCCACCGCGGGAGAGAAGAGCACGAGGCCCGAAACCCACTCGTGCTCGGACGCGAACTCGATGGCGAGATTGCAGCCCGTCGAGAAACCGGCGAGCCAGATCTGAGGCGTCTCCCCGGGACGGGCGGCGGCGATGTCGCGACGGAGGATCTCCGCCTGCTCGGCGACGACCTGACGCCAGTCGTCCGCGGTCGGGGTGAGCATGTCCTCGGGGCGGGTGCCGCAGCCGGGGAGCAGCACCGTGCGCACGAGCCAGCCGGCCTCGGCGTAGGAGCGCGCCTGATCGATGAAGCTCCAGGGCGAGTCGCCGAGCCCGTGAATGAGAAGGATGCCGCCCTTCGGAGGCGCGTCCCCGGCGGGCGGCGTCTCGGACGGCGTGTTCCAGGCGAGCTCGGCTTCGCGCCCCTCCGCCGAGGCGGAGACGAACTTCCGGCGCGCGGCGACCCACGCGCGGGTGTCCGCGGCGTACTGGGCGAACGTCGTCTGCCCGAGCGGCTGCACGGGCGGCGGGGTCTCGGACGTGCTCGCGCACGCGACGAGCCCGGCCGAGCCGGGAAGGGCGAGGATCGCAGCGCTCCCGAGGAGCCTGCGGCGGGAGATGGTGTGCGGCGTCTTTTTCATAAGCAAAAATATAGCGGGCCGGAAAAATTCCGGCCCGCCGATTGGTTGCCTGTTTCAAGCGGAAACCTGCTGTTTCCGCTCAAAACATTTTGCCGCGTTCGCCTTAGAGAACCTTGTGGCAGGTACGGGCGATCACGTCGAGCTGCTGCTCACGCGTGAGGTCGATGAACTTCACGGCGTAGCCGGAGACGCGGATCGTGAAGTTCGCGTACTCGGGCTTCTCCGGGTGCTCCATCGCGTCGATGAGCTTCTCGGTGCCGAAGACATTGACGTTGAGATGGTGGGCGCCCTGGCTGAAGTAGCCGTCCATCACGTTGACGAGGTTCTCGGCGCGCTCGTCGGTCGAGTGACCGAGGGCGTCCGGGCTGATCGTCTGCGTGTTGGAGATGCCGTCGAGGGCGAACTCGTACGGGAGCTTCGCAACCGAGTTGAGCGAGGCGAGAAGACCGTTCTTCTCAGCGCCGTAGCTCGGATTGGCGCCCGGCGAGAGCGGCTCGCCGGCCTTGCGACCGTCAGGCAGCGACCCGGTGGCCTTGCCGTACACGACGTTCGACGTGATCGTCAGGATGGACGTCGTCGGCTCGGAATGACGGTAGGTCGGGTAGCGGCGGAGGTGGTCCATGAAGGTCTTGAGGATCCACACGGCGATCGAGTCGGCGCGTTCGTCGTCGTTGCCGTAGCGCGGGAAGTCGCCCTCGGTCTCGTAGTCGACGGCGAGGCCCTGCTCGTTGCGGATGGGCTTGACCTTGGCGTACTTGATGGCGCAGAGCGAGTCAACCACATGCGAGAAGCCAGCGATGCCGGTCGCGAACGTGCGGCGCACGTCCGTGTCGATGAGCGCGAGCTCAGCGGCCTCGTAGTAGTACTTGTCGTGCATGTAGTGGATCAGGTTCAGCGTGTTGACATAGAGACCCGCGAGCCAGTCCATCATCGGGATGAAGCGCTCAATGACCTCGTTGTAGTCAAGGACGTCCGCAGTGATCGGGCGGTAGGCGGGGCCCACCTGAACGCCGGACTTCTCGTCAACGCCGCCGTTGATTGCGTAGAGCATGCACTTGGCGAGGTTGGCGCGGGCGCCGAAGAACTGCATTTCCTTGCCGGTCTCGGTCGCGGACACGCAGCAGCAGATCGAGTAGTCATCGCCCCAGACCGGACGCATCACATCGTCGTTCTCGTACTGGATCGAGGAGGTCTTCACGGAGACGCGGGCGGCGTACTCGCGGAACTTGCGGGGCAGAGCCTTCGTGTAGAGGACCGTGAGGTTGGGCTCCGGCGACGGGCCCATGTTCTCGAGGGTGTGCAGGAAGCGGAAGTCGTTCTTCGTCACCATCGAGCGGCCGTCCATGCCAATGCCGGCCATCTCAAGCGTCGCCCAGATCGGGTCGCCGGAGAAGAGGGAGTTGTACTCGGGGATGCGGGCGAACTTCACCATGCGGAACTTCATGACGAGGTGGTCGATGAGCTCCTGGGCTTCGCTCTCGGTGAGCGTGCCTTCGGCAAGGTCGCGGCTGATGTAGATGTCGAGGAAGGTCGAGATGCGGCCGACGGACATCGCGGCGCCGTTCTGCGTGCGGACGGCGGCGAGGTAGCCGAAGTAGAGCCACTGCACGGCCTCGCGGGCGTTCTGCGCCGGCTGGCTGATGTCAAAGCCGTAGCTCTTGGCGAGTTCCTTCATCTGGTTGAGGCAGCGGATCTGCTCGGCGAGTTCCTCGCGCTGGCGGATCACCTCGTCGCTCATCATGCCGCAGCCGCAGTTGGCGAGATCCTTCTGCTTGGCCTTGATGAGGTAGTCGATGCCGTAGAGGGCCACGCGGCGATAGTCGCCGACGATGCGGCCGCGGCCGTACGTGTCGGGAAGACCGGTGATGATCTTGTTGCGGCGGGCCGTGCGCATCTCGGGCGTGTACGCATCAAAGACGCCCTGGTTGTGGGTCTTGCGGTACTCGTTGAAGATCTGGTCGAACTTCGGGTTCGGGGTGTAGCCGTAGGTCGTGCAGGCCTCCTGCGCCATGCGGATGCCGCCGTAGGGCATGAAGGCGCGCTTCAGGGGCTTGTCGGTCTGCAGGCCGACCACCTTCTCAAGATCCTTGAGATCGTCCGAGATGTACGCGGCCGGGTAGGCGGTGATCGACGAGACGATCTCCGTCTCCATGTCGAGGACGCCGCCCTTGGCGCGCTCTTCCTTCTGGTACTCCTGGAGCTTGGCCCAGAGCTTGTCGGTCGCCTCGGTCGGGCCGCAGAGGAACTCACTGCCGCCGTCGTACGGCGTGTAGTTGGTCTGAACGAAATCGCGGACGTTCACGTCCTCGCGCCAGTGGCTGCCGTTAAAGCCGCGCCATGCATTGGTCATGATGGAGACTCCTTTTGAAGAAGATTTGAATGACAAAGATGGGGAAATTCAGGACGATTTCTTGGTGAGATCCGTGACCCGTGCTCCGAGAATGCGCTCAGCGTTGGCGATGCGTTCACGCGTGGGAGACGGCAGACCCTTGGTGCGGCACGGAATGCGCAGCAGCTCCCACTTCGGCTCCGCAAAGCCGTGGTAGGGGAGAACCTCGACGCGGTCAACGGTCTTCAAGGTGCGGATGAAAGCCGCAAGACGCTCGAGCGCCGCGTCATCGTCCGTCCACTCGGGCACGAGCACGTGGCGGATCCACATGGCCTTGCCGATGTCGGAGAGATGGCGCGCGCAGTCGAGGATGTTCTCGTTGCCGAAGCCCGTGAGGTGACGGTGCGCTTCCGTGTCAATGTGCTTGATGTCGAGCATCACGAGATCCGTGACGCTCATCAGGTCGTCGAACTTGGCGAGCCATTCCGGGTCGCGGCTGAAGGGCGCGCCGCTCGTGTCGAGCGTGGTGTTCACACCCTGGGCCTTCGCGAGCCGGAAGAGCTCGGTGACGAATTCAATCTGCAGGAGCGGCTCGCCTCCGCTCACTGTTATGCCGCCCTTCGTGCCCCAGTAGGTCCGGTAGCGGAGGGCTTTGCGGAGAACGGCCTCGGCCTCGATCTCCTCGCCCGCATGAACGCGCCACGTGTCGGGGTTGTGACAGTAGGCGCAGCGCATGCGGCAGCCCTGCACGAACACAACGAAACGCACGCCGGGTCCGTCGACGGAACCGAAGGTCTCAAAGGAATGAATGCGTCCGATGGTCATGGTGCAGATACGGTGGAGAGGCTCGATTCAGGGGCTGATCTCGAAAAGGCTTCTAGGTAGAGACATCTAAGTAAAAGCCCTCGGTAGGTCACTTTAACCAATCTGAGAAATTAGGGTATCCCCTCACTAGGGGATACCCTAACACAGGGTTAGCCCTTACGACTTTCGACCTACGACGAAATAGTTGGAATCTATCAGGAAACAATTTGGCCCGACGGCGATTCTATCGACATCGGGCCACTTCCGTACCAATTACGGGGGACTAAATTGTGACTGATTTGCCTTCGATCACAGGACGCGGGCGAGGAAGGACCGGGTGCGCTCCTCCTTCGGGCTGACGAGGATCTCGTCGGGCGATCCCTGCTCGACGATCTTCCCGCCGTCCATGAAGATCACGCGGTCGGCGACCTCGCGGGCGAAGCCGATCTCGTGGGTGACCACGATCATCGTCATGCCCGACTCGGCGAGCCGCTTCATCACGGCGAGCACTTCGCCGACGAGCTCGGGGTCGAGCGCCGAGGTGGGCTCGTCAAAGAGCATCACCTTCGGGGACATCGCGAGCGCGCGGGCGATCGCGACGCGCTGCTGCTGGCCGCCCGAGAGCGCCGCCGGGTAGGCGTCGGCCTTGTCGGAGAGCCCCACGCTCTTCAGAAGCTCGAGCGCCTGCGCGCGCGCCTCGTCGGCGCCGGCGCCGAGCACGATGCGCTTGGCGAGCATCACGTTCTCGAGCACCGTTTTGTGCGGCCAGAGGTTGAAGCGCTGGAAGACCATGCCGAGGTGCTCGCGCACCTTGTTCAGGTTCGTCCTCGGGCTCGTGATCTCGGCGCCGTCCACGTAGATGTGGCCGGAGGTCGCGACCTCGAGCGCGTTGATGCAGCGCAGCATCGTGCTCTTGCCCGACCCGGAGGGGCCGAGCACCACGACCTTCTCGCCCGGGTGCACGTCAAGGCTGATGCCGTCGAGCACCACGTGGTCGCCGAAGGCCTTCTTGAGATCGCGGATCTCCACGATGGGTTTCGTCGTTTCGCTCATGACTGCGCTCCAAGTCCGTTGTCACCGCGCCCGAGGCGCTTCTCGAGCCTGCGGATGCCCCAGGCCAGGAGCAGCGTCATCACCCAGTAGACGCAGGAGATGGTGATGTAGGGCTCCCAGTAGCGGGCCGAGGCGCCGGCGACGGTGCGCGCGGCGTAGGCGAGCTCAGCGAGGCCGATGGCGCTGACGAGCGACGAGTCCTTCAGGATCGCGATCGCGTTGTTGCCGAGCGCGGGGAGCATGCGGCGGAAGGCCTGCGGCAGGATGATGTGGCGCATCGCCTGGAAGTAGCCCATGCCGAGCGAGCGGGCGGACTCCATCTGGCCCTTGTCGAGCGACTGGATGCCGGCGCGGAAGATCTCGCACATGTAGGCGCCCGAGTTGAGCGTGATGGCGGTGATGCCGGCGAGCATGGCGCCGTAGTTGGCGCGGAGCTCCCGGGCGAGCGCGCCGTCGATCAGGATGCCGTCGATCGGGTGGATGAAGATCGGCAGCACCGCGAAGTGCATGAGGAAGATCTGCACGAAGAGCGGAGTGCCGCGGAAGAAGCTCACGTAGACGGCGATCGGCCAGCGCACGCCGTAGTGGAGGAGGGACTTTGCGGGCTCGTAGCGGGCGCTGGCGAGCCTGCCCATGCCGAGGAGGGTGCCGAGGATCATGCCGAGGAAGACGCAGATCACGGTGATCTCAACCGTGGTCACGGCTCCGTGCACGAAGAGCGGCCAGTATTCGGCGATGACGTCGGAATGGAAGCCAAACATCTCTTGTCAATGCGGATGGTCAGAATACAAAAATCCGTCGGAAGCCCGTTCCCCCAGAAGCGAGGCGGGCCGCCGACGTGGCTGATGCGGGCGGCTTCTTCTATAAAAGCCGCCCGTCATGGACGCAGTTGAGCGCCGCGGATTACGGGAGCTTCGGGGCGTCCGAGCCGAACCACTTGCGGTACACCTCGTTGTAGGCGCCCGACTCGATGGTCTTCTCGAGACCGCGGTTCACGTCCTCAAGGACCTTGGTGTTGCCCTTGCGGATGCCGATGCCGAAGTACTGCTCGGCGAAGCCCGGGTCACGGCACTGGTTGAACTTCTTCTCGGGGTTTTGCTTGACGTACCACTGAAGGACGCCGACGTCGCCGATCATGGCGTCAACGCCGCCGTTGGCGAGCTCCTCGAGGGCGAGCGGGGTGTTGTCGAAGCGGCGGATGTTGGTAGAGGCCTTGCCGAACTCGGCCGAGGCGGCGACGTCACCGGCGGAGGCGTTCACCACGGCGATGAGCTTGCCCTTCAATTCCTTCAGGCTCGAGATCTTGAGGCTCTCGTTCGTGAGGATGAGCTGGTGGGCGAGGAAGTACGGACGCGAGAAGTCGATCGACTGCTGGCGCTTCTCGGTGATCGTGATGCCCGACATGATGATGTCGCGGTCGCCGTTGTTGAGGCCGGCGAAGATCGCGTCCCACGGCGTGTTGATGAACTCGACCTCGAAGCCGCCCGCCTTGGCGATCTCCTTCATGAGGTCGACGTCGAAGCCGACGAGTTCCTTCTGCGCGGTCTCGAACTCGAACGGACGGTAGGTCGCGCCCGTGCCGACGGTGTAGGTCGCGGCGCTCGCGATGCCCGCGGCGAGGGCGGCGGAGAGGAAGGCGGCCGAGAAAAGAACCTTGGTCTTGAGAGACATGGCTGAGAACTCCTTTGGGTTTCGGGGGGAGAGGCGTTCCGCACCGGGAAGCGGGCCGGCGCAGACGTCGGGATTGGATTGGTTGTCGAAAAAGGATTATCCGCAGGGCGTTTCCCTGCGTAAAGACTTTTCGCCGCAGGGCGAGGAAAATTTCGCCCCCGGAATGTGCATTCGGGCGAAAACACTAGTCAGAAAGCAATAGGCGTGCCGCCCTCCGGTTCCGGAGGGCGGAAACGCATGTGTCCCGTTCTCAGCAGCCGTGCGGGAGCAGCGCCTCGATGAGCTCCCCCTCGAGCGCGAGGAGCCGCGTGTCGTCGTGGAGCGCCTCGCCGTCGATCAGGAAGACGTCCTCGGCGCGCTCGCCGAGCGTGGCGATCTTCGCCGTCTGCAGGTTGACGCCGTACTTGGCGAGCACCTGGGAGATCGAGTAAAGGAGGCCGATGCGGTCGGTGCCGACCAGGTTCAGGATGAAGGCGCGGCCCGACTCGTCCGGGCCGATCTTCACGAAGGGCCGGGTGGGGAAGTGGCGCGAGCGTCTCGAGAACCTCGCCTGCGGCGCGGGCGGAAGGGGCTTCTCGGAGATGAGGCCCGCCGCGAGCTTCTCCTCCATCAGCGCGAGCTTCTCGCCCGTGTCGAAGCGGTTGAAGGAGTCGGTGACGAGGAAGGTGTCCAGAGCCCAGCCGTGGCGCGTCGTGTGCACGCGGGCGTCCACGACCGAGAGCGAGTTCTTGCCGAACCACGCGACGGCGCGCAGAAAGAGGTCCTTGCGGTCGGGAAGGTAGATGAGGAAGACGAGGCCGCCCATCATTTCGCTCCGCTTCACCCGCACGACGGGCGCGTCGTCGAGCACATGGCCCGCGAGCATCTCGGCGTGCCAGGCGATCTCGTCCGAGGAGTGGCGCATGAAGTAGACGAGGTCGAGCTCCTTCCAGAGGCGCTCGCGCGCCTCGGGCGACACGCGGCCCGCGAGCTTCTCCGCGGCCTCGGCCTGGCGGCGGCGGATCACGTCGGTCACGGTGTCGGGGAGCGACCCGCCCGAGAGCCACTCGAGCGAGGCCTTGTAGAGCGTCTCGAGAAGCTGCGCCTTCCAGGGCGTCCAGACCTTGGGCGAGGTGGCGCGGATGTCGGCCACCGTGAGAAGGTAGAGGGCGTCGAGGCGTTCCTTCGTGCCGACGATCCTCGCGAAGCGCTCGACCACCTTCGGGTCCGAGATGTCCTCTTTCTGGGAAACGCGGCTCATCATGAGGTGCTCGAGGACGAGGAAGCAGATGAAGCTGCTGTCCTCCTCGGAGAGTCCGAAGCGCTCGCAGAAGATCCGCGCCTTCTCGGCGCCGATCGCCTCGTGGCCGCCCCCGAGGCCCTTGCCGATGTCGTGGAAGAGGCCCGCGATGAGAAGGCGCCACGAGCCGGGCAGAGCCGTCATGAGCTGTGTGCAGAGCGGATACTCGTGCGCGTGCTCGCTTCGGCGGAACTGGCAGAGGTTCTGCACGACGAGGATCGAGTGCTGGTCGACGGTGAAGATGTGGTAGAGGTCGTGCTGCATCTGCCCGACCACGTGCCGGAAGGCCGGCAGGAACCTGCCGAGGATCGCCCAGGCGTTCATCATCTTGAGCGCGTCGTCGGTGAACTTGTCGAGCTGCAGGATGTCGAGGAAGACCTTCTGATTGACGGGGTTCTCGCGGTACGCGGGGCCGATCAAGGGCGTCGCGTGCCAGAGCGCACGCAGGAGCCTCGTGGAGAAGCGCGTGATCTCGGGGCGCCTCGCGAAGACGAGGAAGACGCGCAGGATCGCGTTCGTGTCCTTCTCGAAGATCTCCTCGTCGACGATGTCCATCTCGTCGCCCAAGGCGAGGAACGCCGGGTCGATGCGCACGGGCGTCGCGCGCGAGTTGCCGCCGAAGAGGCGGTCGGAGATCGCCTGGAGCTGGATCACCGACATCTGCACCACGGACTTCGCGTTCCAGTAGTAGCGCTTCATGAGCGCCTCGGAGGCGCGCATCATGCCGGTGGCCTTGTAGCCGAGTCTTCCGGCGAGCGACTCCTGCACGTCAAAGAGCAGCCGGTTCTCGTCGCGCGAGGTGAGGAGGTGGAGCTCGATGCGCAGGTTCGAGAGGAACCTGAAGCACTGCTCGATCGTGTGCATCTCGCGCTCGGTGATGAGCTCGGCCTCGTGCATCTCCTCGACGCTCTCGGCGATGCCGGCGGCCTTCACGCACCAGAGGAAGGTCTGCAGGTCGCGCAGACCGCCCGGGCTTTCCTTCAGGTTGGGCTCGAGCGAGTAGGGCGTGCTCTCGTACTTCTGGTGACGGCGCTGCAGCTCGAGCATCTTGTCGCGGAAGAACGATCCCGCGTCGAGGCTCGCGAAGAAGTCGTCGCGCGCGTCGGCGTAGAGCTCTGCGCTCCCCCAGAGACGGCGGCTCTCGAGGTACGTCGTGGCGATTGAGACGTCGGTGCCCGCCTCGCGGGTGTACTCGGTCCGCGTGCGCACGGCGGCGCCCACGGTGAGGCCGAGCTCCCAGAGCGCGGCGAGGAACCCGGAGAGCTTCTCGCCGAGCGCCCGGTCCTCGCCCGCCTCGTCGGTGAGCAGCACGAGAAGGTCGATGTCGGAGTGGGGAAAGAGTTCCCGGCGTCCGAACCCGCCCACCGCGGCGAGCGTGATGCGGTCCGGAGGCAGTTCGGCAAGCTCGCCGAGCGAGATGATCGCCTCGTCGAGCGCCGCGGCGTGCGCGCGCAGATACGCCTCGGAGTCACGGCGCTCCCGCCACTGCTGGGCGAGGCGCGCCCGCGCCTCGTGGAAGCGCTCCCGGACGGCGGTTACCTGCTGCGGGTCAAGATCCTGGGGCATCGTCGTCGCTCCTTCGCGCGGGATGGTGGCGGGGAAAAGGGTTTCGGTGGAGAGGGTCAGAGGTTCTCGGGGAGCTTCCAGCCCTTCACGAAGTCGGGCGGGGCCTGCGTGCCCTTGCTCACCGTGAGGATGTCGTAGCCCGTCTCGGTGACGAGCACCATGTGCTCCCACTGCGCGGAGAGCGAGTGGTCCTTGGTGACGACGGTCCAGCCGTCGCCCAACATCGTCACGCCGTAGCGGCCGGCGTTCACCATGGGCTCGACCGTGAAGACCATGCCCGGAACGAAGGTCGCCGTCGGGTGGCGGGTCGGGAAGTGGTTCACGTGCGGCTCCTCGTGGAAGCCCTTGCCGATGCCGTGGCCGCCGTAGTCGCGCACGACCGAGACGCCCATGCGGTCGGCGTAGGCCTGGCAGGCGACGCCGATGTCGTTGAAGCAGCCGCCCGGGCGAACAGCGTCGATGCCGGCCCACATCGTGCCGAAGGCCACGTCGACCATGCGCTTGCCCTGGATGGTGGGCTTGCCGACCACGAACATGCGCGAGGTGTCGCCGTGGTAGCCGTCCTTGATGCTCGTCACGTCAATGTTGACGATGTCGCCCGCCTTGAGGATCTTGCGGTCGCTCGGGATGCCGTGGCAGACGACGTGGTTGATCGAGATGCAGGTGGTCGCGGGATAGGGCGTCATGCCCGGGGGGCAGTAGCCGAGGCAGGCCGGGATGCACTTCTGGACGTTGACGGTGTAGTCGTGCGCGAGGCGGTCGAGCTCGCCCGTGGAGACGCCGGGCTTGACGAAGGGCGTCAGATAGTCGAGCAGCTCGGCGGCGAGGCGGCCGGCGATGCGAAGGCCCGCGATGTCCTCGGGCGTCTTGATGGTGATGGCCATGATTTGCTGGTTTTTCCTGTAGGAATGCTGTCGGTCGGGCGGGTGCCGCGCGGGCCGGTATGAAGATGACCGGGCGGCGGGAGCGTGGATCTCCCGGGATGAAGCGCGGGCTGACGCCCGGAATGCGGTCCGCGGGATTCTTGAGCCGCGGCCGTCTGATAGTGCGAGGGAATTTTAATCGCCATCGTGCATCGCTGAAGGCGACGCGCCGGAGGAGAAGAAGCGGGCGCCGCCGAACGGGACACGTGTGAAAGAAATTATTTCACTAAGTTTGGACTAACGAATTTCTCATGCTTCACTAATTTTCCGTCCTTAATCTGTGAACCATCAGGAAACGGCAGGACGCCCCGGAAACACCGGGGATGTCCGGGATCCGGGAAAGCCTCCCGTGATTCTCAGGGCCGCCACCGACCACGCAATGAGGAGGTCCAGGACGGACCTCCGGAGGAAAAGACCATGACCCGCAACTCGATCCGCC
This sequence comes from Sutterella sp., assembly GCF_030539355.1. GTDB lineage: Bacteria > Pseudomonadota > Gammaproteobacteria > Burkholderiales > Burkholderiaceae_F > Sutterella. The sequence goes on from NZ_JAUNSF010000007.1 coordinate 12,481, forward strand.
TCGCTTCCCTCGCCGCGATCGCCGCGCTCGCCATCGCCGCCGCCCCCGCTGCGCAGGCCTCCGGCCCCCACGGCTTCGAACACCCGCATGCGGCTCCCCACGCCGCCGCGCCCCAGGGCTTCGCCCACAGCGGCCCCGTCTCGGTCGACTGGGTGCTGAGGAACGGCTCCGACGATCAGCACGTGACGCTGCGCGGCCGCTTCACCGAGCACATCCGCGGCGACAAGTACGAGTTCGTTGACGAAGCCGGCCACGGCATCACCGCCGAGCTCGACGACGACCGCAACTGGTCGATGATCCGCCGCGGCGCCCCGGTCGAGATCCGCGCCGAAATCGACCGTGACTGGAACCGCACCTCGCTCGACGTTATCTCGGCCCGCCCGCTCTGACCTCGGACGAACCCCCGGACACTCTCAGGGCGGCGCTCAAAGAGAACAGGCCGCCCGCCGAAAACAGAATTCCTGAAAGGAGAAAACCATGAACCGCAACTCGATCCGCCTCGCCGCCCTTGCCTCGATCGCCGCCCTCGCGCTCGCCGCGATGCCCGCCGCCCAGGCCGCCGGTCCCCAGGGCTTCAACGGCCCGCAGGCCGCCCCGCACGCCCCGGCCGCCTCCGGCCCGCAGGGCTTCGGCCACGACGGTCCCGTCACGGTCGCCTGGGTGAAGGATAAGGGCACGGACGATCAGGTGGTCACCCTCCGCGGCCGCTTCACCGAGCACCTGCGCGGCGAGAAGTACACGTTCGTCGATGAGCAGGGCGGCTCGATCACCGCCGAGCTCGACAACGACCGCGACTGGTCGATGATCCAGCGCGGCGCCCCGGTGGAGATCCGCGCCGAGATCGACCGCGACTTCACGGGCACGACGCTCGACGTCCGCTCCGCCCGTCCGCTTCAGGGCCGCGAGCCCCAGCCGAGGAAGTGATTTCCTCCGAAGGCTGATCATCTGAAACGATCACGCGCCCCGCGTGCTTCCCCCGGGAAGCCGCGGGGCGAAGTTCGTCCGCGGCGGACGAATCCGTTTTCTCCTAAGCCATCGCTAACCGATTGCTCATTTTTTTCTAATCCTCGGCCTCTAAAGTAAGCATCACAGAAGAGAACCCAGGGCCGCGGTCAGGACCCCAGACCAGGACCGGCGCTCCGGGGAGAACCAGTTTTTGACAAGTGAACGCGCCGTCCGGACCAGAGGGACGGCCGACGTTCCGGAGGACCAGACCATGACACGCAATTCGATCCGCCTCGCCGCCCTTGCCTCGATCGCCGCGCTCTCGCTCGCCGCCATGCCGGCCGCCCAGGCCGGCGGCCCCCAGGGCTTTGAGATGCATCACCCCGAGGCGCATGCCCGTGCGCCGCAGGGCTTCGGCCACGGCCAGCTCGTCACGGTCGACTGGGTGCTGAAGAACGGCTCCGACGATCAGATGGTGACGCTGCGCGGCCGCTTCACCGAGCACATCCGCGGCGACAAGTACGAGTTCGTCGACGAGCAGGGCAACGGCATCACCGCCGAGCTTGACCACGACCGCGACTGGTCGATGGTTCACCGCGGCGCCCTCGTGGAGATCTCAGCCGAGATCGACCGCGACTGGAACCGCACCGAGCTCGACGTCCGCTCCGCCCGCCCGCTCGGCAAGTGACGACCGGCAGGGACGCTTCCCGCAGGCGTCCCGCCCTGAAGGAACCTCAAGGGAACCGCCTTCGCAGCGAACACCGCCGCGGGCGGTTTTCTGCTTCTCCGGGGGCCGGCGGTTACGGAGAGTGACGCACTAAGCCTTTGCTAACCTGCGGCTCACCTCTCTCTAATTCAAGGTCCGTAAAGTGCGTCTCAAGGAGGAAGAGAAATCCTCCGGAACCGACTCTTCCGGCTCCGACGCCGGAATCTTTGAGGAGACAAGACCATGACACGCATCAAGCTTCATCTCGCAGCACTCGCCTCCGTCGCCGCGCTCGCCATGGCCGCGATCCCCGCCGCCCAGGCGGCAGGTCCCCAGGGATTCGGCGGGCCCGCCCCCGCTCCCGCGCCGCACGCGAAGGCCCACCAGGACCAGAGCCCGATCGTCACCGCCGACTGGGTGAAGCGCCACGGCCGCGACGACATGCACGTGACGCTGCGCGGGCGCTTTGACAAGCAACTGCGCGGCGAGAAGTACCTCTTCGTCGATGAGGGCGGCGGCTCGATCACCGCCGAGCTCGACCACGACCGCGACTGGTCGCACTTCCGCCGCGGCGAGCGCGTGGAGATCCGCGCCGAGATCGACCGCGGCAAGCGCGGTGTCGAACTCGACGTGAAGTCGGTCCGCCCGCTCCAGGCCGCGCCGAAGCCGGCCCCGAAGCCTGCTCCGAAGCCCGCGCCTCAGCCGGGGCCGCGCCACTGAGGCCAAGAAAAATCGCTCCTGCAGTTGAAATAAACCGGGAGCCTGTCTAAAATCTCATCTTTCGTCCGGCCTGGGGTCCCCTCGGGCCGGATTCTTTCCGCCCGGAGTCCATGGTCGGCCCGGGTATGTACATTGCGCGCGGCCTGCACCCGAGGTGCCGTTGATTCGAACTAAGAAGAATCGGTTCCTGCAGACTGTGTCAGACTGACAAAACCTTGGAGATATTCAAATGGTCAGCATGCGTGAAATGCTCGAAGCGGGTTGCCACTTCGGTCATCAGACCCGTTTCTGGAACCCGAAGATGGCTCAGTACATCTTCGGCGCCCGCAACAAGATTCACATCATCAACCTCGAGAAGACGGTTGTGATGTTCGACGAGGCCTGCAAGTTCGCCCGTCAGCTCTCGAGCCAGGGCGGCCGCATCCTTTTCGTTGACACCAAGCGCGGCGGTCGCGAGATCATCGCTGAAGAGGCGCAGCGCGCCGGCTGCGGCTGGGTTGACCAGCGCTGGCTCGGCGGCACGCTGACCAACTTCAAGACGGTCCGCGGCACGATCAAGCGCCTCAAGGAAATGGAAGCCCAGCTTGAGGACGGCACCGCCGCCAAGCTCACGAAGAAGGAAGCCCTCGACTTCCAGCGCTCCGTTGAGAAGCTCAACAAGTCGATCGGCGGCATCAAGGACCTCAACGCCCTTCCGGACGCCCTCTTCATCGTCGACGTCGGCTATCACAAGATCGCCATCCAGGAAGCCAACAAGCTCGGCATCCCCGTCATCGGCGTTGTCGATACGAACGGCTCCCCCGAGGGTGTTGACTACGTCATCCCGGGCAACGATGACTCCTCCAAGGCCGTCCAGATCTACGCCTCCGGCATCGCCGACGCCGTGATCGCCGGCCGCGCTGACTCGGCCACGTCCGCCGAGGAAGCCGCCGCCGCCACCGACGAGGAGTTCGTCGAGGTCGCCGAGGAAGCCCCCGAGGCCACCCCGGCCGCCTGATCAGTCAACTGATCTGAAGGCCCCTGCCGGCACGAGCCGCCCGCAGCCGTTCAGTCCGAACACATCCGCGGCGCTGGCCTGTCTGACCGGCCGAAGGCAGAAAGGGGCCCCTCAGGGGCCCCTTTTTCTATAGAATCCACCCGAATTTTTTTTCCGTTCCTCTGATTGGAGTTAAAGAACATGGCTGCTATTTCCGCCGCCCAGGTGAAGGAGCTGCGTCTCAAGACTGACGCCCCGATGATGGAGTGCAAGAAGGCGCTCACCGAAGCCGATGGCGACATGGCCAAGGCCGAGGAGATCCTGCGCGTCAAGCTCGGCAACAAGGCCAGCAAGGCCGCTGCCCGCATCGCCGCCGAGGGCGTCGTTGTCGTGTACGTTTCCGATGACCGCAAGACCGGCGCGATCCTCGAGGTCAACTCCGAGACCGACTTCGTCGCGAAGAACCCCGAATTCCTCAAGATGGCCAACGACGCCGTCAAGCTCGTCGCCGAGAAGAACCCCGCCGACATGGCCGCTCTCCTCGCGCTCGACGTCGAGGGCACGACCCTCGAGGCCATCCGCACGGGTCTCGTCGGCAAGATCGGTGAGAACATGACGTTCCGCCGCTTCGCCCGCATCGAGGCCAAGGGCGAGATCTCGCAGTACGTCCACGGCAGCCGCATCGGCGTGCTCGTCGACCTCGTCGGCGGTGACGCCGAGCTCGCGCATGACATCGCCATGCACATCGCCGCCTCCAAGCCGAAGGCCATCGACGAGACGGGCATCGACGCCGCCGCGATCGAGTCCGAGCGCCGCATCGCCATCGAGAAGGCCCGCGAGGCCGGCAAGCCCGAGGCCATGCTTGAGCGCATCGCCGAAGGCTCCGTGAAGAAGTTCCTCAAGGAAGTCACGCTCGTCAACCAGCCGTTCGTCAAGGACGACAAGAAGGCCGTCAGCGACCTCCTCAAGGCCGCCAAGGCCGAGGTTGCCGCCTACACGCTCTACGTCGTGGGCGAAGGCCTCGAGAAGAAGAGCAACGACTTCGCCGCTGAAGTGGCCGCTCAGGCCGCCGCCGCCAAGGCGTAATTTCTCAGCAGCGGCCGCTCAGGCCGCCTGAAGAAGCTTGCTTCGATAAACGCTCTCCGGGAGGAATTCCCCCGGGGAGCGTTTTTTTCGGGCCTGATGCATCCACGCGTCAGCGTCATCCCGTTTCACGCTCTTCCCTGTCATTCGGACACTAGGGATTTTTGCTGAGGCCGCGTATAATCCCGCTCCGAGCCTGCGACACGGCCCGGACGGATCCGATGGACAAGCACCTGATTCTCCCGGGACGCGGCGCACATCCCGCCTGCGCGGACCGGTCACCGGCCGCCAGCGGCGGGCCAGACAGTCAATCTTTGCCGGCTTGAGGGTGCGGATGCCCGCGGCCGGAATGGGGAGCAGGAAACATGGATACCGAAGAGCAGCCCAAGGCCATTTACAAGCGCATTCTTCTCAAACTCTCCGGCGAGGCCCTGATGGGCGACGACGCCTTCGGCATCAACCGCTCCGTGCTTCAGCACATGATCGAGGAGATCCGCACCGCGCTTGAACTCGGCGTGCAGATCGGCATCGTGGTGGGCGGCGGCAACATCTTCCGCGGCGTCGCGCTCGGCGCCACCGGCATGGACCGCGCCACGGGCGACTACATGGGCATGCTCGCCACGGTGATGAACGCCATGGCGCTCCAGGACTGCTGCCGCAACAACGGCATCGAGGCCCGCGTCCAGTCCGCGCTCAACATCGAGCAGGTCGCCGAGCCCTACATCCGCGGCAAGGCCCTGCGCCACCTGCGCCTCGGCCGCGTCGTGATCTTCGCGGCCGGCACGGGCAACCCCTTCATGACGACCGACACGACGGCGGCGCTGCGCGGCGCCGAGGTGGGCGCCGACATCGTGCTGAAGGCCACCAAGGTCGACGGCATCTACACGGCCGACCCGAAGAAGGATCCGACTGCCACGATGTTCGATGACATCACGTTCGACCAGGCGCTCCGCACGAACCTCAAGGTGATGGACGCCACGGCCTTCGCGCTCTGCCGCGAGCAGGGTCTGCCGATCAAGGTCTTCAACATCAACAAGAAGGGCGCCCTGCGCCGCGTGCTCCTCGGCGAAAAGGAAGGCACGCTCGTTCATAGCTAAACCCGCAAGTTTGCTAAACTTCCAGTTTGCACTCCGGGCCGGAAGGTGCGCCTTTCGGCCCGTTTTCGCACTGAATTCCAGACATACTGAACCGCAAGCTTTCCGCTCCGGACCGCCCTGATGAAAAGACCGGGCTCCGCCGGAGGATATGCGGGAAGCGCCAAGGAGAATTTTCATGACCGCTGCCGAATGCATCAAGCAGACCGAGCACAAGATGGGCGTCACCGTCGAGAAGCTCCGCGAGGACTTCTCCCGCATCCGCACGGGCCGTCCCTCCACGGGCCTGCTCGACAAGGTCAAGGTTGACTACTACGGCTGCCCCACCCCGATCAACCAGATCGCCCAGGTGGGCGTCGGTGACGCGCACACCCTCACGGTCCAGCCGTGGGAAAAGAACATGGTGAAGGCGATCGAGAAGGCCATCCGTGACTCCGACCTCGGTCTGAACCCCGCCACCTCCGGCGACACGATCCGCGTTCCGCTGCCCCCGCTCACCGAGGAGCGCCGCCGCGAGCTCACGAAGGTCGTCAAGGGCTTCGGCGAGGACGCCAAGGTCGCCGTGCGCAACCTCCGCCGTGACGCCAACTCGACGCTCGAGCGCCTCGAGAAGGACAAGGAGATCTCCGAGGACGACCAGCGCCGCTTCGAGACCGAGGTCCAGAAGCTCACCGACCGCTACGTCGGCGAGATCGACAAGGTGATCGAGGAGAAGGAAAAGGAGATCATGACGGTCTAAACCGTCGGATTCCGGTGTCCTCAGTGAGGACACCTTTACTTGCAAAAAGGCTCGCTTCGCGCGGGCCTTTTGCATCTGCGGAGCGGCATCATTGGTGTCAGAGAGCAGCGGCGCGTCCGCCCACGCCGGTTTTATTTCTGAAGGAGTTTTTTCCGATGACATCCTCCCGTCGAATTCTTGCCGCCGCGCTCACTGCCGGCGCCGTCGCCCTCACGGGCTGCTCCTCGGCCGGTCTGCTCGGGGGCGACCGTGACGATCACGGCTGCATTCCCTCGGCCGGCTTCAGCTGGAGCGAGGTGAAGGGCGCCTGCGTGCAGCCCTTCGAGGCAGGCGTGAGGCTCAACCCCGTCGAGCGCACCGGCTCGGCCGTGATCTCCGCCTTCGCGCTCGTCTCCGACGACGGCTCCCGCGCCGAGGTCTGGCTCCCCGAGTCGACGGGCTCGGCGGTGCTCGCTCGCTCGGGCGACATCTGGGCGGACCAGTCGCTTCGGCTCGAGCGCCGCTCCGGGAAACTCGTGCTCTCGGTCGACGGGCGCGCGAAGTACGCCGAGGAGTGAAATGCTGGCCGTCGGCGGGACGGTGCCCGGCTCCGGTGATACACATTTGACATCGTCCCGTCGTCAGAACGCACCTCACTGCCTGTAAACTTTCATTTTCCGGGGGAGCGCCCCTCCCCCGGGAAAAGCCGAGCCAGAACCCCAGATTCCTCCCAGAAGAGCCGCCACATGTCAAAGAAACCCGCACTGCCCAGGCACATCGCCATCATCATGGACGGCAACGGCAGGTGGGCGAAGTCCCGCTTCATGCCGCGCGTGGAGGGACACCGCAAGGGCGTGCTCGCGCTCGAGCGCGTGGTGAAGCACGCGGCCGAGCGCGGCATCGCCGCGCTCACGGTCTTCGCCTTCTCAAGCGAGAACTGGCGCCGCCCCGCGGCCGAGGTGACGGCCCTCATGAAGCTCTTCGCCGCGGGCCTGGACCGCTGGGAGCAGCCGCTCGCCGACGCGGGCGTGCGGCTCCGCGTGATCGGGGACCGCACGGCGTTCTCGGAGACGCTCAACGCCGCGATCGACCGCACCGAGGCCGCGACCGCCGCGGGGCGAAGCATGCAGTTCAACATCGCCGCCAACTACGGCGGCCGCTGGGACATGCTCCAGGCCGCTCAGGCCGCCGCGGCCGCGGGCGAGCTTACCCTCGAGGGAATCGAGAAGCGCCTCTGCGCCCGTGACGACGGCCCCGTCGATCTGATGATCCGCACCGGGGGCGAGCGGCGCATCTCGAACTTCCTCCTCTGGCAGGCCGCCTACTCGGAGCTCTACTTCACCGACACGCTGTGGCCCGACTTCGACGGCGCGTCGCTCGACGATGCGATCGACTGGTACGTCGGCCGCGAGCGCCGCTTCGGCATGACCTCCGAGCAGGTGACCTCGATCGGCTGATTTCGCCGGTCCTTGAGGAAGCGGGCGCTTTTTAAGGTTTTCCCGCGGACTCGCTCGCTACAATTCGCCTTTGAAGTGCCCCGCCTTCTTCCCCGCGGACAGACCGCGGCGGACGGCGCATGCCGCGCGGCCGCAGCCCCCCCGGGCCGCCCGCATGACCTCTTCTCCCTCGAAAGAGGGCGCTTCCAAGATCATTTCAACTACAAAAGGTTCCCGTCAAAGATGCTGTCGCTACGAATCGCCACCGCGGCCGTTCTGTTTCTCATCCTGGGCTTTTCAATCTGGGCGGGCCCGCTCGCGTTCGCGGGCGTCATGGCGATCGCCTTCGGCCTCGCGCTCTTCGAGTGGCTGAGGATCGGCAACCTCGGCCCCGTCCCGGCCGCGCTCATCTCCGCCGTGGAGATGGTGACGCAGTTCTCGCTCTACTGGGCGGGAGCGCTGCCGCGCATGGACTGGTTCCTCTTCATCGTCGACGGCGTCGTGATGCTCGCCTGGTTCGTCATCTTCTTCGTGGAGCTCTTCACCCGCGAGAAGGGCTTCAAGGTGAACGTCATCCAGTGCCAGCTCTCCGCGGTCGTGTTCGTTCCCGCGGCGTACCTCTCCTTCCTCTGGCTCAATGAGTACGGCGGCTGGGTGCTCGTGCTCTCCGTGATGTGCATCATCTGGGGCGCGGACATCTTCGCCTACTTCTGCGGCCGCGCCTGGGGCAAGCACAAGCTCTGCCCGGCCATCTCGCCCAAGAAGACCTGGGAAGGCGTGATCGGCGCCTACATCCTCGTCATCATCTACTTCCTGCTCTGCTACTGGTTCTGCGACCAGAAGAACGTCTTCACGAACTTCGTCTTCGAGCACGCCGGCTTCATCTGGGGTGTCATCATCCTCGCGATGCTCATTGCGCTCTCGATCGCGGGCGACCTCTTCGAGTCGATGCTCAAGCGCCTCGCCGGCATCAAGGACTCCTCGAACCTGCTCCCCGGCCACGGCGGCTTCTATGACCGCATGGACTCCTCCATGCCCGTGATCCCGACGGCGACCTGGATCATGATCACCATCATGCTCTTCGCATGAGCGAGACCTATCCCGTCCCCGATCTCCCGCCCGGCGGCATTCACCGCGCCGAGGAGACGATCAAGCGCTCGCGGTTCATCGTGACGATGGCGCGCGCCGCCTCGCCCGAGGCCGCGCACGCGTTCGTCGAGCGCATCCGCGCCGAGCACCCGCAGGCGACCCACAACTGCTGGGCCTTCAACGCGGGCGCGCCCGGCTCGACCGCCCAGGTCGGCGCGAGCGACGACGGCGAGCCCAAGGGCACCGCAGGCCGCCCCATGCTCACGGCGCTCCTGCACAGCGGCGTGGGCGAGATCGTCGCGGTCGTGACGCGCTACTTCGGCGGGACGCTGCTCGGCACCGGCGGACTCGTGCGCGCCTACCAGGGATCGGTGAAGCTCGGCCTCGAGGGACTTCCCGTGCGCGAGCGCGAGGTGCTCGTGCGCTACGTGATCTCGATGGACACGGCCTATGACGGGAGCTTCCAGAACCTCGCCCGCGAACTCGGCTGCGAGGTGCTCACCGCCGACTACCGCTGGGACGCCTCGTACGAGATCCTCGTCCCCGAGGCCGCCGCCGGAAAGCTCGAGGCGGAGCTCGCGCGTCTCACCTCGGGCGAGGCGCTCATCGACCGCCAGGAGGAGGAGGCGAACTGAGCGCAGGCGTCTCCGTTCGCTCTTTTCTCCCGGAAATACTTTCGGGCGTTTCGAAACGCTTTCGGGCCCGTGCACGTCTGCATGGGCCGCTAGAATCGGACGCGCGCCCGCCCAAGGAGTTCTTCGTCCGCGGGAAGGGCGGAAGTTTCCTGATCAACCCCAAGGATCTGAGCCTTAAGAACCACCGTCGAGTCGAATGCGCTTCTCCCTTTTTCATTTCATCATGGCCGCGTGGGTGCTGTGGCGGTTCGTGCTGCCGCTCGACGTTCCGCGGAACGTGAAGCGCGCGCTCGCCGCGCTCACGCTCTTCTGCGCATTCTTCTCGACCTTCTCGACGCTCTTCGGAGGCGGCCTTGTCTCCCCGGAGCTCCCGCGGTGGCTTCTCATCGCCGGCAACTACGGCGAGGGCGTGCTGCTCTTTCTCTGCGCGCTGACGCTCCTGCGCGAGGCGGTCATCTTCTTCTCCGTCCTCGCGGGCCGCTCGGGCGAGAAGGTGCACGACGCGGTGCAGAAGAGCCGCCGCACGGCGATCGGCATGGGACTCGCGAGCGCGGCGCTCGCGCTATACGGCGAGAACAGGGGCATCGAGGTGCCCGAGGTGCGCCGCCATGTGATTCCGGTGAAGGATCTCCCCGAGGCGCTCGAGGGCTTCGAGATCGTGCAGCTCTCCGACACGCACTGCTCGGCGATGATGTACGAGCCCTGGACGCGTGCGATGGTCGAGCGCATCAACGCGCTCAATCCCGAGCTCGTCGTGATCACGGGCGACTTCGTCGACGGCATGGTCGAGCGTCGCGAGCGCGACGTCGCGCCCTTCGCGGAGCTGCGCGCCCGCTCGGGCGTCTGGGGGTGCGAGGGCAACCACGAGCACTACGGCGACTACGACGCGTGGATCGCCAAACTGAAGAGCCTCGGCATCCGGCTGCTGCAGAACGAGCACGCGGTCGTTGACGTCCGGGGGAAGGGCGGCGCGCCGGCGCAGATCGTCCTCGGCGGCGTCCGCGACCCGATGGCGCAGCGCTTCGGACGAATCCTCCCCGACGCGCGCGCGACCTTCGAGGGCGCCCCGGCGGCGGACGAGGTGCCGCGCATCCTGCTCGCGCACCAGCCGGGCTACTTCAAGCAGTACCTTGCCGAGACCGATTTCGCGCTCCAGCTCTCCGGCCACACCCACGGCGGACAGATCCTCGGCATGGATCTGCTCGTGGGGCTGATGAACCGCACCTACGTGCGCGGCCTCTACGAGGGCCCGAGGGGCGCGCGGCTCTACGTCCACCCGGGCTCCGGGCTCTGGAACGGCTTCCCCATGCGCGTGGGCGTGCCTTCCGAGATTGCGCTCCTGGAGCTCAGGCGCGCCTGAGCCCCCGCGGAAAAGAATTCATTTTGAAGATTTGTTGAGAGACAAGACATGCAGCAGAAAATCACGCTCCTCGGCGCCACGGGAAGCATCGGCCGCTCGACGCTCGCGGTCGCAGCCCTTCATCCGGACAAGTACAGGATTCATGCGCTCGCGGGCGGCAGCCGCGTCGCTCCGCTCGTCGAGGCCGCGGTGCAGTTCCGTCCGAAGCATGTCGCGGTCGCGGACGAGTCGCGCTACCGGGAGCTCCGTGATGCGCTCGACGCCGCGGGCCTGAAGGACACCGAGGCCCATGCGGGTCAGGCGGCCGTCACCGAGCTCGCGCGCGATCCCGAGTGCGACGCCGTGCTCCAGGCGATCGTGGGCGCCGCGGGCGTTGCGCCCACCTTCGCCGCGGCCCGCGCGGGCAAGCGCCTGATGCTCGCCAACAAGGAGAGCGTGGTGTGCGGCGGCGGGCTGCTCATGCGCACCGTCGCCGAGTGCGGCGCGACGCTGCTGCCCGTCGACAGCGAGCACAGCGCGGTCTTTCAGAGCCTCGCCGCGGCGACGCCCGCGCAGCGCCGCGAGGCCCGCATCATTCTCACCGCCTCGGGCGGCCCCTTCCGCGGCTGGAAGGACCTCTCGGGCATCACGCCCGAGATGGCCGTGAAGCACCCGAAGTGGAACATGGGCCGCAAGATCAGCTGCGACAGCGCGAGCCTGATGAACAAGGGCCTCGAGGTGATCGAGGCCGCGTGGCTCTTCGACTTCCCTGAGAGCAGGATCGACGTGCTCGTGCATCCCGAGTCGATCATCCACTCGATGGTCGAGTACGCCGACGGCGCCGTGATGGCCGAGCTCGGCAGCCCCGACATGAAGACCCCGATCGCGATCGCCATGGCCTGGCCCGAGCGCATCACGACGGGCGTGAAGCCCCTGAGGCTCGCCGAGTGCGGAAAGCTCACCTTCGAGGAGGCGGACACGGAGACCTTCCCGCTCCTCGCGCTCGCCCGCGAGACGCTCCGAGAGGGCGGCGCCGCGTCGCTCGTGATGAACGCCGCCAACGAGGTGGCCGTCGAGACGTTCCTTGACCACCGCATCTCCTTCACGGGGCTCTTCGCGGCCGTCGCCGAGATGACCCGCGGCTTCACCGCGCCCGCGCCCGCGTCGCTCGAGGAGATCCTCGCGCTCGACGCCGAGGCCCGTGAGCGCACCCGCGCGCTCCTCGCCTCGCGCGCCTTCTGAACACCTTGGGGTTCACTCATCAAATGCAGACACTGACCGTGCTCCTCGCCCTCGCGGGCTTTCTCATCACGATCGGCATCATCGTGATCATCCATGAGGGCGGACACTTTCTCGCCGCCAAGTGGCTCGGCTTCGCCGTCCGCCGCTTCTCGATCGGCATGGGCAAGGTGCTCTGGCGCCGCCGCGCCTGGGACACCGAGTTCGCCGTGTCGGCGCTGCCGATCGGCGGCTACGTCGCGTTCGAGGACGATGACAACGACGTGCCGGGCCTCACCGACCCCAGGTCCGTGAACGAGCCCGGCCACGTCCGCGCGAAGGGCCTCTCCTTCGAGGACGGCCCGCGCTGGCGCAAGGCCATCGTGGTCGCCGCGGGACCGCTCATGAACTTCGTGCTCGCGGTGATTCTCTTCGCCGCCTCGGGCGCGATCGGCGTCCAGGACGTCGCCCCCTACATCAGTCCCATGCCCGAGTCGCAGGCCGCGGCCCAGGGGCTCGCCAACATGGACCGCGTGGTCCGCGTGGCGGGCCGCCCCATCACGGGCGTGATGGATCTCAACTCCGCGCTCCTCGAGCGGATCGGCGAGCCGGACGTCGTCATCGAGTTCGACCGCTCGGGCGAGCTCATCGTGCGCCACTTCGACCTCTCCGGGATCTCGATGGCGGAGGCCACGGAGAACAAGGGACTCGTGCTCCCGAAGGTGGGCCTGATGCTCGCCGCGCGCGGCCTCATGGTCATCTCGGCCGAGCCGGGCGGCCCGGCGGATCAGGCGGGCCTCAAGCCCCGCGACATCGTGAGCGCGGTGAACGGCGAGCCCGTGCAGATGGAGACCTTCGGGCCCATCATCCGCGCCAATCCGGGCAAGCCCATCGAGCTCACCGTCCGGCAGTTCGACCGCAAAACGCCTGAGCGCACGGTGGTCCTCACCCCGCGCGCGGTCACCGACGAGAAGACCGGCCAGGTCATCGGCCGCGCCGACGTCCGCTTCGGGCCCGGCATCGAGCCCGTCACCGTCCGCCACGGCCCGCTCACCGCGATCCAGGTCGCCTTCTCCAAGGTGGTCGGCCTCACCCGCTTCCAGGCCGAGGCCGTGGGCGGCATGGCCAAGGGCGAGGTGGGCACGGACAACCTCGCCGGCCCCGTCGGCATCGCGGCGCTCGCCGGAACGGCGCTGGCCTCGGGCCTCTCGCCTTTCCTCGAGTTCGTCGCGCTCATCTCGATCGCGGTGGGCTTCATGAACCTGATTCCGATCCCGGCGCTCGACGGCGGGCAGCTCGTGCTCCTCGCGCTTGAGGGCCTCATGGGGCGCTCCTTCTCGCGCGATCTCAGGCAGAAGCTCGCGATGATCTCGATGGTGCTCCTGGGGGCGCTCGCGATCTACGTGACCTTCAACGACGTGTGGCGCCTCGGCAGTTAGTTCTGAAGTGTTTCCGCGGGCGATATCACATGCGCCGCGCCCTCGTCAGGGCGCGGCCTTGTGGTAACCTTAGACCCAAATTTTTTCATGGGATTTCGCGCGGCTTTTTTGAGAAAATCCGCGCGTTTTCCGCGAAGAGCGGGCGTCTACCGGGCAGCCGGCCTTCGAGCAGACAGTTTTCGAGAGAGTTCGTCTTGCATCTCCACAAACCACTCACCCGCCTCGCGGCCGGCCTCTGCGCCGCCCTTCTCCTCGGCGGGTCGGCCTCTGCCTTCACCATCTCCGACATCCGTGTCGAGGGTCTCACGCGAACCGAGCCGGGCACGGTGTTCTCGCACCTTCCCTTCCGCGCCGGCGAGGACTACACCCCTGAGAAGGGTGTCCGCGCGATTCACTCGCTCTATCAGTCCGGACTCTTCCGTGACGTGACGCTCACCCAGGACGGCGACGTGCTCGTCGTGCAGGTGATCGAGCGCCCGGCCGTGGCGACGATCGAGACGCACGGCATCAAGGCCTTTGACAAGGACGCCGTCGAGAAGAGCCTGCGTGACGTGGGTCTCGCCGAGGGCCGCATCTTCGACCACGCGATCCTTGAGCGCGCCGACCAGGAACTGCGCCGCCAGTACCTCTCGCGCGGCTACTACGGCGCGAACGTCACGACGACGGTGACGCCGCTCGAGCGCAACCGCGTCCGCATCACGATCAACGTCGACGAGGGCAAGGCGAGCTCGATCGCCTCGATCCGCATCACGGGCAACAGGCTCTTCGACACCGAGGACCTCACCGACCTGATGCAGCTCGGCACGCCGAACTGGTTCTCCTGGTACACGAAGCGCGACCTCTACTCGCGCGAGAAGCTTGCGGCGGACCTTGAGACGATCCGCTCCTTCTACATGAACCAGGGCTACCTCGACTTCAAGATCGACTCCGTGCAGGTCTCGATCGCGCCGAACAAGTCCGACGTCTACATCGTGATCAACATCACCGAGGGCGAGAAGTACACGATCCGCTCGGCGAAGCTCCAGGGCGACATGCTCGGCCTCGATGATCAGCTCAATGCCCTCGTGACCCTGAAGGAAGGCGACATCTACAACGCCCAGGCCGTCAAGGACGTCTCCACCGCGATCACCGACAAGCTCTCCACGCTCGGCTACGCCTTCGCGAGCGCGAACGCCAACCCGGTCTCCGACGAGGACAACCGCACGGTCGACATCGTCTACACGATCGACCCGGGCCGCCGCGCCTACGTCCGCCGCGTGAACATCACGGGCAACAACCGCACCCGCGACGAAGTGATCCGCCGTGAGGTCCGCCAGTACGAGTCAGCCTGGTTCGACAGCGACAAGGTGAAGCTCTCGCGCGACCGCATCGACCGTCTCGGCTTCTTCGAGACCGTCACCGCCGAGCCCAAGCCCGTCGCTGGCACCCGCGATCAGGTTGACCTCGAGGTCAACGTGAAGGAGCGTCCGACCGGCTCGATCTCGCTCGGCGCGGGCTACTCCACCTCGGAAGGCATCATCCTGTCGGCCGGCTTCGCGCAGAACAACGTCTTCGGCACGGGCAACTCCTTCTCGGTCGAGGTCAACACCTCGAGCTCGCAGCGCACCTACGCGCTCTCCGTCGTGCAGCCCTACGTCACGGTTGACGGCGTGAGCCGCTCCTACGACATCTACGACCGCCGCGTCGACCTCGAGGACCTCGACGTCGCGGACGTGAAGTACGAGACCCGAGGCGCCGGCGTGAGCTGGGGCATCCCGTTCACCGAGCTTGACCGCATCTACCTCGGCACCCGCGTCGAGTCGACGAAGGTGAGCGCGAACAGCAATTCGCCGCGCCGCTACATCAACTACGTCGAGAAGTTCGGCAAGAACCCCGTCTCGGTCGCGCTCACCGCCGGCTGGACGCGCGACAGCCGCGACAACTCGCTCGCCCCGACCCGAGGCTCCTATCAGCGCTTCTCGGGCGAGTTCGGTCTGCCGGGCCTCGACATCGAGTACTACAAGGCCACCTACCAGTACCAGCGCTACATTCCGCTCTCGCGCACCTGGACGCTCGCGTTCAACGGCGAAGTGGGCTGGGGCGACGTGTACGGCGGCACCGACCAGTACCCGTTCTTCAAGAACTTCTACGTGGGCGGCATCGGCTCGGTCCGCGGCTTCGAGTCCGGCACCCTGGGCCCGCGCGAGAACAAGGCTGATCCCGGCTCCGACTACCTCGGCGGCGACCGCATGATCGTCGGCAACGTCGAGCTCCTCGCCCCGCTCCCGGGCGGCGACCGCACGCTGCGAATCTTCGGCTTCTTCGACGCCGGCTATTCGTGGGGCTACATGGGCGACGGCCAGGGCAACTACGAGCGCCAGAAGATCGACTTCGGCGACCTGCGCTACTCGACCGGCATCGGCGTGGCGTGGATCTCGCCGCTCGGCCCGCTCAAGTTCTCGATCGCCTTCCCGCTCAACGAGGAACCGGGTGACGACACCCAGCGCTTCCAGTTCCAGATCGGCACGGGCTTCTAAGCGAACCCTGCCTCAGGCCTGACGGAAGGCTCAGAAAAACAAAACGCGTCCCGCCGAAACGGGGCGCGTTTTGTGTCTGTGGGGTTCCCGGCCGACGGGCGCGGCCGGGGAGACTTCGATGAAGTTCGCTCTGCTCAGTTCGCCCTGGAGAGCGGCGTGCGGCCCGACTCGATCGCGGTCTGAACCGCACGGCGCGCGAGCGTCGCCGTGGGATCCACGACCGCTGCCGTGAGCCCATCGCCCAAGTCCTGGCACTCGTTTTCGGTGAGGATCAGCGGCAGCTCCGTGCAGCCGAGAATGAGCACCGTCGCGCCCTTGTCGCGCACGAGGTGGCGCGCGGCCGCGAGCAGACTGTCGCGGCACTCGCCCGTCGTGAAGCCCGCCTTCACGCCCTTTTTGCCGTAGATCGCCTCCATCACCTCGGCCTGGTGCGCGGGCTCGGGCGTGACGAGCGTGAGACCCGTCTCCCCGGCCTTGTCGGCGTAGATCCCCGTGCGGCAGGTGCCCGTCGTCGCGAGGAGCCCGATCACGGCCCGTTCGCCAAACTTCTCGCGGATGCTCTCCATCGTCACGCGTTGCATGTTGAGGACGGGGACGCGGAGCTTCGCGCCGAACCCCTCGAGGAACGCGTGCGCGGTGTTGCAGGGGATGAGGAGGAGATCGGCACCCATCGCCTCAAGACGGCGGCAGGCCGAGAAGAGGGGGAGCGTCGGGTCGGCGCCGCCGTTCAGCAGATACTCGGTGCGGTCCGGAACCTGCGGGTTCTGGTCGACGAGGACGCGGATGTGTTCCTGGTCGTTTTTCGCGGGCGTTGCGTCGACGATCTTCTTGTAGAGATCGACGGTCGCGGCCGGCCCGAGGCCGCCCACGAGGCCGATGCGGAAGGGACGGGTGACGCCCGCGCGGAGGGCCTCAGCCATGCGGTCGGCGGTGTGGGCCGCATCGTCGCCGGCCTCCACCACGGGAACCGTGAGCTCGGCCTGAAGCTCGGCGAGCCAGGGCGCGGCGTTTCTCTCCGTGAGGACGAGCACTTCGGCGCCGCCGGCGATCATTTTCAGCGCCTCGTCAAGGTACGCGGCCTTCACGGCGCCCTCGCGGGCGATGCGCGTGCGGCGCGTTTCCTCCGGGACCGTAACGGGCCAGGCGGGAAGCGCTTCGGCGGGCGTGAGCGCGGCGACGCCGCGGCGGGTGAATTCGCTGCGGAGCGCCGCAGCGGCGGGGGACGTCTCAGTGCCGAGGATGCCGGCGCAGGAAAGATTCGAAGTCATCTTTGGATTCTTCAGAAAAGGAATTCGGGGGATGGGGTCAGGCCGCGAGTGCCGAGCGGGCGAAGCAGAGGAACTTCTCGCGCCAGATGCCGGGGGCCATGAAGGGCTCGGAAGTCTTCGCCCCGGGCGCTTCCCAGCAGGTGCAGTTGGCCGGGATGTGGCGGAGAAGGGCACGGTGTTCGGCGGCGGGGAGCCACGCGTCGCGCTCCGCATGGAGCAGCGCCGTGGGGATGCCGGTCCGGGAAAGAAGTTCCGCGGGCTCGGGCGTCTCGCTCTCGAGGAGCGCCGCGCAGAGGTGTCCGATGCCGGGGCCGTAGCGGTGGATGAGCCAGCCGCGACGGGTGGCGTAGAGACTCTCGAGCACCAGTCCCCGGCAGAGGACCGGGTTGCGGGCGGCGAAGCGCAGAGCCGCATGGGCGCCGGCGCCCTGACCGAAGACGATGAGTTCGCCCGGCCTGACATCCGCCGCCGCTGCGGCGGCCTCGGCGTCCTCGTGGAGCAGGTCCGGGCGGAGGGAGCCCTCGCTCGCGCCGGATCCGCGGTAGTCCGGGACGAGAACGCGCCAGCCCGCTGCGGCGAGCCAGGCGACCTGCGGGAGATGGAAGCCGCGGTTGTGCGAGCCCGGGTGGAGGTAGAGCACGGTGCCGGCCGGCTTTCCTTCTGCGGGGTCGATCACGAGCGTGCTGACTCTTGAGCCGTCCGGGGCGGGGGAGAGGATCTCGCGGCCCGTGAGCCCGAAGTGCTCCGGGCTCCAGTAGCGCTGTCTGTCGGTGCTGAGGAAGAGCCCCTCGATCGTGCGGGAGAGAAAGCCGGTCATTTGCCTGTGCCTCTTCACGGAATTTGCCTGGGAAGGAACCGGGCGGTTCGCCGCAGGAGTCTGGTTCGCCGCCCGTTCCCCAGGGACATCAGTAGAGGATGCTCGTGATCAGCAGGCCCGTTGAGACCGCGATGATGGTCGCGACGAGACCCGGGATCATGAAGGAGTGGTTGAGAACGTACTTGCCGATGCGGGTCGTGCCGGAGCCGTCGAAGGCGATGGCGGCGACGAGCGAGCCGTAGGTCGGGATGAAGAAGTAACCGTTCACGGCCGGGTACATCGCGATGAGCGTCTGGCAGGGGATGCCCAGCGCGGCACCGAGCGGCATCACGGCGCGGGCCGTGGCGGCCTGCGAGTAGAGCAGCACCGAGACGAAGAAGAGCACGAAGGCGAAGGTCCAGGGCATCGCACGGGCGATGTCGCCGACGGTGTTGATGAGGTCGGCCTTGTTCGCGGCGACGAAGGAGTCGCCGAGCCAGGCGAGGCCGAAGATGCCGATCATGGCGACGAGGCCGGCGCGCATCGTGGCCGTGCGGACGATGTCATCGACCTTCGGGCGGCACGTGACGAGGATCGCGGCGGCGTTGACGAGCATGAAGATCTCGAGGACCGTGGCCATGCCGACGGGCTTGTCGGAGCCGGGCAGCGTGCGCAGCTCAGGGATCAGGCCCGAGGCGACGGCGATCGCGACGAAGATGAGGAAGACGATGGCGGAGCGGCGGGCCGTGGGCTTGATCGTCTTCTTCTCACCGGCCTTCGGCAGGTTCACGAGGCCGGCCTTGACACGGGCCTGGAACTCGGGGTCATCGGCCAGTTCACGGCCGAGGTGCATCGAGATGAAGCCCGCGATGATGACGCCGACGAGGGTCGAGGGCACGCAGATCATGAGGATCTGCGGCAGACCGAAGTCCGTGAAGTTGTAGGCGGCGAACATGCCGAGCATGGCGGCCGTCGCGGCCGAGATGGGCGAGGCGGTGATCGACTGCTGCGAGGCGATCGTCGCGACGGCCATCGGGCGCTCGGGGCGGATGCCCGCGGACATCGCGACCTCGTAGATCACGGGCTGCAGCGGGTAGACGATGTGGCCCGTGCCCGCGAGGAACGTGAAGAGCCACGTGACGAGCGGGGCGATGATCGTGATGTACTTCGGGTTCGCGCGGATGATGCGCTCGGCGATCGAGACGAGCCAGTCGATGCCGCCCGCGGCGTCCATCGTGGCCGCGGCCGTCACGACGCCGAGGATGATGAGCAGCACGTCAACCGGGGGCGCGGTCGGCGTGACGCCGAAGACCATGCTGATGACGAAGAGGCCGACGCCGCCCCAGATGCCGAGACCGACGCCGTTGAAGCGCGCGCCGATGAAGATGCATGCGAGCACGATGACGAGCTCGATCCAGAAAGTGATTGCCATGGTGGAGGTTGCTCCTCGAAGGAGTCCGGTCCCGCTTCCCGGGGCGGGCTCCGTTCGCTTGGGGGTTGATGTTTCTCTCCGGACCGGCCTGCGCGTCTGAGCGGGGAGCTCCGCGGCTCTCCCGCCTCGGACTGGTCATGCGCCTGAGGCTCCGCCCGGGGTGTCCTTGAAGATCGGACAGGAAAATTATCCTTGTCAGAATTGATAAACTGGAGGCTGAAACTGCCTCTAGAGAATCAAATCTGATCACAACCCTGAGGCATGGAAGGCCATGCCCCGGCGGCATCGGAGCCCTCCGGGGAGGGGAAAGGAAAATGGACAAGCTCGACAACATCAACTGCCTGCGCATCTTCTGCCGCATCGTCGAGTGCGGCAGCGCCCGCGACGCGAGCTCGCCGCTCGACATGGAGGCGAGCAACATCTTCCGCACGGTGAGGGCGCTTGAGAAGGAGGTCGGCATGCCGCTCTTCGTGCGCCGGGCGAGGCCCATGCAGCTCTCGCGCGAGGGCGAGTGTCTCTACCGCCATGCGAAGAGAATCATCCGGCAGCAGGAGCTGATGCGCGAGGAACTCCTCGAGGACGCGGACTCCGAGAGCGCCGTGATCCGTGTCGCTGCGGCGGCCGGCCTGCGCCACGACTTCCTCACGGGGCTTATCGTCGAGTACCAGCGCCTGCACCCGCAGGCCGTGATCGAGATGCGCGACATGGCCGTGGGCTCGAAGCACCCCTTCACGGCGGCGGACGGCTCCGAGCACGACCTGCTCTGCGCGTTTCGCACGGCCGACGAGATGCCCGAGGGAACGATCGTGCGCGAGGTCGCGGAGATTCCGCTCGTCGCCTGCGCATCGCCCAACTACATCGCAAGGCACGGCGCGCCGACCAGGCCCTCGGAGTGCTCGGCGCACAAGGGGCTGCTCCTCCACACGGCGAGCCGCGCGTCGGTGACGCACCTCTATCGCGACGGCGTTCACGAGCGGCTCGACTGGAAGGCGACGACCGTCTTCACGAGCACGATCGACGCGATCAACGCGGCGGTGCTCGGCGCGGGCATCATCCCGGACGTGGCGCTGCCGTACTTCATCCGGCAGCAGCGGCAGGGCTTCCTCTCGCTCGTCATGCCCGGGTGGACGAGCCCCCGCAGGACGGCGTGCCTCTACATGTCCGCCAGGGGGCACCGCAAGAAGAGCGTGCGCGACTTCGCGGATTTCTTCGCCGAGCGCTACCTCACCTACATCCGGGGATGCATGGACGCCTATGAGGCGCTCCTTGAGGCCTGAAATCGAAAAAAACGGACGCCCCGGTGCTCGGCCGGAGGCGTCCTGAACCACCACCAGGGGGATCCTCAGAAAAGAGAAAAGAAGTGCGCCGCACGGAAAGTGCGTCGCCTGAGGAATATTCTGATGATCAAAAAAGGCTCTGTGGTGGCAATTTATGAACGGAAAAAATCAATTTTGATCACAAGAAGGGTAAAAAAGAGGAGCGGTCCTGTCGGACACGCTCCTTGACGGGCCCCGGCGTCGATCGAGAGGAGGATGAGGAAGGACGCCGGGCTTGAGGTGCCCCGGCGCTTCCCCAAGGCGAAGGAAGCGCCGCAAGAGAGTGATCAGAAGAAGATCATCACGGCGAGCCAGCAGACGATCATCGGGATCGCGGTGCGCTTGACGAGCTCGAGGGGATTGACCTTGCAGAGGCCGGAGATCAGGATCACGACGCCGGCGACGGGGCTCATCGTGCGGCCGAGCTGGGCGCTCACGAGCGCCGTGTTGCCGAGGTTGCTGATCGTCATGCCGAGTTCGGGCGCATGGGGCGTCACGGCCTCGTTGAAGGCGAAGGTCGCCGCGTCGCCCGAGCCCGTCAGGATGGCCATCAGGAAGACGCCGCCGCCGCCGCCGATGCGGGCGAAGTCGCCCACGTTCTTGAGCGCCTCGATCAGGGCGTCGACGAGACCGGCCTCGCGCAGGCCGCCCGCGAACACGCCCGCGGCGATGATGATGCCGAGAACGTTGCCGTAGCCCTTGCCGGCGCCGTTGAAGAACTCAGGAATGGCCTTCTGCGGATTGCAGAGCGTGACGATCATCGTGTAGATGACGCCGATCAGCATCGCGTGGGCGACGCCCATCTTCAGCGCGGGCACGCAGGTGTTGCCGAGCAGCAGGATCACGAGCGGAACGAGCGGGGCGGCGGCCCAGAGAAGGTTGATCTTCTCGAGCTTCTCGCCCATGCCCTCGAACCCCTCGGCCGAGCCGGAGGTCTTGTGGTCCTTGAGGAGGAGCTCGACCACGGTGACGAGGGCGGCGCCGATCGCGATCATGATCGCGTACATCAGCGAGTGCGAGATGATGAACTCCATCGGCTGGATGCCCGCCATCTCGGAGATCATCACGATGTGGGGAATGCCCGGGTTGTAGCAGGAGCCGTAGGTGCCGGCGAGGATCGCGGCACCCGCGCCCGCCGGGCTGATGCCCGCGCGGATCATGACCGGGAGCAGCGTCGTCGCGACCGCGGCGGCGCAGCCGGCCGCGGACGGAATGGCGGCATTGATGATCGCGGTGACGATCGTGCAGGCCGGGATGAGGAAGATGCCGAGCGCCTTCATCGGACGCGTGAGCAGCTGCACGAGGTGCATGTCGGCCTTGGTGTAGCCGACGAGGAAGGCGAAGCCCATCGCCGAGCAGATCGACTGGATGAGGCCGGAGTTCGTCATGGACTTGACGAACTGGTTGAGAGCCGACATCGGGTTGAGCGAGATCACGCAGAGGAAGAGGCCTGCGGCGAGCAGGACGAAGCGCGTCTCGATGCGTTTCACGAGCGCGATGACGGTGAGAATGACGACGACGATCGCCGTCCAGAAGGTGAAGGTTGCCATGACTGGGTCGACTGGATGACTTGGGGTGAACCCGGGCGGTTCTCCCTCATGAGGGAGCGGGCGGGCGCTGGTGTCAATCGGGTGCGGGATCCCCCGCGGCGCTTCCAGTTTCAGGGGGCGCCGGAGGGCGGCATCTCTGACGGATGCCTTCAGTCCTGTGCATCGGGACACTCTCCGGATGCATTCAAGGCGCTAATTTTCGGTTTTTCCCGCGCCGGAGATGAATTATCATGGGTCAGGAAATGCCTGATATCGCTATAGGATAAAAGTTAAAGGACTATCTCTTCAGAGGTAACGTCTGACTGGACGGTTTCCAGGAAAAACAGGATGCTGAGGAAGCCCGGGACTTCCTTCGAGTCAGGTAACTGACTGTGGATCTGGCAAAGTTCCCGAGCGCGGCGTCGCGGCGCCGGAGAGCGGCCGGGCACGCCGGTTGCTTCCACTGTGTCTCATTGCAGAGTGCGATATCAACAGGAATGTCAGGAGAGACTGATGCCGGATTTTTCCCCGTTTTCAACGATCCAGCGCAAATCGCTCTACCAGAGCGTCAAGGACGAGATTCTGCTCAGGATCCGCACGGAGCAGTGGACCGTGGGATCGGTCCTCCCCAATGAGATCGAGCTCGCGAAGCTCTTCGGCGTGAGCCAGGGCACTGTGCGCCGGGCTCTGAAGGAACTCGTCGACGACGGACTCCTCGTGCGCCGGCAGGGGAAGGGCACCTATGTCAATGACTACGGCAGGAACCGCGACTTCACGCGCCGGCAGTTCCAGCGTTTCCGCCCGGACCGTGAGGGGGCCTGGCAGACCACGCCGAAGCTCGTGCTCTTCGAGGAGATTCCGGCGAGCATGCGCGTCGCGCGGGCGCTCGAGATCACCCCGACCATGCCCGTGATCCACCTGCGCCGGGAACTTGTCTTCGTGCTCGCGAGGCAGCAGCAGCCCGGCACGGCCTTCGACGAGATCTGGCTGCCGAGGGACGTGTTCCCGAGGCTCACCCGCGAGATGATCGACGTCGACATCCGCTCGATCTACGGCTTCTACCAGCACGAGTGCGACGTGACGGTCACGCAGGTGGAGGACACCGCCAAGGCGGTGCTCCTCAACCCCGAGCAGGCCGCCGTCGCCCGCGTGCCGCTTCCCTGCCCGGCGATTCGGCTCGAGCGCGTCTCGAGGAACGTCTCCGGCCGGGCGGTCGAGTACCGCATCCAGACCGCCGTGACGGAAGGGTTCCATCTGGTGTTCTTCTGACCGGGGACGCTTCCCCGGATCCCATTGTTTACGGGAGGTCCCGGCCTTCGGGAGGGTATTCCCCGCCAAAAGTGACTGGGTTAAAATTTTCTCTTTGCCCCGGGCAAAGGAAAAACCTACTACAACAAGTCACCACAGGAAGCCTCGGCCGTGGAACTCCTCAATACCCTCGTCTCTGCAGTCAACGATTTTCTCTGGTCCTACGTGCTCATCGCGATGCTCGTCGGACTCGGCATCTGGTTCACCATACGCACGGGCTTCGTGCAGATCGTTCGTCTCCCCGAGATGGCGCGCCTCCTCACCGAGGGCGTGGGCGCGAAGACGAAGGAGGGCCACATCTCCACCTTCCAGGCGTTCTGCGTCTCCACGGCCTCGCGCGTGGGCGTGGGCAACATCGCCGGCATCGCGATCGCCGTCACCGTGGGCGGCCCGGGCTCGGTCTTCTGGATGTGGGTGATCGCCATCCTCGGCGCCGCCACCGGGTTCGTCGAGTCCACGCTCGCGCAGGTCTACAAGGCCCCGCGCCGCCGCGGCGGCTTCGTGGGCGGCCCGGCCTTCTACATCGGCAATGCGCTCGGCTCCCCCTTCTTCGCCACCGTCTTCGCGGTGCTGCTCGCCATCACCTACGGCCTCATCTTCAACTCGGTGCAGGCCAACACGATCGCGCTCTCGCTCAAGGCCTCGCTCGGCGTTGATCCCTGGATCTCGGCCGCGGGCGTGGCGGTGCTCACCTGGCTCGTGATCTTCGGAGGGCTCGACCGCATCGCGAAGGTCGTCGGCTGGCTCGTTCCGCTCATGGCCGGTCTCTACCTCGCCGTCGCGGGCATCGTCACCGTGATGAACATCACGCTCGTGCCCGAGGTGCTAGCCCTCATCGTGCGGAGCGCCTTCGACATGGAGGCCGCGGCCGGCGCAGGCTTCGGCCTCGCGGTGATGACCGGCGTCAAGCGCGGCCTCTTCTCGAACGAGGCCGGCATGGGCTCGGTGCCGAACGCCGCGGCCTGCGCGGACGCGACGCACCCCGCCAAGCAGGGCCTGGTGCAGGCGATCGGCGTCTTCGTCGACACGCTGATGGTCTGCATGTCCTCGGCCATGATCGTGCTCCTCTCGCCCGACTGGCGTGACGCCGGCGTCATCGGCATCGAGCTCGCGCAGCACGCCCTCGAGGGGCAGCTCGGCAGCTGGACCGGCTACTTCCTCACCGTCATCGTCCTCTTCTTCGCCTTCAGCTCGATCATCGGCAACTACTTCTACGGCGAGGTCAACATGGACTTCATCAGCCGCCGTCCGAAGGCGAGCAAGATCTACCGCGGTCTCGTCATCGTGATGGTGGTGTTCGGGTCGGTCGCGAGCCTCACGCTCGTCTGGAACCTCGCCGACCTCTTCATGGCCTTCATGGCAATGACGAACCTCGTGGCGATCGCGCTCCTCGGCAAGATCGCCTTCATCGTGCAGAAGGACTACTTCAGGCAGAAGGCCGCGGGCATCCGCGAGCCCGAGTTCGATCCGTCGGTGCTCCCCTCGACCCACGGCGTGATGTGCTGGCCGAGAAAGAAGGACGACGAGAACGTCTGAAACATCTGATACAGCAAATCCAAGTCGAAGCCCGCGCAGCGGTGAGCACATCACCGGCGCGGGCTTCTTTGCATCCCCCGGACACCTCCCGGGGGTGGTGCCGGGGGAGACCCGGGAGAGGTCTGAATTACCCCTTAATGAGTATCAACCTTGACCTCAGTTGCCTCAAAACCCCTGCGGCTCTAGGGAAGACAGCCTTTGAGAATGACTTTCAACTGTCGGAGACCCCCTCCCTTTGGGGATCTTTAAGAAAAGATTAAGCAAAAATAAAATTCCTAACATAAAAGAACAATTCCAGCGTCCCTTGAGCAGACCCCTGCCATCACGGGGGCTGTTCATCCGGAAAGGAGACCAACCATGAAGTCCCTTCATTGTCTTACGACTCTCGCCGCCGCCATGTTCGCGCTCGGCGCCACGGGCATCGCCTCGGCTGCTGACCTCAGCAACTGCGCGGCCTGCCACCCCAACATCACCAAGGCTCATGCCGGCACGAAGCACGAGAACGTCGCCTGCACGTCCTGCCACACCGGTCTTGACGAGCATCTGAAGAGCCCGAAGGCCCGTCCGACGACGAACCTCGACCCGGCCAACTGCGGCATGTGCCATCAGCCGCAGTACACGTCCCTCTACAAGGACGAGGGCCGCGCTCCGCGCATCTCGAAGAAGGTCACGACCGGTCCGTCGCCCGACCCGTTCTTCGACCGCGCCCTCGGCGCCCACGGCTTCACGAAGGAACATGCCCTTCCGCGCGCCCACGTGTGGATGGCCATGGACCAGTTCATCGCCGACCGTGCGTTCGGCGGCCGCTTCGAGCCCAAGATGGGCTGGCTCTACTCCACCCTCGAGGGCGGCAAGTCCTACAAGGTGTGGGACGTCCTCAAGGACAACTATCCTGACAACAACGCCCAGAAGGCGCACAAGGGCTCCGGCTACGCCGCTGCCGCGAACGGCGTCTGCTGGAGCTGCAAGTCGGCTGACCTGATCCTCGACTGGGCCTACATGGGCGACAAGGTCGAGGGCGCCACCTTCAGCCGCGGTTCCAACCCGGTCGACGTGGTCCGCAACATCAACCACGCTCTCAACTGCAACTTCTGCCACGATCCGCACACGACGCAGCCGCGTATCGTCCGCGACGCCCTGATCGACTCGATCACGCGTGACAACAAGGGTCTGCCGAACGTCTGGCAGGACAACGCCGCCCACAAGACCAAGGTCGAGGTCGTTGACTACGGCATGCGCGGCTTCGTCCGCAAGGTCGGCATCATGGAGCGCGCTGACTCCAACCTGATGTGCGCCCAGTGCCACGTCGAGTACGTCTGCAACCCGGGCTTCGACGCCAAGACGGGCAACAAGGTCGGTTTCGACAGCCGCCTGACGAACCTCTTCCCGATGGTCAATGCTGACCAGATCGAGCAGTACTACGACGCCGTCGGCTTCCGTGACTTCAAGCACAACATGACGGGCGCCTCGCTCATCAAGATGCAGCATCCGGACACCGAGACGTACTTCGGCTCGAAGCATGACAAGGCCGGCGCCACCTGCGCCTCCTGCCACATGCCGAAGGTGAAGGACGAGAAGACGGGCAAGATGTACACGCTGCACTGGTCCACCTCGCCGCGTCACTACATGCAGGAAACCTGCCTGACCTGCCACAAGGACAAGACCGAGGCCCAGATGAACAAGGCCATCGACACCCTCAAGGGTCACTTCGACGGCAAGGTTCGTGAGGCCGAGTCCCGCATGGATCAGATGTTCGACGCGTTCGAACTCGCGATCGCCAGCGGCGTTGACCAGAAGGTCCTCGACGAAGCCCGCAAGCTCCACGCCAGCGCTCACGTGAACTGGGAATACTGGACGGCCGCCAACGGTGCGTACTTCCACAACCCGGATCAGGCTTCCCGCAGCCTCGCCAAGTCCGCCAAGGCCGCCTCTGACGCCACGGCTCTCCTGAGGAAGGCCATCGCCGAGAAGGCCGCCGCGAAGAAGTAATTCTCTCCTGGCACAGGCCGGTGACTGAAGCGCTCCGGCCGCAGTAAAAAAGCTTCACCATAAGGGGGATGGATCCGTAAGGATCCGTCCCCTTTTCTTGGAGTACGATTCCGCACTCCTCAACAGATTCCTTCTTCATCACCGTCCGCAAGGCTCTCCATGTCGAATCCCTGGGTTCTCTACGCCATCTGCGCGCTCATGCTCATCGTCGCCATCGTCGCGGTGCTCCCCACGATCCTGCGCGCCCGCGAGGCACAGGCGCCCGAGGAGCGCGACGCCGCGGCGAGAAAACTCGTGCGCGAGGCGCTCACCGCGGAGAAGGCGCGTCTCGACGCCGACCTCGCCGACGGGCGGCTGACGTCTGAACAGTACGAGGCGATGCTCGGCGACCTGCGCGCACGCGTGCTCGAGGAGCAGGCCCCCGCGCTCAACGCCGAGGAGAAGGCGATGCCGAAGGCCGCGCCGATCCGCCTGACGCGCGCCCAGATGGCCGCGGCGGTCACGTGCCTCATCACCTTCGTCTCCTGCGGCAGCTACGCCTTCCTCGGCTCCCCGGAGCTCCTCGAGCTCGCCGAGGCGCAGAAGGTGCTCGAGGGCTCGGCCTCCGCCGAGTCGATCGAGCAGTACCTGAAGCGCGCCCCGAAGGACGGCCGCGCTTGGGTGCTCCTCGCCCACAAGAAGGTCGAGGCGGGCGACTTCCGTGCCGCCTCCTTCGCCTACAAGGCCGCGCGTGACGCAACGGCCAAGATCGCCCGCGACCCGGACGTGATGCTTGAGTACGGCGCCGCGGTGCTCACCGCCCGCGAGGAGTCGCTCTACAAGGACGCCTCGAAGGCGCTGCAGGAGGCCCTGGTCCTGAAGCCCGGCGACCCGCGCGCCGAGCAGCTCGCGCTCATGGGCGCCGTCGCGGCCGAGGACTGGGTCACGGCGCGCAACATCACGCGCACGCTCCTCGCTCAGATGAGCCCGGACAGCCCGGACTACATGCGCGCGGAGCAGACGCTCCGCATGCTCGAAGCGCGCGCCGCGGACATGGAAAAGGCGCCCTGAGCGGACGCCTTCCGAAGAACTTTTGCGCAGAACCGGATTTCCCTTGGGCGAAGTCCGGTTTTGCATTTTCTGGCGGTCAGATGATCTCCGGCTCCTCCGCGTCGGCCGTCTGCTCGGGCCAGGGAAGGAGCGTCCATGCGCCCCCGGGCGCGAGCAGCGCGTCAACGGCGGCCGAGGCGCGGGTGAGGGCGTCGGCGGCCGCGCGGTCGTTCTGCGCGAGTCCCTGCCACACCTCGCCCATGAGCGCGGCGCGGGCGAGCCCCTGCCAGGAGCCGCAGCGCAGCAGCAGCTCCGCGCCGATGCGGGCGCTCCAGAGCCCCGTGTCGCGGTCGGGGAGGATGTCGGCGGCGATGGCCTTCCTGAGGAGCGCCGCCCCCTTGAGCAGGTCCGGCGCGCGCAGCCCCGTCCAGTCGACGCGCTCGCGGTAGAAGTCCACCATCATGCGGCGGCGCTCGAGGCGGGCTCTGAGGTCCTTGTCCTGGTTCTCGACCTCGAAGCCGCCCCAGCCGAGGAGCGTGTCGTTCTTGAGGAACTTCGAGATCGTCGGAGCCTCGGCGATGCGGCGCCATTCAGCCGCCGAGCAGGCGCCCTCGATGAGGAGCGAGAGCTGCTCGTCGAGGTCCTCGCCGCTCATGATGCCGAAGTCGGTCGAGAGCTCGTGGAGGATCTCGCCCGCCGCCACGTCGTCGCGCGCGATCTCGCCCCCGGCCCAGCCCATCAGCATCAGCGGGAGCTTCGCTGCGGCGGAGACGAATTCCACGAAGGGCAGATCCTCCCAGGCGATGCCCGGGGCCTTCGCCTCGGGGTCGGGGAGTTCGGCGAGCTTCTTCTCGAGCGTCGAGAGAAGCGCGGTCATCGCGGGGCTCGGAGAGAGAATCTCAAAGGGCTCGTCGTCGTTCAGCATCTCAAGGTGACTCTTCGGGTCGGGGAAATTCTTCAGCGCCTCTCGCGGCCGCGGCGGTTGTTGGAGGCGGCGGCGCGGGGTCTCGGGGCGCCCATCCCCTTATTGTGCTTCAGGCGGCCTGATTCGCACAATGCCTGGCTTTGCTGCTTCCCCTGCAGCCTGTCCTGCTTCCGTGCGCCGCGGTCTTCCTCCGGGCGCCTGCCGCGCTCCGGGGCGTTCTCACGTCTGCGGTGCTCCGCGCGGGCGGGGCGCGCGGCGTCCCCGTCCCGTTCGACGCGGGGCTTCGCACGGACGAACTCGCCCTCGGGCTCGATCGTCATGCCGCAGGGCGAGGCCTTGCAGTGGAATTCGGCGCGGAACCGCTCGCCCGCGGAGTTGACGAGGATGAGTGGCTCGGGGCGCAGCATGGCGCGGTCAACGGTCTCGAGAATGCCGGGGAAGGCCTTCAGCATCTTCGGGCAGAGCTTCATCGAGGCGCGCACGCAGTGGCGGCAGTTCATGAGCGGCGCATGCGCGACCGGTTTTATCTCGAACGCGGGCTGCGTCACGGTCGCCCCGTGCGCCTCCCAGAAGTCGCGCGCGGCGCGGTTGGCGACATTGGCGCGGAAGTCGAGGATCCTGTCCGGCGACTCGGCCGACGGGTCCGCCGGGGCCCGGCGGGGCTTCACGCGGGCCGCCTCGCGTGCCTCGAGCAGTTCCTCGACGGCGGCGCGGCGCAGCTGGTTGGCGAAGCTCGCCGGCACGAAGACGTCGAGGTTCTCCGGAATGAAGACGTTCCTCGCCGAGAAGGGCGTGTCGCCGAGCTTGCCGAGGTTCACGGCGAGCGACGCGCGGTTCTTCTCCGGATCGGAGGGCTCCTGCAGGTCAAGCGCGACCGAGGCGCTGCCCACGGACTCGCCGTCGGTGACGACGAGGTCGAGCCCGTCCTCGTGCGTCGTGAAGATGAGGTCAACCGGAATGCGGCGCTCGGCGGTCCTGCCCGCCATGAGCTTCATGAAGGCGTGGTCGCGGTTGCGCCTGAGCGTGAGCCCCCGCGCGAGCCCGGGAAGCCTTGATGCAGGTTCCGAGGGATAGAGCGCCCAGAGGTTCTCCTCGCCGCCCCTGCGGGCCGGGAGGGGCTCGGCGCGGTTCACCGCGAGCCCGTGGATCTCCTCGTCGGCGGCGAGGTAGGTGAGGCCGTCGCCGTTCGCAAACCCCACGCCGGGAAGCGCCCTGACGATGACGCGGTCTCCGTCGATGCGCTCGACCGTCGCGGCGGGCTCGCCCGCGTGCTTCGGGCTCTCAAGTTCGGCGAGCTCGTAGGGGCGGTCGAAGGCGCGCCCGTGGATGAAGTATTCGGTCTGACCGCGGTTGAAGACCTTCTCGGTCGACGGGGTGAAGGTGAGCGAGCTCTCGCCCTCGGACGAGCGCGAGAGTTCGGGGCGGCGCGCGAGGATCTCGTCGATCCGCGCGCGGTAGTGCGCCGTGACGTTCTTCACGTAGGCGAGCCCTTTCAGGCGCCCCTCGATCTTGAAGGACGAGACGCCGGCGTCGATGAGAGCCTCGAGGTTCGCGGTCTGGTCGTTGTCCTTGAGCGAGAGCACGTGCTTGCGCTTCAGGAGCTTTTCGCCCGAGAGCGTCTCCACGTCATAGGGGAGCCGACAGAGCTGCGAGCATTCACCGCGGTTGGCGCTGCGGCGCGTCACGGCCTCGCTCATCCAGCACTGGCCCGAGTAGCTCACGCAGAGCGCGCCGTGGATGAAGAACTCGATGCGGGCGTGCGTGAGGGCGGCCCGGGCGGCGGCGATCTCCTCGAGGGAGAGCTCGCGCGCGAGCACGACCTGCGAGAAGCCGGCGGCCTCGAGGAACCGCGCCTTCGCGGGCGTGCGGATGTCACACTGCGTCGAGGCGTGAAGCTCAATCTCCGGGAGCTCTCCCATGAGGAGCCCCATGTCCTGGACGATGAGCGCGTCGGCGCCGGCGGCGGCGACGTCAAAGGCAAGCTTCCTCGCGGGAGAGAGCTCCGCGTCCGTGAGAAGGGTGTTCAGGGCCACGAAGACGCGTGCGCGGTAGCGGTGCGCATATTCGGTGAGCCGTGCGATGTCGTCGAGGGTGTTGCCGGCCGCGGCGCGCGCGCCGAAGGCGGGGCCGCCGATGTAGACGGCGTCCGCGCCGTGATCGATCGCGGCGATGCCCGTGTCGGCGTCGCGCGCGGGCGCGAGAAGCTCAAGCGCAGTGCGCGCGGGCGCCGAGGTGACGAAGGTCATTTGGCAACGCGGCCCTTGACGGCGCAGGCGGGAATGGCGAGGTACTCGGCGAGATCCTTGTCGCCGGCCTTGCGGGCGAAGTCAGCGGGCGACCGTCCCTGGTCGGTGCAGTAGTCGCGGTAGGCGCCCGCCTTGAGGAGCATCACCACAGCGGCGCGCGAGGGCTTCCTCGCGGCCATGATCAGCGGCGTGACGCCCGCGGTGGTCTGCACATTGGGCGAGACGCCCGCGGCGAGCAGACGCTCGATGAACTTGGTGCGGCCCTCGGTGGCGGCGTAGTGGAGCGGCGTCCAGCTGCGGCCGGCATTGGGATCCGCGCCCGCCTTGAGGAGCGCATCAAAGAGCTCCTCGTTGCCCTTGAAGACGGCGAGCATGAGCGGCGTCTCGCCGAACTTGTTCATCTCGTTCACGTCGAGCTTGCCCGTGGCAAGGAGGGCCTTCGCGATCTCGGGCGTGTCGCCCCGCACCGCGTACGTGAAGGCCGTGTCGCCGTTCTCCATGCGGAAGTTGGGCGAGAGGCCGCGGTCAAGGTACTGCTGCACCGCGTGCGCGGAGCCGAGTCGCACCGCCTGACGGAAGGCGTCAAGCTCGGTGGCGGAATCCGCAGAGCTCGCGGATTCCGAGCGGATGGTGACCTCGGCCGTGGCCGGAAGGGCGGAGAGGAGCGTGAACGACGCGGCAAGAACCGCGAGCATCGGACGGATCGACATGGGGGAACTCTGCTGGAAGTCTGGACGGGATGAATTCTGGCCTGGGGAGGCGCGGCGGGCGCTTTCTCCTCAGGCGCGCAAAAGAATATCACCGGGCGCGGGCACGCCCGGCGGCGTGCGGCCGCTGATTCTGCAACGGCTTGCAAGCGCCGGGGAATCAATGGGTCAGAGGGAGACGGGGAGCCGGAAGAGGCGGACGGTGTTGGCGCACGTGGCGGCGAGCACCTCGTCCTCGGGGAGGCCCTTCGCCGCGGCGATGGCGCCCGCGACCGCGCGCGAGTACTGCGGTTCGCACCGCTTGCCGCGCCAGGGAACGGGGGCCATGTAGGGTGAGTCGGTCTCAATGAGGAGCCGCTCGAGCGGAATAGCGCCCGCGATCGCGCGCAGCGCCTCGTTCTTCTTGAAGGTGAGGTTTCCGGTGAAGCTCACGCACCCGCCCGCGTCGACTACCCCTCGGGCGGTCTCGAGCGACCCGCAGAAGCAGTGCATGACGAACCCCATGTCGCCCGCGCGCTCGTCCCTGAGGATCTCGAGCGCCTCGGCCTCGGCGTCGCGCGCATGGATGATGAGGGGCTTTCCCGCGCGGCGGGCCGCCTCGATGTGGAGACGAAACCGGGCGCGCTGCCAGTCGAGCGGCTCCTTGCACCAGTAGAAGTCGAGTCCCGTCTCGCCCACGGCGACCATGGCGGGTTCGCTCGCGCGCTCGACGAGTTCGTCGATGTCCGCCTCGCGCGCCTCCGGGTACTCCGGATGCACCGCCCAGGCGCCGAAGAGGAACCCGGGGTGTGCGTCGAGAATCGCGCGCAGCGGCCTGATGTCGTCGTCCTCGCAGCCGATCGTGATCGCGGCGATCATGCCGGCCGCCTTCATGCGGGCGATGGTTTCCTCGCGGTCCGCGTCAAACGCGTGGTCGGTGAGGTGGCAGTGGGAGTCGATGAAGGATGCGGTCATGGTGTGGTGGCCCCGGGGAAAGACTTCAGCTCAGATCAGCGGAGGATATCGCGCGGCCGGACTCGCGGAGCGTGCCGAGACGCATCAGTGCGTAAATTCCGTAGAGCGCCGTGAGGAGCACGAGGTGCAGGCACGCGGGGAGGATGTCGGCGAGGGCCGCGCCGTCCTGGGCGGCCGCCGCGGACGCGATGATGCCCGGGGTCGTGGGAATGATCTGCGCGATGCCGCGCGCCACGGGGTGCAGGTTCTCCACGGGCCAGACCGCGCCCGAGACGAAGAGCGAGGGCGCCGAGAGGATGACGGTGACGGGGGCCGTCCAGGCGTTGGAGCGCACGGTCGTGACGATCGCGAGGCCGAAGGCGGTGACGGCCGCCGTGAAGCACGCGCTCACAAGGAGCACCGCGGGGGGATTCTCCATCGCGCCGTAGTCCCCGGACCAGAAGGCGAAGCCCTGCATGTAGAGGAACCAGGCGAAGGCGATCACCCAGAAGGCGAAGACCATGCCGAGGCCCTCGCACCAGGGGCGGAGCACCGCGTCGCGCAGGTACGCCTCGCGCGGCCGGCGGGCGAGCCAGCCGCCCACGGCCATGCCGATGCCCATGAGCATCACGGCCTGCACGATCACGGGACCCACCATCGGGACGGTGTAGTTGCCGTAGCCCGAGATCTCGTTGAAGCGGTAGCTCACAAGCACCGAGGGCGCGGCGAGCTTCATCGCCATGAGCGTGGCCGCGGGCGTTCCCGGCGTCAGCACGCTCGCGAGGTCCGCGCGCGCCGCGGGGTCGGTGAGGACGCCTGTGACCGCGCCCTGGATCGCGCGGGCCTTGACGGGGTAGGCGCCGCTGCCGAGCACATGGAGCGTGGAGTTCTTCATGCCGGCGAGGTCCTCGGAGTACCCGGGCGGGATTGTGATGAGGACGTCCACCTTGCTCCTGCGGAAGGCGTCGAGTCCCTCGGCCTCGGAGTGCGCGACGAAGGCGACGCGGGCGGCGGGCGTGCCGTCGATCGCGTTGATCAGGCGCCTCGAGACGCCGCTCCGGTCAAGGTCCACGATGCCCGTCGGGATGTTCTCGATCTGCTGCTCGCCGTAGGGCCAGCCGTAGAAGACGAGGTAGAACGCCACCGCGGTGCCGAGGATCGCGATCGTGTCGCGCGAGAGAAAGGCGTGGCGGGTGGAGAGAAGGAACGTTTTCCAGAATCCCGTGCGCGGGCGCGCCGCGCTGTCGGTGAGTGCCCCCGGCGTCTCGAGCGCGGCCTCGGTGAGCTCCTCGCCTGCGGTCTCGGTCCGGACGAGCTTCCGGACGCGTGCGGCGAGGAAGGGCATCGCGATCGCGAACATGCCGAGCGGGAGGAGCGCGAAGATCAGCTGCGTGCGGGCCACGGCGTCAAGGGGCGACCCCAGCACCCAGATCTGGGCCTGCGCCTCAAGGTAGTGGGTGAGCGGGAGGAACGAGCCGAAGAGGCGCGCCCCGGGCGTCATCGCGTCAAGCGGGAAGGAGAAGCCCGTGAAGGGGAAGGTCGGGGCGATGAGGCAGATCGAGGCCGAGAGCGCGATCACCCAGGAGGGCGAGAGCGCGAGCGTCATGAGCGCGAGCCCGGCCATCGAGAGGATGAGGAGCCACCCGGCGGTGAACCAGAGGATCATCGGGCCCGCGGCGCCCCAGCCCGCCCAGCCGGCGAAGCCCGCGGCCCAGACGGTGATGGCGGTGAGCCAGACCGTGAGCCAGGGAAGGAGCTTTCCGGCGACGACCGCGCTCACTGACCCGCCCGCCGCGTCCATCATGCGCCGCATGCCGCCCTCGCGCCACTCGCGCGAGAACATGCAGACGAAGGAGAGGAGGGCGCCGAGCGCCGTGAGGCCGGGGATGAGCGTCGGCAGCAGGTAGGCGACGAAGTTGAAGCCGGTGTTGCCGAGGAAGTGCACGTCGGGGAAGGTGGCGCGCAGGTGTCGGGCGTTCTCGGTGAAGGTGCCGCCCATGGCCGATGCGGCGCGCACCGCCAGACGGGCGACCGAGAGGTTCGAGAGCGCGGTCTTCACGTCCACCTCGAGGATGGTGCCGATCGCGTAGTAGCTCTTGTTGATCTCAAGCGCGACGGGCGCGCCCGTGCCGCGGCGGTTGTCGTACTCGTAGTCCTCGGGCACCGTGATCGTCGCGTAGGTGCGGCCGGCGCGGATCGCGCGGTCCGCCTCGAGCGAGTTCTCGAAGACGAGGAGCTCTGTCGAGGGGAGCGCCGAGAGCGCGAGGAAAGTCTCGCGCGAGAGCGCCGAGCGGTCGAGGTCGACGAAACCGACGGGGAGCCGCATGAGCAGACCCTGCCCGAAGGCGAGCGCGATGATCACGACCCAGAGGAGCGGGACGAAGATGCCCGCGATCCACTCGCGCGGGTGTGTGAGGACGTGCGCGGCCTCGAGCCGGGCGCAGCGCGCGACGCCGTTGAACCAGCCGGGCATCGGCTTCAGCGCTCGACGACGACCGTCATGCCGGGACGGAGATCCGCGTCGGGCGTCACGGGACGCGCGCGGACCTCGAAGGTGCGGATGTCATAGCCCGAGGACTGGCGCGTCGCGCGCCAGACGGCGTAGTCGCCGCGCGGGTTGATCCAGTAGACGCGGAAGAGAACGTTTTTGCCGAGCGCGGGGACCTTCGCCGTGAGCTCGGTGCCCACGCGGATGCCGGGCAGTTCGTCCTCGCGGATGTTGAAGACGGCCCAGCTGTCCGAGAGGTCGGTGACGAGCACGAGCGGGAAGCCCGCGGGGGCGACCTCGCCCTCGTGCATCACGACGCGCGTCACCTCGCCCGAGGCGGGGGTGCGGACCTCCGCCTCGCCGGCGAGCGAGCTCGCCTCGGCGACGCCGCCGGCGGCCTGCGCGGCGAGCGCGCGGGCGGCGGCCTTGTCCTGGTCGCGGGCGCCGTCCTCAAGCGCCGAGACCTTGGCCT
This sequence comes from Sutterella sp., assembly GCF_030539355.1. Taxonomy (GTDB): domain Bacteria; phylum Pseudomonadota; class Gammaproteobacteria; order Burkholderiales; family Burkholderiaceae_F; genus Sutterella. Next base: position 48,369 of record NZ_JAUNSF010000007.1, read on the forward strand.
GGGCGGCGCGCACGAGTTCCTCGGCGCTCCGCTTCTGCGCCTCGACCTCGTCGCGGCGCTGCGCGCTCACGAGCCCCTCGGCGTGGAGGGTGGAGACGCGTGCGAACGAGGTCTGCGCGAGCTTGAGGCCTGCGCGGGCGCGCGCGAGATCGGCGCGGGCGGCGTCAAGCTCCTGCGTGCGGGGGCCTTCATCGGCGAGCGAGACCTTCGCCTCGGCGGCGGCCTCGAGGGCCTTCGCCTGCTCGACCTTCGCGTTGATCTCGGGGAGCGAGAGGCGAGCGACGGCGTCGCCCGCCTTCACAACGTCGCCCTCGTGGACATGCACCGCGGCGAGTCGCCCCGGAACCTTCGCCGCGACCGACACCGTGCGGGCGTCCATCATGCCCTGGAGCGGCACCTCCGCCGGGGTCATCGCCTGCCAGATGCCCCAGCCGATGAAGGCTGCGGCGCCGAGGAGGATGAACGTGCCGGCGACGGCGGGAAGAAGGGAGGATTTCTGCTGTTGGACGGGAGCCTGTTCGGAGGGCTGCATGGCGGGCGGGAAAAGGAGGGTGATTCAAGTTAAATCAAAGCCCGCAATGATAAAGCAGGAGAGGCTTCCGAAGGAATCGGGAATCCCTCGGAAGCCTGTTGAACAGATTGGGTTGAAGCGCGGTTTACTGTGCGTTCCTGAAGTCCGCGCGCGAGAAGGCGTTGCTGAAGTCGGGCATCACGCCGGCGGAGGCGTGGAGCATCGCCCAGGCCACGACGAACTTGTAGGCCGCGGCGCGCTGAGCGATCTGCGCGCCCGTGAGCTGCGTGCGCGCCTCGCGCACGTCGAGCGCCGTGGAGAGCCCTTCGCCGAAGCTCGACTCGCGCAGTCTCAGGTTCTCCTGGGCGAGCGCTACGGTCGAGCTGGTGAGGTCGTACTCCTCGCGGGCCTGGGTCGAGCGCAGGAACGCGACCTCGACGGCGGTGGCGAGCGCGTTGTCCGCCTCGGCGCGGGCGGCCTCGGCCTTCGTGACGAGCGACTTCGAGGCGGCGAGCGCCGAATAGCGGTCGCGGTTGTCCCAGAGCGTGAACTTCACGCCGATGCCGGCCATCCAGTCGGGCTCGACCGGGGTGAGGTAGTGCTTCACGAGGTTCTTCATGCCGAAGGCGAAGACCTGCGGGTGGTAGGCGCTCTTGGCGGCCTTCACGCCCTGCTCGGCCTGGTCGCGCTGGGCGTCGATGCCGGTGAGGACGGGGGAGTTGGCGCGCGCACGGGCCTGCCACTCGGAGAGCGTCCCGAGGTCGCCCGTGAGGATGAAGAGCGGCGTGGAGAGCTCGGGGAGCGACTTCTCGCGCAGCGCGCTCATGAGTTCGCTCTCGGCGACGCGCGCGCTCGTCTCGGCGGCAATGAGTTCCCGGCGGGCCGTGTCGCGCGAGACCTCGACCGACATGCGCTCGATGCGCGAGATGAGGCCCTTCTTCTCAAAGCGGAGCGCGCGGTGGACCTGCTCCTCCTCGTCAGCGAGGACGCTGCGGCGCAGCGCCTCCACGGAGCGCGCGAGCTGCACGCCCCAGTAGCGGGCGACGAGCTCGGCGTCCTTCTCCTCGAGCCTCGCGGTGCGGGCGGCCGCGGCCTCGCGGACCTTCCCCTCGAGCGCATCCTGCTGCGCCGTGATCGCGCCGCCCGTGTAGATGGGCCAGGTGGCCGAGAGCACCGCGCGCGGGCCCGAGAGGTCGTACTCCGTGCCGAAGGCCATGGTGCTCGGCACCGAGAGCCCGAAGCGGCTGCCGAGTCCCTGAAGCATCGCCGGCGTGTCGACCTCGAGGTTGATGTCCTTCCTGCCCTCGACATGCATCACCGTGACGTCCACCTTGGGGCCCGAGAGCGCCTTCGCGCTGTCGGCGGCGTGGCGGGCGCGGTCCACCTCGGCGGTGTCGGCGCGGAAGATGTCGGCGCGCTCGTGGAAGCGCGCGCGGGCGGCCTCGAACGAGAGCGGTTCCGCAGCGGACACGTTCGCGCAGCCGAGGGCGGCGGCGGCGAGAATCACGGCGGCGAGAACGGAGGAAAGACGGCGGGAGGCGGTCATGATGGGAAACTTACCGAACGGTTAGTTGGCAGGTCAAAAAAAAGCCCTGCGGGCACTTCTCAAACCTCGAATCATATCAGCCCGGGGCCCTGCCGCGGCCGGAATAGATTCCGTTGATAGCCGTTATTAGTACAACGTCTCGCGGGGAAGCCCGGCGCATATTAGGATTCAGGTAAGGGAAACGCCGCGTCCTCAGGACGATCCGGCGCAGCCCCCTGACTGAACCCTACCGAAGGATGGAGAGACCCATGAACCATCACGAAGACATCTACACCGAGACCCCGTCGAACCCGAACACGCTCGAAGAGCTCGGGCCTCTGGCCCCGCTCGCGGGCACCTGGTACGGCGCCGACGGCGTCGACACGCATCCCGTCGCCGAGGGCACGGAGTCCGAGCCCTTCGTCGAGACGCAGACCTACGAGCTCCTCGACCCGCAGAACAGCGGTCCGCAGCTCCTCTACGGCCTTCGCTATCACGTGTCGATCCAGAAGCCCGGCGAACTGCAGGCCTTCCACGACCAGATCGGCTACCTCCTCTGGGAGCCCGAGACGGGCACCGTCTACATGACGCTCGCGATTCCGCGCGCGCAGGTCGCCATGGCGAGCGGCAAGGCGCAGCCCGGCGACAGGCAGATCAAGCTCCATGCCGAGCGCGGCAGCACCGTGAACGGCATCTGCTCGAACCCGTTCCTTGAGCGCAACTTCCAGACGAAGTCCTGGGACATCACGATCACGTTCAACGAGGACGGCACGATCAGCTACGAGGAGGACACGGTCCTCATCATCCCGGGCGTCGAGGCCGAGTTCCATCACACCGACCGCAACACGCTCAGCATGATCGCCGCGCCGCGTCCGAATCCCGCGATGGTGCAGGCCGGGCTCTGCAACCGCAACCCGAAGTAACCGCAGATCAAACGGGGCCGCTCCGCGGCTCCCCTCTGCGAAAAGATCTCCGCTTCTTCCGAGGGGCGGAGATTTTTTTGATTTCGACACCGGGAAACCAGTCGTATACGGGCGGTCCGGCGCGATTCCCTGCGCTCCGGGAGCCTCTCTCAGCGGCAGGCAGGCCGGATCCGACGGATATCCAAAAATTTGAAAAACCGTGCTCTGGAATACAGATTTTTCTCCGATCCCCGGATTAGGATCTAAATTCGAGTCTGAGCCGCGGTTCCCATGACACCGAAGCGGCTCATCAGAGGAGAGCGTCATGAAAAAGTTCAGTCGGGCAGCAGTGCCGAGGTCAGGATTCAGCGTACGTCACGGATGGATTTCTGACACCTAGCGGCCGCCCGCAGGGCTAAGCCGCGCCCGCGGGAAAACTGATCCGCTTCCGGGGGGGGGCCGCGGCTCGGCTCTCTCCGGTGCGGTTCCGTGCCCGCTCCTTTTTCATGAACTCCCTTCCGGGGATTCGCCTGACAAAACAAATTCATGCTCCGGCTGCCGCCGGGCAGGATGAATTCCCGGAGCCCCCCGAATCCGTCTCAATGGCCCCATTCAATCCGTCCGATCCACCCGCACAGTACGATCCGCCGGAGACCCCGCCCGAGGGTTTCCCGCATGAGCGTGTCTACACGTTCACGCCGTGGCTCAACGTGCCCGACGACCCGGCCTTCGCCGGGATCTTCGCCGAGTGCCCGGAGACCACGCTTCCGGCGCACCGGAGCTACTCGCTCGGCAACACCTTCGACGTCTGCCGCGTCGAGGAGGGGTGGCTCGCGACCTGCTACTGGCGAAGCGGGAGCTTCGACCGCATGGCCGGCCTCATCATGCCGGGGTCGCTCATCGGCGCGGCGAAGGCGATCAATCATCCGGGCGAGAAGATGCCGCTCCTCTCCCTCACGCTCACCCCGGTGCGCATGCGCCGGATGACGGCGGTGCGCTTCCGCGAGATCCTCGACGCGGATCACGAGCTGTGGCTGAGATTCATGCTCTCGCTCGTCCATCACCAGGAGGCCTACCTCGAGGGCATGTTCCTGATGGACACGAGTCCGGTGCCGGTGAGGCTCGCAAAGCTCTTCTCAATCCTGCTTCCGCTGGGGCAGAATGACGGGGATTGGACGGCGCTGCCCTTTTCCCCGCGCGTGGGCGAACTCGCGCTCATGACGCACGCGACCCGTCCGGCCATGAGCCGCGTGGTCTCGGACTGGCGGCGCAGAGGGCTCATTGCCCGAGAGGGAGATCGTTTTCTTGTCGCCCGTGATTTCACGGTGCGCGTCGCCGAGCTGCTCGGCACACTGCGGAGGTTTGGATGAAGTGCACGGAAAATTTGCTCGCCTGGCAGATCTTCGTCTCGGCCTGCCGCACCCGCAGCATCTCGCAGGCGGCGGTGCTCCTCGACATGGATCTCCCGAAGGCCTCGCGCCTCATCTCGGGCCTCGAGCGCGAGCTCGGCTTCGAGCTCTTTGACAAGTCGCGCCGCCCGATCCAGCCCACGCCCCGTGCGGTTGACCTGCGCGAGCAGGTCGAGCCCCTGCTCACGGGTTTCCAGGCCGTCCTCGAGCCGAGAAAGCCCCGCGCGGAGACGCTCACGATCCGCTTCGGCTCCCCGATCGAGCTCGCCCAGGAGTACTTCTCCGACACGCCGAGCTCTTCCCCGGCGTCGAGTTCGTCATCATTCCCGAGATCGGCCCGGACGAGGTCCGCGCGGGCGAGGCCGACGTCGCGGTCATGAACCGCCGTCCGGCGGATCCCTCCGAACTCATCATCCGCAACTACAACCACTCGAGCACGGTGCCGCTCGCGACGCCCGAGTACCTGAGGCGCCACGGCGTGCCGAAGTCTCCCGAGGATCTGCGGCAGCACACGGGGCTCCTGCACAAGGCCTTCAGCGACGACACGGTCACGCAGCAGCTCTTCCAGAACGGCCGCGGCTCGGAGATCCTGCGGTGGCGCAAGACCTTCGTCACGCACGATCAGCTCACTTTGAAGCGCCTGCTCCTCGAGCACCACGGCATCACCGTCGACCTCTCGATCATCCACTGCGGCGAGGAACTGAAGCGCGGCGAGGTCGTGCCGATCCTCCGGGGCTGGCAGAAGGCGCCCTGGAACATGTGCCTCGTCAACCGCCGCGAGGATGAGCTCAAGAACGCGAAGCTCAGGAACTTCGTTCTCTGGATCACCGCCGCCGCGCGCGACGACATGCGCGCCTGGGGCGTCGAGAACGACAGAATCATCGCCGAGGCCTACGAACGGTTCGAGGCGCAGCTCGCCGCGGGCGAACTCGGCGAGAAGGACGCCGAGGCGGCGTCCTGACGGTCAGGTGCGGTAGACCGGCCCGCTGAACATCCCGGAGAGCTTGTCCTCCCAGGTGTCGAGCGCGTGCCGGTCGGTGCCGCGCTTCATGAGCTCGATGGGTTCCCGGCCGATCACGTCGGCGAGGCGCCCGCGCGGGGCGATCTTCATCGCGTGCATGAAGCAGATGTCCGCGCAGAGACCGCACGCCGTGCATTTCTCGGCACTGACGCTCATGGTCTCGGAGCCGTGCGACTTTTCGCTTGTGAGCGCTCCCGTCGGACAGACGGCCGTGCAGATGCCGCAGGCTGTGCAGCGGATCGCCTCCACGCTGGGAAGGGCCAGCGCCGCGGCGGCGGCGGGACTCTCCGGAGCGGCTGTGACGCCGGGCTTCTGAAGGGCCTGCGAGCGCAGGCGCCTCAGCGCACTGATGAGGCGCTCCCTCGACTCGGGCGTGCGGATCTGCGGCTCCGCGGCGAGCTTCGCCGCGCGCAGACGCGCGCTCTCCGTCGGAGGCTCGGGCGCCTTCGGCGTCTCGGCGGCCTTCGCCCATCCTGAGAAGAGGGCGCGGCGGCCGGCGTCCACGGCGGCGCGCGCCACCGTGTGCTCGATCGTCATGGGTGACTTGAGCTCGGAGAGAATCGCCCGGGCGGTCCGCAGGCGCGCCTCGAACACGGGCCCGAGCTTCGCCTCGGCGCTCTCGCCCGCGCCGATGAGGACGAGCTTCTTCGTTCCCTCGGCGGCCGCGAAGAGGAGCCAGGCGAGGCTGAGCCACACGACCGAGGGGAGCCGGATTGCCTCGGTCGGGGCGTTCACGGCCTGGGCGCTCGCGAAGATGACTGTTCCGGTCTGAGCGGCCGCGCGGACGGCGCTTTCCAGCTGATCATCCGAGATCGCGGGAAAAAGGAGCGCGTCCGAGGGGCACACCGAGGCGCAGGCGCCGCACCCCGCGCAGCGCGCGGGATTGAAGCGCAGGCGCTTCTCGACGATCGCGAGCGCCCCGGCGGGGCAGATCGTCACGCAGGCGCTGCAGCCCGAGCCGATGTGGCGGGACTTGAGGCACCTTCTTCTGGCGAGCATCGGACGCTGAACGCTCATCAGTTTCCTCCCTCCGAGTTCTCAAGACCGAGGTCACGCATGATGGCCGTCGCCGCGGCGCGGCCGTCGGCGAGCGCCGTCGTGGCGAGCGCCGCTCCGCGCATGGCGTCGCCGCCCGCGTAGATCTTCGGGTTGCCCGTGCGGCCGCTGGAATCGGTCACGATGCGGCCGCGCTCGTCAAAGACGACGCCCTCGCGGGCGAGCCAGTCGAGTGCAACGGTGTGGAAGCCGCAGGCGACGAGGATCACGTCGCCCTCGATCGTCACCGGCTCGCCGGTCGCGACGTTGCGGCACAGCAGCCCCGTCACCTCGCCCGCGGCGTTCGTCATGACGCTTTCGGGCCGGGTCTCGTAGACAAACTCGGCGCCTTCCTCGCGGGCCATGTTCACTTCTCCGGGGAGCGCGCGGATCTGCCCCTCGGGCTTGCGCGCGATCGCGACCGCGCGGGCCGCGCCCTGGCGCAGGGCGCTTCTGAGGCAATCCATCGCCGTGTCGCCGCCGCCGATCACGAGGCAGCGCCTGCCCTTCATGTCGGGCAGAGGCGCGAACTGCGCGCCTTCCGGGAGCTTGAGCGACTGCGCGGCGGTCGCGGCGAGGTAGGGCCGCGCCTGGAGCACGCCCTTCGCGTCGGCGTTCCCGAGCTCGGGCATGACCGGAACCTCGGCGCCCACGGCGACGAAGACGGCGTCGTTGTCACTCAGGAGGCTTTCCATCGAGACGGCGTTCTCACCCGTGCCGCCCACTTCGCGGCCGAGCATGAACTTCACGCCCGTGCGGCGCAGGATGCGGCGGCGCCGCGTGATGACGGGCTTCTCGAGCTTGAAGGCCGGGATGCCGAAGGTGAGCAGCCCCCCGATCTCGGGCGCGCGGTCGTAGACGGTGACCTTCGCGCCCGTGCGGGCGAGGATGTCCGCGCAGCCGAGGCCCGCGGGGCCGGCGCCCACGATGGCGATTCTCCTGCGGCGGCGTGCGCGCTGGGCGCGCGGCTGCCAGCCGCGGTCAAGAACGGAGTCCGAGACGGCCCGGGAGATGGAGGCGATCGGGATGGGGCCGCCCAAGCCCTCGCCCGCGAGCGGACAGGCCGACTCGCAGAGGCGCTCGGACGGGCACACACGGCCGCAGACCTCGGGGAGGCTCCCCGCGCGCAGCATCACGAGCGCGGCGTCGCGGGTGCGGCCGGCCTTGATGAACTTCATCCACGCCGGGATGTCGTTGCCCTGCGGGCAGGCCTTCATGCAGGCGCCGCACTCGATGCAGCGCGCGCTCTGCTCGACGACCGTGCCCATCGTGAAGTCCTTCTCCACGGCGGCGAACGACGTGCGGCGCTTCGCCGCGTCAAGGCGCACGGGCTCCGCACGCTTGTGCGAGAGGGGCGCGGCGGGGTCGCTCGCGAACGCGGGAGCGGCCTCGGGCGCAGCCGCGGCGGCGGCCTGCTTCTTCGCGAGCGCCGGGAAGTGAATGGCGTGCGACGGGCACGCGTCCGCGCAGACGCGGCACTTCGTGCAGCGGCTCGAGAGCATGCCGGAGTTGAGGCCCTTCACATCAATCCCTTCGGGGCAGACCGACTCGCAGACGCGGCAGTCGAGGCCCTTCGAGCAGCGCAGGCACTTCGACTGCGCGACCGTCGGGCGGAAGAGGCCGAGCGCGGTGTTGGCCCGTGCGAGCAGCGTCATCATCGCCCCGAGCGGGCAGAAGCGGTGGCACCAGCGGCGCAGCACGAAGAGCTCGAGGACGAGGAAGACGACGAAGAAGCCGATCGACCAGGTGAGCTCGTTGAACTCGAAGAGGCGCCAGAGGGCGATCACGAGCGCGAAGGTGAGGCCCACCGGGCAGACGAGGCAGAAGACCGGGAAGCCGAAGATCGCCGACGAGGCGAGCGCGCCCGCGAGCACGGCGAAGGGACCGGCGTCCTCAAGGCGGCGGGCGGCCGTGCCGGCGGCCGCGGCGGCGCCGCAGGCGGGCTTCTCACCGGAAGCCGGGGCTTCGGCGGCGGGAGCGGCATCGACGTGAGGAACTGCGGCCTCCGCGGAGAGCGCCGCGTTTGTCTGATCCGAGGCAGACGGGACGTGAGGCGCGGCGGGAGAGAGCGCGGAGGCCGCGGGCTTGATCTCGGCGGAGTCGTCCTTCGAGCCGAAGAGGCGCTTCGTGAGCGGAACCGGGCAGAGCCAGCCGCAGAAGACGCGGCCGAGGAGCGCGCAGACGACGGCGACCGCGAGGATGCCGATCAGGGCGCGCGGGATGAGGGTCCGCTCGGCGAGCATGGCCTCGAGGCCTCCGAGCGGGCAGACGGCGGCGATGTCGCGCCAGCCGAAGGACGAGAGCGTGCCCCATCCGGTGTGCGAATAGAGACCGAGGGCGACGAGCCCGAGGAAGGCGAGCGCGACGAGCGAGCGCCAGACGTTCGTGCGGACCGGGCGCTGGTCGGGGGAGCCGCCCCTGCGGGCGCTGAGATCCCGGCGGGAGGCGCGGCGGGAGGAATTCCGGCGGGTCATCGTGCACCTCCTTCATTCTTGCGGGCCTCGAGCTCGGCGAACGTGCGCACGACGATGCCGCGCTCCGTCGCGCCTCTGTATGACTGGAAGACCATCGAGGGGCAGATGTACTCGCACGTGCCGCAGCCGTTGCACTTCTCGGCGTTGACGATCGGGCGGTTGCGGCTGTCGAGGTCGATCGCCTCGTAGGGGCAGACGTCGTGGCACTTGGTGCAGGCGCCGGTGCGGAGCGCAATGCAGGCCTGCGTCACCTCCGCGAGACCGACCTTCTCGGTCTCCGGGTCGAAGTCCTCGATGGCGCCCGTGGGGCAGACCTCGGCGCACTTGCGGCAGAAGTCGCAGTCGCCGAGATGGAATTTCATCACCGGGGTGCGCATCATCGTGATGCCGGACTCGATGCCGGCGACGCCGATGGCGCCGAGATGGCAGGCGCTGCGGCAGCGGTCGCAGCGCAGGCAGAGCGAGAGAAAGTCCGCCTCGTCCCGGCTTCCCGGGGGACGGAGCGGCGCGGCGTGGGTTTCGCGCGAGCAGTATGCGCCAAGCGCGAGCAGCCCTGCGGCGCCCGCGCTTCCTGCGATGAGTCCGCGCCGGGTGAGTCCGGCGGGCTTTGCTCCGCCGGGCTTCTCCGGCGGCTTGCGGTTACGTTCTCTGCGCCGCGTCATGATGGGTCATCCTTTTTTATTTTTTTGTTTTTGACCGCTCCGGGAATGTGCGGTCTGAGGTGCCCTGCGAGCCGGTGTGGGTCAGCTTTCCTGGGCCGGGCACCTCTCCTTTATGAATGATGGATCTCAGGAGGCCTTTTCCTCCTCGAGGATTTCCCTGAGGAGGGCGTCGTCCATCTCGACGAAGGCCTCGGTGATGTCGGCCGCGGCGAGGTAGAAGGGCGACTCGGCGTACTTCCTCACGTCGGAGAGGAAGCCGTGGATCCAGTTGAGCAGGTGCGTCTCGATGAAGACCTTCTGCTCGGCGAGCGAACCGAGGAGCGCGCCTTCGTCGCCCTTCTCGCCCGCGGCGAGCGCCTCGTCGATGAGGCGGGTCATGAAGTCGAGCTCGAGCCCGATGTGGTCCTCGTGCACGTCGCAGTGCTCGGGGCGGCCGAGGCCGTGGGCGCGGTAGAGCGCGCAGACCTTCTCCCAGGCGTCCTGCATCACGAGGCCCTGCGGCGACGTGTAGACGCTCTCGAACGGGTAGGCGGCCTCCTTGCCCTGGATGCCGGCGCCGATGAAGACGCGGGCGTAGTCCACGGCGAGATCCTCCACGGGATCCTCGCCCGGGGCGGCGAGCCACGCCTCAAGCGCGCGGTAGCCGCGGTCGAGCTTCTCCGAGCCGGTTTCCTTCGGGAAGGTCATCGCCTGCATGCCGGTGATGAGGGCCTGGTCGGCCTCGATGCGGTAGATGCGCGCGAGGAGGGCGTAGAAGCTGCGGCGGTTCTGAAGAATCTCGGTGAAGTTTTCCATGGTCGGGTTTTCCGGAAATTGAATTCGGGGCTGCCGGCGCATCAGCGCTGGAAGAAGTGCCAGACGGAGCCGCCGAGCTGCGAGACGGCGAACTCAAAGGCGGCCGTGCCGACGGCGGCGAGGATGACGACGAGTATGACGACGAACGCGTTCATCGGGCGGCGGCGCGTGAGGAAGAGCGCCGCGAAGGGGATGAGCGTGCCGATGAGACCGGCGCCTGCCCAGAAGGGAAGGGCGAGGTCACCCGAGACGAGGCGCGAGACGGTGGGCGCGTCGGTCGGAGCCGCGGTCCAGGCGAGCGCGGCAAGGTAGACCGCGATGCCGACGGCGGGCAGGAGTGAAAGGGGCGCGGCGAGCGCGCGGGCACGTTCCGTCTCCGCGAGGAGTTCCTCGTCCTCGCCCGCCTCCTCGGCGTTCTCGATCTCAAGGAGAAGGGCGGAGAGGGCGGCCGCGCCGGCCACGGCCCAGAGGGCCGCGGGGAACGCGATCGTGACGGTGTGCCAGCCCGTGTGCCAGGGCATGTAGAGCGCGGCACCCACGGAGGCGGCGGACAGCAGTCCGCAGAGACCTGCCGCGCAGGAGAGGACGCGGCAGGTGAGCGCCGACGCGCCGCGCCAGAGGGCGGCCGCGTAGAGCACCAGGAAAATCAGGGCGGCGCCCGTGCTGACGAGCTCGCGGAAGACGCCCGAGTGGGGGTTCGCGAGCGCGCCGAAGACGAGCGCCGGGCGGCCGAGCGAGAGCACGGCCGAGGCGATGCCCGCCGCGAGCGCAATGATCGCGGCAAGCGTCATTCTCTGAAGGAGCGGCACCGAGAGCCCGCGCCATTCGCCGACGGCGACCGTGAGAGCCGCTGCGCCGCCGATGACGGCGAAAGCGGCGAAGAGCATGAGACTCCAGGTGCTGGTCATGATGAGTTCACTCCTTCAGAGCGGTGAGATGCATCAGAGCATCTTCGGCGGGTTGGTCTGCCATTCGCCGTTCTTCTTGTGAAGAATGTAGCGCACGGTGGGCTTGTTGCCCGAGTCCGGGAGCGAATGAACGTTCTCGGGACCCGCGGCGGCGATCGCCTTGCTGACGTCGCTCTCGGGATCGTCGATGTCGCCGAAGAAGCGGGCCTTGGCGCAGCAGACCTTCACGCACGCGGGCTTCTCGCCCACGTTCTGCAGGTGCTGGCAGAGGGTGCACTTCTCAACGACGTTCGTCTCGGCGTTGTAGGAGCGGGCACCGTAGGGGCAGGCGGCCATGCAGAGCTTGCAGCCGATGCACTTCTCCTTGTTGACGAGGATCTGGCCGTCCTCGGTGCGATAGCTCGCGCCGGTCGGGCAGACCTTCACGCAGGGAGCGTCCTTGCAGCACTGGCAGATCGACGGCAGGAAGTACTGCTTGATGTTCGGGAACTTCCCGAGCGGGCCGATCGACAGAACCTTGTTGTAGTACACGCCGAGCGGGACGTTGTTTTCCTGTTTGCAGGCGATCTCACACGCGAAGCATCCGATGCAGCGGTCAAGATCGATAACCATCGTTTTCTGGGTCATGATAGGGTCTTCCCAAATTAATCAGAACTTCACGTCAGGGGTCGAGTCCACGGGCTGCGGCAGCCAGGGCTTGAACTCCTCGGGCTTCTGCCAGATGCCTTCGGGCGCGCCGTCGGCCTTCTCGATCTGGACCTGGAAGCCGCGCAGCGTGTAGGTGCCGACCTCGGGGTTGAACGGAGCCGTGTTCTTCGTGAGCACGTTGACGCTCGACTCCTGCCAGCCGCCCGTCGGGGTGTTGAGGGTCTCCGGATACCAGAAGCGCTCCATGTAGACCACGCCCGGGGCGACGCCCTCGGTGAGGCGGACCTTGCCGCGGATGCGGCCGCGCAGCGAGGAGATCCACACCCAGTCGCCCGTCGTCACGCCGTAGTTCTTCGCCGTGTCGGGATTCACCCAGATCTCGGGCACCGGATAGATCTCGCGGAGGTACGGGATGTTGCGCAACGTGCCGTGGTGGTACATCGGCAGACGACCCTGCGTCATCACGAGCGGGAACTTCTTGCCGACCTCGTTGTTCGGGTTCTCGGAGGGCTCCATGTACCAGGGCAGCGGATCGTAGTCCTCGGAAGCCGGCGGCAGATCGTCAAGCGCATAGGGCTTGCCGGTGCGGGCGAGGTGGATGTAGCACTCGCCGTAGAGCTCGAGCTTCTTCGAGGGCGTGCCGAAGCCCTTCGGCAGGCCCGTCTTCGGATCCTTCTGCAGGTAGACGTAGTAGGTGAGCCACTTCTCGTACGGCATGTACGTCGTCGGGTTGTGCTCGAGGAGGTCCTTCCACGTCATGTTGAGGCGGCTCAGGCGGGTGTCGAGGAGCTCTTCCATCGTATCCCAGTAGGCCACTTCGTCCTTCATGAAGTTCGGGTCGCAGGCGCGCTTGGCGTTCGGGTTGCCGAGCGCGGCGCACTTCTTGATGAGCTTCGACCAGAAGAGCGTCTCGTCCTCGGTCTCCCAGACGTGGGCGACGGCCTGGCGCGCGAACACCGTGTTCATGCACTCGACGAGCATGTTCGTCTCGAGCCATTCACGGGCCGGGAGCAGGATGTCGGCGAACTTCGAAAAGGAAGTCGGGTACATGTACATGTGCACCACGAGCTCCATCTTCTCGAGCGCAGGAACCCACGAGCTGCAGTCGCCGTTCACGACGAACTTGTTGCCCGAGCGTTCGAGCCAGACGCGCAGCGGATAGGGCTTTTCGGTGAGGATAGCGTTGAGGATGGCGGTCGGCTGACCGGCGCCCCACTGCAGCAGCCCCTTGTGCTCGTTCGAGCCGAGGCGCTTCGTGAGCTGGCCCTTCGGGAGCAGGAACGGGCAGCGCGTGGCAAGCGAACCCGCCGGGACAACGTTCGAGGACGGGTTGCGCTGCATGAGCGCGCCCGGACGCTCGACGTTGCCGCAGAGCGCGTTGAGGATGACGGAGCCTTCGGCCGCCTGCACGGAGTTCGGGTTCTGGTCGGTAGCGACGCCCAGAGCGATGCCCGCGGGACCGTCGCAGTACATGAGGATCGCTTCCTCGATCTTCTTCGGATCGAGCCAGCAGACCTCGGCGGCCTTCTCGAGCGTCCACGGCTCGGCGCGCTCGCGCATCAGGCGGAAGCCGGTCTTGTACTTGACGCCCTGGTACTCGAACTCACCGTCGAGCTCGACGTCGAGCGCATCGTCCCACGGATACTTGATCGGCATCGGACGGCCGGTCTTCTTGTCCCAGACGACGTAGGTGTTCTTGTCGCCCTTCGGGTCAAGGTCGCTCGCGCGGACGTTCATCTTCGTCTCAAGATTGACGAGGTACGGCAGGTTCGTCCACTTCATGACGAACTCGCGGTCGTAGAGGTTCTTGTCGACGATGTACTTCATCCAGCAGAGCATCAGCGCGACGTCGGTGCCCGGACGGATCGGCAGCCAGATGTCGGCCTTGGCGGCGTCAGGCTGGAAGCGCGGGTCGATCGCGATCGAGCGCACGCCGCGGGCGCGCATCTCGGCCAAGGCGCGGCCGCCGCCGGCGGTGCAGCTGTAGGAGGCGTCCGTGCCCCAGAGCACGATCGTCTTGATCTCGGAATTCGGGTTGTAGATCTCGCGGGCGGATTCGTCGGCGATCGACGTGGACGGGCCGCCGTACTGCAGGCCGTAGGCGAGCGTGCGCGGGAGGTAGCACTGCGCGCAGCCCGGCTCGTACCAGTTCGGCGTGCCGAAGGCGTTCGCGACGCGCGGGATGCCGCGGAAGGCGGGGTTGCCGCCGCCGCCGGTGGTGATGAGCACCTGCTCGGCGCCGTAGTCGCGGCGGACCTGTTCCATCTTGTTGGCGATCGTGTCGATGGCCTCGGCCCAGGTGATGCGCTTCCACTTGTTCTCACCGCGCTTGCCGACGCGCTGGAGCGGGTACTTGTTGCGGTTCGGGTGATAGAGGGCGGAGACGCCGGCGAGGCACTTCGCGCAGAGCGAGCCGCGGCTCATCGGGTACTCGGGGTTGCCCTCGAGCTTCACGACACGGCCGTTGCGGACGTGCGCAAGAACGCCGCAGTTGTGAATGCAGGCGCGGCAGCAGGTCTTGACAATCTTGGTTTCGCCTTCGGTCGAGACGCCGGTCGCCTGGGGCGCGGCATGCGCTTCCTTCACGAGACCGTTCGCGACCGTGCCTTCAAGCGCAGCGGCGGCACCGGTCAGAGCGGTGGCGGCGATGAAGCTTCGGCGGGTAATGCGGGGATATTCCATGGTATGGCTCCTGGCAACGAGGGGGGCGCAAAAATTTCGGGCGCAAAAACCCCTCGAAGGCCTGCTGGTCTTTCATTCAGCAGACTTTCAACGGATGAATCGATTTCTTCGGGGGGCGTCAGTCAGTTCCCCCTCGAGCAACCTCAGGCGGGCGGAGTGCTCTCGGCGTTCACGGCGGATCTCCTTTGCTTTTTTCCGGCACCTGTGGCCCGGTGCCTTGATGTGTTTATGCGGGTGTTTCTGCTGAACACCTCTTCTGGGAGAGCGGAAATATCGGTGTCTTTCGCCCTTCGGACTAAGCCTTATGTCGTAATTCTGACTTCCCGGACGAAACGTGCCATGCGGAAAATGAAAGTTAAGGGGGCTTCTATTTATTCAGAACTTCGAGTCTGAACCAAGTCAACGCCTATTGAGATCCGGCGGCGTTAGTTTTGAACTATAAACGCCACTAGCCCCAATACCGATACGGTACTGGAGCTCTTATTGTACAAACGTGATTGAAAGAACGAATTTGAGGCCTTATAGACGACCTCGGTCTGTCTGCTTTACGCAGCAGCTTTCTTCTGCAGGAAA
>NZ_JAUNSF010000079.1 GCF_030539355.1 Sutterella sp.
AAAAAAGAAAACCGCCCGTCATCGGTCGAGGACGGGCGAGGCTTGCTGAGGTCTCGGGACGGATGTCCGGCGACGTCGGGTATGTCTGCGAACAGTGCGCGATAAGGACACACCTTCACGACGGTCAGCCTGACGGGCGGATTATATCGGCAAGCCCCTCCCCGTAGTAACCCGAATTGTTTCAGATAAATTCCGATTGTCGCCCCGGGCGGAACACTGTGTTTACGCGGCGGGAACAGGGCGGGGAAAACGGCCTGAACGCCGGTGTCACGGGGTAATTTTCAAAGGACGCCGGGATAGGATCAGATCTGTCGCAGGATGAGGAATGCCTGACACGCCGGGTGTCCAAAATTCCGCGGTTACCATCAATTCCTCCCTCCCCGTGAAAACCCGAAGCATTGCGGATGACTTTTGACTTTCGCCTGATGGGGAGCCTGTGTGTCCACGCGAATGGAATGAGGCGGCAAAAGAGGCGGGGAGGCGCGGCAGGCGTTTCCAGAGGCGGGATTTCCCGTATAGACTTTTCAGACCGTCTTCCGTCACCGCTTTTTCTTCGAGGTGCTCCCATGCGCAACAACCGTCCGCTCCTTTTGAGCCTCATCTCCACGAAGTTCGACGTGCCGCCCTGGTTCGCGAAGTTCGCCCCCTTCTGCGAGGTGCTCTCGAAGGATCAGCTCACCGCCGCCGAGTTCGCCGAGATCGCCCCGCAGGTCGACATCCTGCTCGGCGCCTCGAACCTGAAGGCCGGGAAGGAGGAGCTCGACCTCTACCCGAACCTCAGGATGGTGGCCGTGCACGGCGTCGGCTACGACGGCTATGACATCCCCGAGATCGCCCGCCGCGGGCTTTACTGCTCGAACACCCCGGACGTGCTCTCCGAGGACGTCGCCGACTTCGCCATCGCGCTCATGCTCGGCATCACGCGCCGCATCGGCGAGGGCGAGGCCTTCGTGCGCGCCGGCCGCTGGCCGAACGAGCCCTTCCCGCTCGGCCGCCGCATCGCGGGCAAGCGCGTCGGCATCGCCGGCCTCGGCCGCATCGGCCGCATCGTCGCCCAGCGCTGCGAAGCCTTCCGCATGGAAGTGGGCTACACCTCGCGCTCCCCGAAGGACGTGCCCTGGCAGCGCTTCGAGAACGAGGTCGAGCTCGCCCGCTGGGCGGACGTGCTGATCGTCGTGATCCCCGCGACGCCGGAGACCTTCCACCTCATTGACGCCAAGGTGCTCGAGGCCCTCGGCCCCGACGGCTTCCTCGTCAACATCGCCCGCGGCGCGCTCGTCGACTCCCAGGCGCTCATCAAGGCGCTCGAGGAAAAGAGAATCGCCGGTGCCGCGCTCGACGTCTTCGAGCACGAGCCCAACGTGGAGCCGGAGTTCTTCCCGCTCAAGAACGTTCTTCTCGCCCCGCACCAGGGCTCCGCGACGGTCGAGACCCGCGCCATCATGGAGGACCTCGTCGTCGAGAACGTCCGCCGCATGCTCGCGGGCGAGAAGCTCGCGACGCCGATCCCCGGCACGGAGAAGGCGTGAGGCGTGCATAATGCGCGTCCGCTGACATCCATATAGAGGAGACAAGTTCCGATGCCCGTACTCATGCCCGAACCCAAGGGGACGAAGCTCGGCCACGCGACGAGCTACGCCGACGCCTACTCGCCCGAGCTGCTGACGCCGATTCCGCGCAGCCTCGGCCGCGATGCGATCGGGGACCATGACTTCACGGGCGCGGATCTCTGGCGCCTCTATGAGTTCTCCTGGCTCAATGCCCGGGGGCTCCCCCAGGCGGCCGCGGTGGAGCTCACCGTCCCGGCCTCCACGCCCTCGATCATCGAATCGAAGTCCTTGAAGCTCTATGCGATGAGCTTCGCGATGACGCGCTTCGAGGGCGGGGACCAGGGTCGCGCGGCCGTGACGGCCGCCCTCGCCCGTGACCTCTCGGCCGCCGCCGGCGGCCCGGTCACGGTGGCGCTCCACCCCGAGGGCGAGTGGGCCACGCAGGTCTCGGCCATGCCCGGCGTCTGCCTCGAGAAGCTCTGCCCGGAGACCGCGTGCGACACCTTCGAGGTGGCGCCCGAGCTCCTCGAAGCCGAGGCACAGCCCGCTGGTGAAGAGGTTCACTACATGACGAACCTCTTCCGCTCGCTCTGCCCGGTCACGGGCCAGCCTGACTTCGCGTCGGTGTCGGTCAAGTTCCGCGGCAGCGGCCCCGCGCCGGCGTCGTTGCTCAAGTACCTCGCGAGCTACCGCTGCCACAGGGGCTTCCACGAGCAGTGCGTCGAGCAGATCTTCCATGACCTGAGGACGCGCTTCGCGCCCGAGTTCCTTGAGGTGCAGGCCGCCTTCACCCGCCGCGGCGGCATTGACATCAACCCGCTGCGCGCGAGCCTCCCGGCCGCGGAATACGCCGCGGAGCGCTTCCCGAGGGAACTGAGGCAGTAAGCCTGAGAGAGCACCGGCACAACTGGAGGCGGATCTCCGACGAGGGGATCCGCCTTTGCTTTGTCCGCCGAATCTCCGTTCCTGCGGTGCTGAAGCCTCGAAGACGATTACGGATCCAACCCGTCACTGAAATTTCCCGGACTTCTGACCAGGGAGGGAATCAGGCATTCGGAAAGTTCTGCATCGATTTGAAAGTGTTCCCCTGACGCGACAGATCCGGTGTCCAGAGGAATGTCACCGAGCTTCGGAACCGGAAACCGGTACAGCTTTCGGGCTGAATTGTCAATACGGGAAAGTTCCTGTTTAATGATTTTTCAAAGATTTCTTTAGGTTCCGCGATTTCTGAACGACCGTTCTAGGAAAGAGGACGGCAAGGTTGCCCGGGATCAACAACCGAGGCGGAGCCGGGGGCGAAAATGACTTGTGAACGGCAGATCGCCCGAAGGAGTTAAAGGACCGAACAGAGACTCCGAGGGCTGAAAAAAAAGGAGGCCGTTCACTCATTCAAAACAGGCGCACTCGCGGCGTGTAGCGAAGCGTTTGCTGACCGTTTCACCACCGGCCGGATGTGTACCGACGATCTTCCGCCGGGGCGGCGTGTCCCCGATCACGCCTTCCGGAGGGGCGGAAGCTTCAGAGACCGGCGCTCCCCCGCAGCGAGGAGCGCCATTTTTTAGGTCGCCGTTCGCCGGTGCGCCCCCGCAGTCGCTCCGCCCGGCGACTGCCCGGGCGCAGAGCTGATCCAAAAAACGAGGCTGACGGTTGCCCGCAGCCTCTGAAGATTGCCTTTGTCCTGATGCCGATGGGCATTGGCTGGCAAATGGACCGTCCGTGTGGCGGACTTCCGGTTTCACTGCCTGCTCCCGGATCGCACCCGTTGAAAAACGAATGCACCCGCGAGGCTCACGGCTCCGCCGGCTTCGCAGCTCTTCCCGAGGGAGAGCGCTGGTTCGGGCCGTCCCGGCCCTACCTTGCTGAAAGCGCCCGGCCGAGCGCTTCCCGCTGTGCAGATTGTCTGGGTGGCCCCGGGAGCAGCGCTCTCGAAGCTCACATGCGGATTGCCGCTCCACTGCCTGACCCATGATGGGCATAGGATGGCAGATGAGCTGTCCGACTGGCGGACTTCCGGCTTCGCAGCCTGCTCGCGGATCGCACCCGACTTGAAACGAATGCATCCGCAAGACTCACGGCTCCACCGGCTTCGCAGCTCCCCAAAGGAAAGCGCTGGTTCGGGCAGCCCCTGCCCTACCGTAGAGACCTGTGCCCGCGGACACCTGACCCAAAAGCCCGTCGTCCGCGTGCACTCCGAATTTGGTTCCGGGCAGACAAACGCTCCCCGGAGGAGTCATCCTCTTGCCGATCCCCATTCACCATGGGCATAGGATGGATGATGAGCTGCATCGCCGACAAGGGCGAGGCTTCCGGCTTCGCAGCCTGCTCGCGGATCGCACCCGACTTGAAACGAATGCATCCGCAAGACTCACGGCTCCACCGGCTTCGCAGTTCTCCCCAGGGGAGAACGCTGGTTCGGACCACTCCGGTCCTACCTTGCATTGAACGGATCCCGGTCTTTCGACTCAGAAATAGCGTTCATTGAGTGAACTGAATTCTAGCATGTTCTTCCGATAGTTTGTCAAGATGTGTTCATATTTTTGATCTATTGATCGACATTCCAAAATCATGGCAATAGGGCTTTACTCACCCGACGCCTTCCTCTGTTCGACAGAAGCTTCGCCGGGGCTGTCGCTGACATTCGCGGGGGTGATTTCGTCATCGAAAAGCGACGCGGGCTCAGGCTGGTCGGCCGCCTTTTTCTTCTTTGCCATACGCATCGTGCGTTTCTTCGACTTGGTCTTCACCTTGTTCGTGAGCACCATCTCCACCGCGCGCGCGGCGATGTTCATCGCCGCCACCTGGTCTGCGGAGAGACTGTGATCCGCATTGAACCCGCACTCCGGGTTGACGCAGGCGAAGAGCGCCTGCTTCGGGCGGTTCTTCGCATCAGCCGTGCCGCACACCGGGCAGGTGACCGAGGTTCCCCGGGGCGGGACGGTCACGACGAGCTTGCCGGCACGCTCGGCCTTGTAGACGGTGAACTTCAAGAGCTTTCCCCAGATGCTCAGATAGATACCGCGGTTGAGCGTCTTCTTGAACGCCCGCCCGTTCCTGATCGCCTTGCCGTTTTTGTTGAACTTCGGCTTCGGTGCACGGGCCATCTGCTCGGCGAGGAGATCCTCAAAGCCGATGAGGAGCGTCGCCGGATCAGACACCAGCTTGTGCGAGACCTGATGCGCGAAATTGTCACGGACGTTCGTGCCGTAGCGGTGAGTCTCGTTGAGCTTGAGTTTCGTCTTGTACCACCCGTTGCTGCCGAACTCCTGGCGCGCGAGTTTCTTCTGCAGCGAGACCTGGTGCCGACGCTTGCCGCGCATGCGGGTCTTCTCCACACGCGAGATGCGGAAACCTTCCTCCTGGGTCTGGAGCGGCGTGACGACGCCGCGGTCGCACCCCTTGGTGCCGGCCAGGAGTTCCTCGCGAGGCTTCATGGCGAGCCGCACAGCCATCTCCTCCTTCGTTTCGCGCTTTTCCTTCGGGAGTTCGTCAGGCAGATCCTGCGCGAAGGACACGGAGAGATGCCGGCCGTGCGTCTTGATCCAGATCGACTTCGGCTCCGTCCAGTCACGGTGGGCATTGACGATGATGCGACCGCCGTACATGGTCTGCGTGCCGAAGGTGATCATAAAGCGATTGCCCTTCATCGGCAGGATCGTGTAGAGCTCCGGCACCAGCCAGAGCGTACGGTCAGCGGCCTTGATCCGCTTCTCCACCGGGCGGTGCGAGAGCCCGGCCATCGCGTTCTTGACGCTGCGGTAGAACATGGTCGCCCCGATGCGAAACACCTGCCGCGGGACACCCTCCATCCACTCAAGATGAAGGTCCGTCGTGAACGGCTCGTAGATCAGATGCGCGTACTTCTGATCCGGCGGATCCGGCTCGCATCCCGCCATCTTGGCGAGATGGTAGCTGTAGATGTGCCACTGGACCTTCGAGTTGTAAATGGTCATCTGAGCCGCCGACCACTTCAGGAAATTGCTCTCCGAAGCCTTGTCGGCGAACCTGGCTGGAAATTTTCTTCCGGTAGGCATGGTTGATCCTCTGTTTCATTTTTTTGAATCATATCAATACCAACTCAAATAAGTCTACATATATTTTTTTGATCCTTTGATCCTCAACTCGGGTAAAAGTACGTCGTTGTGATCCTTTTGTCGCAACCGAAGAAATGGGGACCCTGCATTTCCGCAGAGTCCCCGGTTATGGTCGGAGCCGGTGAAGTTTCTCCTGAGGAGGCTCGCCAGCCATTTTCACGGGTGAAGCAGCCCTCGCGCGCCGCGCCCACGAGCCTCGAGATCTCCTCAATGTCGAGCTGCAACCGTGTGTGCGTCCGATCGCTATTACTATGATTTTCCTAAGTTATCCAAAAGTCCTACGCCTATCGGAACGATAGAAAAATTTATCTCCAACCCGTTCCCTATTGTATTCAGCTATCGGGTAGCCTTCTGTCATCCAAACAAAACAGAGGAGAATTCCTATGAAAAAGCTTGCCGCCGCCGTCGTTTCCGCCGCCCTGCTCGCCGCCGCCGGCGCCGCGTTCGCTGACGCCGATCAGACGAAGCTCTACGACCCGATGTCCGCCCCTGAGAAGGTGGTCATCTCGATCGACCTCCTCGGCAAGGACGGCAACAAGGCCGTCGGCCAGGTCGTCGCGGTGACGACGCCCTACGGCGTCGCCTTCTACCCGAACCTGAAGGATCTCGCCCCGGGCATGCACGGCTTCCACATCCACCAGAACCCGGACTGCGGCGCGACCGACGCCGGTCTCGCCATGAAGGCGGGCGGTCACTGGGATCCGGAGAAGAAGGGGCAGCACTCCTTCCCGTGGTCCGATGACGGCCACAAGGGCGACCTTCCGAGCCTCTACGTCGCCCATGACGGCACCGCGAACACGCCCGTCCTCGCTCCGAAGATCAAGAGCGTCAAGGAGCTCATCGATCATTCCGTCATGATTCACGTAGGATCCGACAACTACCACGACCATCCCGCCAAGCTCGGTGGCGGCGGTGCCCGCCTCGCCTGCGGCGTGATCAAGTAAACGACAGGTTCTGTTTACCGAAGCCGAAAAAAAGGGGAACCCGCATTTCTGTGGATTCCCCTTTCTTGATCAGGGCCAGTGAAGCGCCGAGTGCGGCGCTTCGCCGGCCATTTTTCAGGGCGTGATCAGCCCTCGCGCGCCGCTCCCACGAGCCTCGAGATCTCCTCGATGTCGTGCGGGAGCGTGCGGCAGCAGCCGCCGATGCAGACCGCGCCGGTCTTCTCCCAGAGCGGAACGAAGTGGCTCCAGCCCTTGGCGTGCGGACCGGCGGCGTGCCAGGTCTTCGTCACCGGGTCATAGGTCTCGCCCGAGTTCGGGTAGACGACGAGAGGCTTCTTGGTGTGGGCGCGCATCTTGAGGAGCGCCTCCTCCACCCACTCGCGCTTCACGCAGTTGAGACCGAAGGCCTCGACCTGGGGATTCGCGTCGAGCACCTTCGCGAGCGTCTCAAGATCCGTGCCGTCCGGCATCTTCCCGTCCTTCAGCGTGACCGTCACCCAGCAGGTGATGTCGCGGTTCTCGATCATGCCGAGAAGCGCCTCGATCTCGTCGAGCCTCGGCTGGGTCTCGATCGCGATGATGTCCGAGCCGCCGTCAATGAGCGCATTGAGGCGGAGTTCGTGGAACTTCACGTACTCCTCGCGGGTGAGCGAATAGTTTCCCGTGTACTCGCTGCCGTCGGCGAGGTACGCGCCGTAGGGACCGATCGCGCCGGCGATGATGAGATCGCCCGGCTCGACGTCCGGGTGCTCGAGCAGGTAGTCGTTCTTGGCCTCACGTGCGAGCTCGGCGCTCTTGCGGACGTACTCGCGGGTCTGCTCGGGCGGGAAGCCCTTGGCGGCGAAGCCCGCCTCGGAGGCCTGGTAGGAATCCGTGATGGCGGCGTTGGCGCCGGCCTCGAAGTACTGGCGGTGAACCTCGCGGACGAGATCGGGACGCTCGATGAGCGCACGGGCGCTCCAGAGCGAATCGTTCAGGACCATGCCGAGGGACTCAAGCCCCGTGGACATGGCGCCGTCAATGATGAGGGCGCCGCGGCGGTCGATGATGTCCTGCATGGGATGCCGGGTCGGAATCATATGTTTCCTCTTTCTGCGTGCCGCCCGTCCGGTGCAGCTTCTTCAGACATCAGGCGGGCGCGGTCATTTTTCTTTCTGTGCCTGTCGCTCAGGCAATCCGGAGCAACTCGCAGAAGTCTAGCGCGGCGAAGCGCATACGACTTCAGGTCTATTTTGACCAAGGGAAGCGAGGATTGCCGCGGCAGCGGAGCAGATCCTCCCCGGGAACCCCGGCTTCAGATCAGCAGTGATGCACGTCACGCCAGCTGAATGCACAACGCCCGGGGCACTGTGTGCCTCGGGCGTGCGGGAGGAGCCTCCGGCGCGCTCCGCTTTGAGGGAAGCGCGCCTCTCAGACGTGGATTACTTGATCCAGGCCGGAACGATCTGGCCGTTGAACTTGCCCTTGATGAACTCGGCGACTTCCGGGCTCTGGTAGTACTTGATAAAGGCCTGAACCTCGGGGCTCTGGACGTTGTCCGGACGCGCGGCGATGATGATCAGCGCGAACTCGGCTTCCATCGATTCAAAGTAGAAGCCCTGCTTCTTGACGTCGAGACCGCCGGAGACGGCGTAGTTCATCGGGACGCAGGCGACGTCAAGATCCTGAATGGAGATCGGGAGCTGGGCGGCCTCAAGCTCGACGATGCGGAGATTCCTCGGGTTCTTGGCGATGTCGAGCGGGGTCGGGAGCGCGGGGGCATCGTCGGCGAGCGTGATGAGACCCGCCTTGGCAAGGAGGATCAGCGCGCGGCCGCCGTTCGACGGATCATTCGGGATCGCGACGCGGGCGCCCTTCTCAAGCGACTCGAGCGAGTGGAACTTGTTGGAGTAAAGGCCCATCGGCTGGACGACGGCGGGAGCGGCGACCACGAGGTCGGTGCCCTTGTTCTTGTTGAAGCTCTTCAGGAACGGGGCGTGCTGGTAGACGGCGATGTCGAGCTGCTTCTCGGCGAGCGCGGTGTCCGGCGTGATGTAGTCGGTGAACTCGACGACCTCGACCTTGAAGCCGTTCTTCTTCGCGACCTCGGAGGCCTTCGTGACGATGTCGGCGTGCGGGCCGGCGGTGACGGCGACCTTGACGGGCTTGAGATCGGCGGCGAACGAGGTGAGCGGCGTCGTGAAGGTGACCGCGGCCACGGCGGCAAGGGTCAGGGCGGTCTTGATAAGGGTGCGCTTCTGCATGATGGGTGTCCTTGAAATCTTTGCGTTAAGTGTCGCCTTCGCTCTTTGGAGAGAGATGAGATGAGCGAGGCGAGGCTGCTGCGGCGGGCACTTCCGTTCGTGGTGGGCTGCTCACGACCCGGGGCCTCATGCCGCGGAGAGTGTCTGTTCCGGGATCCGCGATCGCCGGTCAGGGAATTCTGCCCTGTGACATTCACCGTCCGCCACTGTCATTTGCAGGGGTCGTGGTAATACCTCAACGTGAACCTGCACTCTTCTGTAGAAAAAGTGCCGCTTTCAGCGGCGGAAAGCACCGAAAACCGCCTTCAGACCGCGTTTTCCGGTCCTAAAACGCCAGGCGACATCAGAACGCACCCGCCCGGCGACATAAAAACACACCCACCCCGAGGCAGACATGACGCGCGTTTTCCAGACAGCAGAAAGCCCGGCCTGCCGCGAGAGGACAAACCGGGCGCTTTCCAGACGCTGCGCCGCCCGTGTATCACAGGGTCAGCGCAGTCCAAGGCAATGGGTTACTTGACCCAGGCCGGGCGGATCTGGCCGTTGAACTTCGTATTGATAAAGTCCGCGACCTCCGGGCTCTGGTAGTACTTGATAAAGGTCTGCACCTCGGGGTTGTTCACGTTGTCGCGGCGGGCTGCAATGATCATCAGCGCGAACTTCGCCTCGCGGGACTCGAAGTAGAAGCCTTGCTTGTGCACGTCAAGGCCGCCCGAGACGGCGTAGTTCATCGGGACGCAGGCGACGTCGAGGTCCGCGATCGAGATCGGGAGCTGAGCGGCCTCGAGCTCGACGATGCGCAGCTTCCTCGGGTTCTCGGCGATGTCGATCACAGTCGGGAGCGCCGGCGCATCCTTGGCGAGCTTGATGAGGCCGGCCTTGTCCAGCAGGATCAGCGCACGGCCGCCGTTCGACGGATCGTTCGGGATGGCGATCTGAGCGCGCTGCGGGATGCTCTCGAGCGAGTGCACGCGGTTCGAGTAGAGGCCCATCGGCTGCACGACGGCCGGCGCGGCGACAACGAGATCAGCGCCCTTGTTCTTATTAAAGGACGTGAGGAACGGCTCGTGCTGATAGACCGCGATGTCGAGCTGCTTCTCGGCGAGCGCCGTGTCCGGCGTGATGTAGTCGGTGAACTCGACCACTTCGATCTCGAAGCCGTCGCGCTTCGCGACCTCGGCGGCCTTCGTGACGATGTCGGAGTGCGGGCCGGCGGTGACGGCCACCTTCACCTTCCTCACCTCGGGAGCCGCGAAGACGGCGGCGGGCGAGACCGCGGCGACGGCGGTGAGGGTGAGAGCGGATTTGATGAATGCGCGTTTCTGCATGATGTCTGTCCTTTCCATTCAGTGCGGCCAGGTCCCCTGAAGTTCAACCGGAAGCGGGACGGCCGGCGGGCGGCGGAGGTCTCCGATCCCGGTGGACTGCTCGGGATCCGGAGGGGCTCAGGTGCCGCGGATTGTTCTTTTCCTGCCGGATCCTCGATCCGGGGATGACAAAAATTCTGCTCCTCGCTGGTCAGTCCGCGACAGATTCCTTCCGGTAATACCTCAACGAACCCAAGGGTCTCATTGAGAAAAATGAGACTGACCGCCCTTCTCTCCCACATCCTCACGCTCGTAAACCGCGGCGCGGTCAACTGCAGCATCTCGGGCGAACAGATCGCCGTGCAGCTCGACACCGGCAAGACCAAGGTCTTCAAGCCCAACGGCGTCTGCATCCGCACCTTCTGAGGCCGACGGTGACGCGGCAATCTCCCCGAGTCACCTGCGTCAGAACGGGACCTTCATCCCTCCGCTCTCCTCTAGAATTGAGCATCCGGTCCGGGGGACCAGCCCCGGACCGATCCCCGATACAAACAAGGAGTCAGACCATGGGCCTCATGAGCATCATCCGCAGCGGCATTGCCTCCATCCGCGACGCGGGCAGCGGCGGCTGACGGCGCACCCTGAGCGGCAACGCCGTGGCCACGGGCTGCGACGACGCGAACGACGTCGCCGTGGTCGTGCAGCGCGACGGCTCCGCCCGCCTCTACTCGGCCTCCCGCGGCACGATGCTCCACACGCTCTGCACGCGCGGCGCGGTCGCGATCCAGTTCGAGAACGGCACCACGCGCGTCTACAACTACAGCGGCGCGGTCATCCGCACGTTCTGAAGCGCTTCCTTCCCCGATGCATACGACGGGGAAGGGTTTTCCCTGAATCGCCCGTATACAGGCGCTTCCACCTAATTACGTATGTACACGTACGGACTCCGGGAATAAACTCCCGTACGATCCCGGAGCCCGCCATGACAACCTCACCCCTCACTCACATCCCCGCCCCCGCCGAAGTCAGGAACTTTCCCGACGACAACCCGAAGGCGAAGATCGTCTCGGACCGCGGGCGGCTGAGGGTCGTGACGCGCGAGTACTACTGGGACACGGAGGCGAAGCGCGGCAAGGAGCGCAGGAAGTACATCGGCTACATCGTCAACGGCGCCTTTCTCTCGAACGACGAGTACCACAAACACCTGCAGGCCGGGGGCGAGAAGTGCGCGAGCACGGTCCGCCCGACGCCGAAGCCTTCGCCGGCCGCGCGGCCCTCGAGGCGCGTGATCGCGGGCGGTCTGCCGCTCCTCCACACCGTGGCGATCGAGACCGGACTGATGGACGACCTCGAGAAGGCCTGGAACCGCGACGCCGCAGGCGTGATCCTCTCGGCCGCGGCGCAGCTTCTTCTCACGGGCAGCCAGAGCCCGAGGCTCTTCGAGAGCTGGCAACAGAACCGGCTGCTCCCGCTCAGATACCCCGTGTCCGCGACCGAGATGAACCGCATCCTCGTCACGGTCGCGTCGTCACAGGAGTCGCGCCGGAAGTTCTTCGCGGCGCGCGCCGCACGGCTCGGGAACGAAAAGCGCATCGAGATTGACGTCACCGACGCGGTGCGCGTCGTGCGCACGCCCTCGGGCGGCATCGTCCGCGACATCTTCTGGAGGCAGACGGGCCTCGTGCTCGAGACCGGCCTCACGTCGGGCGTGCCGGTGAGCTTCCACATCCCGCCGGGGAAGCTCACGAACGTCGCGTCGCTCCCCGACTTCTTCCCGTCCTCGATGACCGGGAACGTCCTGCCCGCCGTCATGGGCGAGGAGCACTTCTCCTGGGAGCTCGCCGAGAAGCTCTTCGACCAGGGGCGGCCTGCGCTCCTCTGGACCGACCACGAGGATCCCGTGATCCGCGAGGTCATGAAGAAGGCGGCCGACGAACTGACGAAGAGCGCGCACAAGATCCCCGGCACGGACTGCTTCGGCATGACCGTCGAGGTGAACCGGCCGACCAAGATGGGCAGAAAGCGCATGGTGCCCGTGCACATCTTCCTCGACCAGGCGCTGAGAAGCGAGGCGATGAAGGCGCTCTTCGGGAGCATCGAGACATTTGAGGCCGACTGGAAGGAAGGCAAGGCGAGCTCCGCGACGCGCAAGGCGCTGATGAAGAGCCCCTTCCTCAAGTTCCACGAGGTGTACCTGGGCGAGGACGGCATGTATTCGTTGAAACGCCTCGACGACATGATCGACGCGGTGACGCCGGGCCTCGGCGTCTTCGCCGTCGTCTCGACCAAGCCTTGTGAACCCGCGGAGGTGCTCTCGGCCTATCGCTCGGCGGAGCTGATCCGCAAGTGCTTCCGCCCCGAGAACGCCGTCTTCGACCCGGACGTCAATCCCTCGCACCTCGAGCGCATCGTCACGGGCCGCTTCATCGTGAGCTTCGTCGCGCTCACGATCGCGACCGACGTCGCCCGCCGTCTCGAGGCCGCTTTCCCGAGGATCTCGCCCGTCGGCCACGGCTGGCAGCGCGGGCGCGACTCGCAGAGAACCGCCGTGGAGCTGCGCCACCAGTTCGACACCGTGACGCTCTGCCGCTTCGAGAAGAGCGGCTGGCAGTGGGAGGGCGTCACGGACGCCCACAAGTCGCTCGCCGCCGCGCTGCGGATCCCGCGGATCTTCACGGCGCTCCCGATCTGGGGTCTGCCCGGCTGACCGGCCCCGCATCACAGCCGCACCGAAGAAAAACGCCTTTCCCCCGTCAGAGAGAAAGGCGCTTTGCTTCAGAGGTTCAGAACCCGCAGGCTCCGGAATCTCACTCCTCGTCGAGCTTGAGGAGATGGCCCATGCGCTCCTGCTTCGTCTTCAGGTAGAAGCGGTCGTACTCGGTCGGGGCCTCCTCGAGCGGAACGCGCTCGGAGATGTCGATGCCGAACTCGGAGAGCTGGTCGAGCTTGTCGGGGTTGTTGGTGAGGAGCCTGACGCTCTTCACGCCGAGCGCGCGGAGGATCTGGGCGGCAAGGTAGTACTCGCGCTCATCGCCCTCGAAGCCGAGCGCGAGGTTCGCCTCGAGCGTGTCCATGCCCTGCTCCTGGAGCGCGTAGGCGCGCAGCTTGTTGATGAGGCCGATGCCGCGGCCTTCCTGGCGCATGTAGAGGAGAACGCCGCGGCCCTCCTTCTCGAGCTGCGTCATCGCGGCGGCGAACTGCTGGCCGCAGTCGCAACGGAGCGACCCGAACGTGTCGCCCGTGAGGCACTCGGAGTGCACACGGCAAAGCACGTTCTCGCCGTCGCCGAGATTGCCCTTGACGAGCGCGACGTGGTGCTCGCCCGTGATGCGGCTGACGAACCCGTGGGCCATGAAGTTGCCGTACTTGGTCGGCATCTTCACCGCGGTGACGCTGTCGACGAGCTTCTCGACGCGCTTGCGGTAGCGCTGGAGCGCCTTGATGGTGATGAACTTGAGCCCGAAGCGCTGCGCGAGCTCGGCCAACTCCGGCGCACGCATCATCGTGCCGTCGTCGCGCATGATCTCGCAGCAGAGACCGACTTCCTTCAGGCCTGCGAGACGGCAGAGGTCGACGGTCGCCTCGGTGTGGCCGTTGCGCTCGAGCACGCCGCCCTTCTTCGCGCGCAGCGGGAACATGTGGCCCGGGCGGCGGAAGTCGGAGGGCTTGGCGTCGTCGGCGGTGCAGGCGCGGGCCGTGACGGCGCGCTCGACGGCGGAGATGCCGGTCGTCGTGCTCACGTGGTCCACCGAGATCGTGAAGGCCGTGCCGTGGTTGTCCGAATTGTGCTGGACCATCTGCTTGAAGCCGAGCTTCTCGCAGTACTCGGTCGACATCGGCATGCAGATGAGGCCCTTGCCGTGGGTCGCCATGAAGTTGAGGTGCTCGGTCGTCGCAAACTCCGCCGCGCAGATGAAGTCGCCCTCGTTCTCGCGGTCCTCGTCATCGGTGACGACGATGACCCGTCCCTCACGGAGGGCCTGGAGCGCGTCCTCAACGGAGTCGTAATGAATCATGACTTTTCCTTCAGCAATAAATTCGGTTCTTCGCTGTTAAGAGTGGGTTGATCTGAGGCTACCACCTTCGGGTAGTAG
>NZ_JAUNSF010000080.1 GCF_030539355.1 Sutterella sp.
TGAAATGAGGTCGTGGTAGTTATTGTAGGTTCTACTTCGACTAGTTCAGCCCCAGACCGGGGTAGTGATGGAACTCGGTGGGGATGCCGTTCCGCTGGAGTGCGTCCATCCTCATCTCCATCCCGTGCCAGTTCGCGATCCAGTCGTCGTCTCCGACATTGGCATAGACCGGCGGCGTCTCCCGCGTGAAGTCCGAGTGCCCCGTGTACTGCATCACGATGGCGGCGGGCCGCTCCACGGCCTTCTGCCCGAACGCCGCCGTGCCGTATGTTCCCACCCAGGCCGCCATGCGTGCGCCCGCGGAGCCGCCCCAGAGGGAGTAGCCCTCCGGGTTCACGCCGAACTCCGCGGCATTCTCCACGATCACCGTCACCGCCCTGGCGAGATCCTCGCAGGCCTTCTGTGCGTCCGGCCGGTAGATAAGCGCGAAGGCATTGAAGCCGCGCTTCGAGAGCTCGAGCGCCGCGGGGAAGCTGTCGTGCATCGCGCCCACGTAGGCGAAGCCGCCGCCGGCGGAGAGCACCGCGAAGCGGGCCCCCGGCTTCCCGGGGAAGAAGAAGAGCCCGGTGTCGCGCTTGCTCGGTTCCGCACGCATCTCCTCTTCGCTCCAGATCGGAATGAATATCCGCCGCCCCGCGAGGGAGAGGTCTCTGAGGTGATTGACGATCTCGACGGTCTTCTCCGGATCGATGTGGCTGTACCAGGTGAGCGAGATGTTCCCGAGCCTCAAGCCGCTCATGAAGCCGCGGTTCACGGGGAAGAGGAGCCGCCCGAACCCTTCGAAGGCCGGGTCGCTGATCACCTCGGTGACCGGCGTCTCGCGCGTGAAGGGCTTCACGTGTGAGGCGACGTCCGCCGCCGCGGCGAGGCGGGGCGCGATGGCGGAGAGGAGGGAGGCCTGGAGAAGGTGACGTTTCTGCATGGGGCGCACGGTGCGGGAACTCATGAAAGGGGATGCTTTCAGAGTAGCCCTCCGAGGAAAAGGATCCTTGCGTTTTCGCTCTCCGGACTTGCCCGATCCTGCCGAAATTCCTCCCGGTCTGGCAGAGCTGGCTGGTGAGGCTACAGCGTCATTTTTGATCGCATAACCACTTGCGCAGGCCCTATAATCGGTCGCTCCTGAAGGCAGTCGGAGAAAGATGGAAATGTCGAAAGATAAAGAGAAAAAGCGCGCGAAGAAGGTGAAAGAGCGTCGTAAGCCGGAGAAAATCAGAGTCCGTCGTTACGACCCGCTCGACTACCTCGACTCGCCCGAGGCCGTCGCTGCCTTCGTGGATGAGAGCAGGAAGGACAGCACGATCGAGCATCGTGTCAGGTGCCTTGAGATCGCGGTCGAGGCACTGACGAACCTCCTTGCCCGCAGGAAGAAGGAGAAGAAGCGGAGGAGGGGGAAGTGACTGTTTTTCTCGAGCGTCTCCACGTCCGCGACTTCGGCCCCTTCCGGGACGTCTGTTTTGATCTCAGGCAGAAGCGCGGCTATCCGTTCGGAGAGGACCTCGTCGCCGAGAACGGCGCAGGCGAGGGCTTCATCCGCGCGGGGCTCCTCTGCGGCCGGAACGGGGCGGGGAAGTCCTTCCTCGGCCGTGCGCTCATCGACATCGCCGGGCAGGTCTTCATGCCTTCACCTGATGAGGCCGGCGGCAATCCGGTCGTCAGTGCGGATGCAGACCTGGACGACGAATTCAACAAGCGCTGCGCCCGGCTCGCCTTCGTCTTCAGCATCGAGGGATGCCGCGCTGCTTATACGTATGCACGGACCGATGACGGCATCTGCCTCGCGGAACGCTTCACGGTCGATGACGAGACCGTCTTCGAGGTGAACCACCCGGCCCGGAGGCTCAGGCTCAGCCGGGATCCCCGCTGGAACCTGGAGACGCTTCAGACGGAGCGCTTCCTCGACGGGGAGATTCCGCTCCTGCGCTTCGTCACCGCGAACACACTCCTCGCGCCGGAGAATCCCCTCCGGCAGGTCAGGGACTTCGTGCGCGGGATGCTCCTCGTCCGGGCCACGGACGAGGGGCTCCACGTGCAGGGCCCCGGAGCGAAAGCCTGTCGGGATCCGGAGGCCTTTGTCGTTCGCAATGGCCTTCTTCAGGACCTCGAAGGTTTCCTTCAGGACCTGGGGATCGATGAAACGCTCGTCGCCCGTGAGTCCTGCGGCAGGACGGAGATCTGCTTCCGTCACCGGAACGCCGACCTGTCGGTCCGCAGGGCCGCCTCCGGCGGGACACTCCGGCTGATCGAGCTCTTCGCCCTGATGAAGCGTCTCGAGCATTCCGGGCGTTCAGAGAGCTCCGGGCCGGCGTCCCTGATCTTCCTCGACGACCTGACGGACGGCCTGCATCCGCAGATCTCCAGAAGCATCTGGCGTCAGCTTCTTGAGACCGCTGCCGGGCAGATCCTCCTCACGGTCCACGGGACGGCGCTGCTCTCGAACCGCTTCGTGCGGCCCGACGCCGTCTGGATCGTCACACGGGACCGTGTGGCGGTGATGCCCGAGCTCACGACCCGCGAGATCCGCGAGGGCAACGACCTCGCGAAGCTTTTGTTGGGCGGTGCCTTCGGGGAGGTCGTCTGACTTCGGGGGCCGCGGTCAGTCCGTCACTCGGCCCGTTCGATCTTCACCTCGACCGAAGGCGTCCCGAGTTTCAGGATCTCCTGCGGGCTCACAAGCAGGCGCCCGAGCGGCACCACGCCCGTCACGGCGTCCCCGGTCTCCTCGCGCTCGAGGAAGATCACGAAGTCCTCGCCCGGCGTCCAGTAGGAGAGGTCGCCGTTGCGGTAGCCGTGCCCTTCCTCGGCGGGCGTGAAGGGGATCGGCTCGATGTCGCCGCAGTAGTCGCGGCTGCCGCGATTGAGGCGGAGTTCCACCGGCAGGCGTTCCAGGAGAGCGCGGCCCGCGGGCGTGCCGAGAATCTCGGCGGGGAACTTTTCGCCGTTGACGGTGACCGTCACCGGCGTGTTCCCGGGAGCCGGTGCAGCCTGAGCCGGCTGAAAGACAGCGGAGGCAAGCAGCTGGGCAAGTGCGGCGGAGCGGATGAAACCCGACATGTGCGTTCTCCTCATACGGTTGAAGGGGGCGGGAAGTACGCGCCGCTGTCTCTTCCTCTTCTTCTCTGAAGGAGAGTGAGGAGGACGGGAGCCGCGGCGCAGGAGGCTGGATTCCCTCCAGGGAGAAGTCTCCCTCCGCGGCCGCCGGCGGAGTCCCGCGATACCGTCCGGTTTCTGCCGAATCCTCGCAAAGCGGACGAAAAATGAATGAGAAAGGCCGCCCGGAACATCGAAATTCCGGACGGCCTGAAGTGAGCGGTCATGCTTCCCGGGGCGTTCCCCGGGGCCGACGATTTACTCGGGCTTCCTGATCACGAGGAGCGGCACGCTGCTCGCCGCCGCGACGTGCATCGCGGTCGAGCCGAGCACGGCGGCCGTGAAGTTGCCGCGGCCGTGCGAGCCCATGATGACGAGGTCGAGGTTCTCCTCGGCGAACCTCGGGAGCTCCACGTCGGGGTCGCCGACGAGGAAGGCGCGCTTCACCGTCCTGCCGGCGATCTCGAGGGGCTCGGCGAGCTTGTTCATCTCCGCCTCGAACTTCTCCTTTCTCGCCTCAATGAGCTCCTCGGGCGTGATCACGGGCATCATCGGGTGCGCGATCGGCCTCGGGCCGGGCACCGCGCAGTGAATGAGCGTGAACTCGCACTCGGGCCCGAAGAACTCGATCTGCGAGAGCGCGAAGTTCGCGGCCGCCTCGCCGTAGTCCGAGCCGTCGACGCAGATGCCGATGCGCATCTTGCCGTCGATGAGCTTCGGCTCGCCGCGCAGGATCAGCATCGGCACGTGGGTGCTGGCGAGGAGCCCGTTCGAGACGGAGCCGAGCAGCAGCCCGCGCATCGGGTCAAGCCCGCGCGAGGAGAGGATGATGAGGTCGGCGCGGAAGCTCTCGGCCTCCTCGGCGAGCGCACGGTCGATGTCGCCCGCGTAGAGCACGCGCTCTGCGGCGTTGAGGGCCTTCTTCTCCTCGTCGCAGTCGAGCTTGTCGAAGACGGTCTTGCCGGTGTCGAGGTAGTACTGCTTGACGGCCTCAAGGCCGAGCATGGAGATGAGCGACTCGGGGACGGAATTCTGGACGTTGACGAACTCGACCTCGGGACGGGTGCCGAAGCCGGCGGCGCGGTGGGCGAGGAAGCGGATCGCACGGCGGCAGCCTTCGCTGCCGTCCACCGGAATAAGAATGCGCATGTGGGTGCCTTTTTCCCTTTGGGGTGGTCTGTAGTTGTGAGCGGCGGAGCGGGACCTGGGCCCGTCCGCCGCTTTCCTCATTCGGGTGTGAGGGGAGGGCGGGGCCTTTGGGGAGCCCCGCCGACGGTCATTTCGGAACGAACCTTCGGTCAGAGGACGTTCGTCTGCTCCGAGCGGATCACGAGGATCGGGAGCTCCGTCTGGGTGCCGACGCGGGCGGCGGTGGAGCCGAGCACGGCGGCCTTGATGCGGCCGTAGCCGTGCGAGCCCATCACGACGATGTCGGCGTTGGCGGTGGCCCAGCGGGCGATCTCGTCGCCCGGGTCGCCGTCAAGGCGCACGGCCTCGGCCGTGAGGCCGGCCTCGCGCAGCGTCTCGAGCACGGGGTTGACGGCCTCGTTCCAGATCTTGGCCTTCTCCTTGTCGAAGTACTTCTTCGAGGCCTCGGGGGCGACGGCGTCGATCTCGTTCTTGGCGGACGTGAGGATGCTCGGCGCGACGGAGAGCACGAAGACCTCGGGGTGCGGCCCGAAGAACTCGGGGTTCGAGACGATGAAGGCCGCGGCCGCGTCACCGTAGTCCGAGCCGTCCGTCGCGAGCGCGATGCGCAGGTTCTCGCGCTCGGGGAGCCCCTTCTCGCGCACGAGCAGAACCGGGGCGTTCGCGTGCTCGAGCACGCCGCGGGAGACGGAACCCAGGAAGAAGCTCTTCACGGGCGAGAGGCCGCGCGAGCCCATCGCAATGAGATCGACTTTGGCGGTCTCGGCCTCGCGGGCGATCGCGGGACCGCAGTCGCCGAAGAGCACGCCCGTCTCGGGCTTGAGACCGGCGGCCTCCGCCGTCCTCACGCTCGCCTCGAGCTGCGCGTTGCCCTCGGCCTCGTAGACCGTGCGCACCGCCTCGAGACCGAAGCGGGTGACGACGGAATTGGGGATCGCGCTCTGGACGTTGACGATCTCCACCTCGGGCTTCGCGCCCATGAACTTGCTGCGCTCACCGACGAAGCGGATGGCCTCAATGCTGTTGACGGAACCGTCGGAGGGAATGAGGATCTTCATAGTGCCTTTCCTTTTTTTCTGCCGGGACCTGTTCTCAGGGCCTTTGCCCTTGCCTTCCGGGTCCCGGACTGCTGTGACTGTCTGTTGGAGAATCCGTCTGAAATTATTCGGGGATGCGGATGAGGAGCACCGGGAGCTTCGTGAGCGCGCCGGCGCGGGTGGCGGTCGACCCCAGGACCGCGCTCTTGATGCGTCCGTAGCCGCGCGAGCCCATCACGAGGAGGTCGGCGTTCTGCTCGGCCCAGGAGGCGATCGTCTCCGCGGGACGGCCCGTGAGGTGCACGCCCTCGGCCTCTATGCCGGAACTTTGAAGAATCGCGAGCACCGGGTCGGCGGCGCGGTGCCAGAGCTCCTCGTCCTCCTCGGCGTAGCGCTCCTGGCCCTTCTCAATGAGCTTGTCGTCCGACTTGGCGTTTCCGCGGTCGGGCGTGACGCAGATCACCTTCACGAGGGGCTTCGGGCCCATCATCTCGGGGTGCGCGCCGATGAAGCGCGCGGCCGCGGCACCGTAGTCCGAGGCGTCCACCGCGACGGCGACCGTGAGGTTCTTCTTCTCGGGGAGGATCTCGCCGCGGGCGATGAGCACGGGGAGCGTCGAGTACTCAAGCACGGCACGCGAGACCGAGCCGAGGAAGAAGCTCTCGACCTCGGAGGCGCCGCGCGCGCCCATGATGATCAGGTCGGCGTTGGAGTCGGCCGCGGCCTTCGCGATCGTGCGGCCCGGATGGCCGTAGATGATCTCGGTCTCGTGGGGAATGCCCTCGAGCTTCTCCTGCGCCGGCTCGAGCAGGCGGGCGCCCTCGGCGTCCCAGGCGCGCTTGGCGCCCTCGTAGCCCACGAGCGCCTCGAGGCGGGCGGGCGGCGGACGCAGCACCGTGATGAGCTTGAGCTCGGGAGGATTCTCGAGACCCGCGGCGCGGGCCTTGAAGAGCTCGACCGCCTTGAGACTCAGACGGCTGCCGTCAACGGGAATCAGTACTTTCATGGGTAAACCTCCTCGGAGTGCCTTCCCCGGCGCCCGGTTCGGGTCCCGCGGCAGGGGGCGGTTGTGTCTCGGGGGCGAGGCCTCCCCGGACCTCGGGGACTTTACGTCCGGGTGCGGGGATGCGACGCCCGTGCCTTTCATCTGATTATGTCACGTGAGAAGCGTTTCGGATAGCTTCTCCGGGAAAAACCTGATTCCGTGATCATTCAAATGGAATTTTTTGTACGGAAGCGCAACACGAGGTATCGTCCTCTCTTCAGTGTGTTTTCCGGGGAAACCCTCAGCCGAGCGCCGTGTCGAGCGCCATCATGATGACGAACCCCGCGATGACGGCGAGCGTCCCCGCGTCGGAGTGGCGGCCGAGGTGCGCCGCGGGGATCAGTTCCTCCACGACGACGTAGAGCATGGCGCCCGCGGCGAAGGCGAGCATGAAGGGCATCACGGGGAGGAACACCGGAATCGCGAGCACGACCAGCAGCCCGCAGAGGGGCTCCACGAGGCCCGAGACCGCGCCGAAGAGAAAGGCGCGCCACCGGCTCTCGCCCTGACCGGCCATGGGGAGCGACACGGCCGCCCCCTCGGGGACGTTCTGGATGCCGATGCCGAGCGCGAGCGCAAAGGCCGACGAGAGCGCCATCGCGTCGCCGGAGAGGGCGGCGAGGCCGGCGGTGAGTCCCACCGAGCCGCCTTCGGGGAAGTTGTGCAGCGTGATCGCGAGAAAAAGGAGCTGCGCACGGTGGAGCTTCGTCTTCGGGCCCTCGGGCTTGCTCGCGCCCGGGTGGAGGTGCGGCATCACCATGTCAAGGAGCTTCAAAAAGAATGCGCCCGCGAGCACGCCGCCCGAGGCGACGAGCCAGGGCGTGCCGCCCGCCTTCTCCGTCATCTCGAGCGCCGGTTCGATCAGGCTCCACACCGAGGCCGCGATCATGATGCCCGCGGCGAAGCCGAGCGAGAGCGTCTCGGCGAGCTCGCTCTCGCGCCCGGGCCGCATAAAGAACACCGTCGCGGCGCCCGCAGCGGTGCACAAGAATGTGAACCCCGTGCAGACCGCGGTCCAGGCGAGCGCGTCGAGCATTGATCCTTCCATGACTGCACACTCCTCAGGATGAAGATCCGTTGCTTCTCAAATAAGAATGATTCTCATTTGTTCGAAGTGCAGACTGTACCGCATTTCCACGGACGCCGTGCCCGGGAAGGGGCGTGCGCGACTCGTCGTCAGTCACCTGCCGGCTCTTCCGGGGAAGCCTCTGAAAGGCGGTCCGGGCGGGACTGCTTTCCACCGAGGTTCCTCCCCGGGCATAGGCAAGCTTCATTAGAAAAGGCCGCTCCGTGTCAATTTTTTGAGAATTCCTTCCCTTGCAGGAGGCCCGATCGATCCGCGGGAGCGCCCCCTTGGGGGCCCGAGTCATCTATATTGCAGGATGCACGAGGCTCCGCCCGGCCCCGCGCGGATCCCGGAATCCGCGGCAGGTCCGTTTCCAGAAGGGCGGAACCGAAAAGAACACACAATCCCTTTTTGAGGAAAGAAGCACATCATGCTTAAGAGCGATTTTGCAGCCCTGGCCCCGATGCCGGACGATCCCATTCTCGGCCTCGTTGACCTTTACAAGAAGGATCCGCGCGACTCCAAGGTGAACCTGGGCGTGGGCGTCTACCTCAACGAAGAGGGCAAGCTCCCGCTGATGAGCTGCGTCGAGGAGGCCGAGCGCCGCATCGCCGCCCGCCGCGAGCCGCGCAACTACATGCCCATGTCGGGCCTGCCGCAGTACTGCGCCTCGATCCAGAAGCTCGTCTTCGGCGCTGAGAACCCGGCCGTCCTCTCGGGCCGCATCGCCACGATCCAGACGCTCGGCGGCACCGGCGCCCTGCAGCTCGGCGCCGCTTTCGCGCACCAGTTCCTCGGCGTCAACCAGGGCGTCGTCTCCGACCCGACCTGGGGCAACCACATCGCCATTCTCAAGGCCGACGGCCTTGAGGTCGGCAAGTACGCCTATATCAACGAGGCCCGCAACGCCATCAACTTCGAGGGCTTCAAGGCCGCTCTGAAGGCGCTCGCCCCGAAGACCCTCGTTCTGCTCCACGGCTGCTGCCACAACCCGACCGGCGTCGATCTCTCCCGCGAGCAGTGGGAGGAGGCCGCCGACATCATCCAGGAACGCGACCTGCTGCCGCTCGTCGACATGGCCTACCAGGGCTTCGGCCAGGGCATCGAGGAGGACGCCTACGCGATCCGCATGTTCGCCGACCGCGGCATGACCTTCCTCGCCGCCTCGTCCTGCTCGAAGAACTTCGGCCTCTACGGCGAGCGCGTCGGCGCCCTGCACGTCATCTGCGAGAACGCCCAGATCGCCGCCACCGTCACGTCGATCCTGAAGCGCATCGTCCGCCAGGAATACTCCAACCCGCCCTGCCACGGCGGCAAGATCGTCGCCGAGGTCCTCGCCGACGCCGAGCTCCAGAAGGCCTGGCGCGAGGAAGTCGACGTCATGCGCGCCCGCATCCTCGACATGCGCCAGAGCCTCTTCGAGGCCGGCAAGGCCGAGGGCCAGGACTTCAGCTTCGCCGTCGAGCAGAAGGGCATGTTCTCCTTCACGGGCCTCGCCCCCGAGGAGATGGATGCCCTGCGCGAGGAGTACGGTGTCTACGGCGTGCGCAACAGCCGCATCTGCATCGCCGGCCTCAACTCGAAGAACGTGGCCTACGTCGCCCGCTCGATCGCCGCGATCCTCAAGAAGCGCGCCTGATCTGAACGCTGATGTTCCCCCGGATCCTCAGGATCCGGGGACTCGGACCGCAGCCCGGCGGAACTCTGGATTTCAGACCCGCCGGGTTTTCTTTGCCCGGAAACCGGACCTCTCTCCGCTCAGAGGTCGCCCGCCTCGGGCCTGAGCGTGAAGACGAAGTCCTCCTCGCGGAAGCGCACCTCGGGCCAGCCCTTCGCCGCGGCCGAGAGCGCGCGGATGGGGTTCCCCGCCCGGATGGGCCAGCTCATCAGCACCGCTCCGGTGGCGAGCTCGGTGAGCCTCGCCGCGTGCGGCGGCTCACCGGTTCCGGAGAGGAGCGCCGAGAGCGCCGTCAGCGCCGCCTCCTCGGTCTCGGCGTCGGTCACCTGCATCACCCACTCGAGCACGCCCGCGGTGTCGCCCACGATGAAGCCCGCGCTCGCGATCGCATGGTCCGGGGCCCCGTCCGTCACGGGAAGCGCGTCCGGGGCGCTGAGGAA
Organism: Sutterella sp.; assembly: GCF_030539355.1. Taxonomy (GTDB): domain Bacteria; phylum Pseudomonadota; class Gammaproteobacteria; order Burkholderiales; family Burkholderiaceae_F; genus Sutterella. The sequence goes on from NZ_JAUNSF010000080.1 coordinate 9,503, forward strand.
GACCGTGCGGCCGTCCGGGGCCGGGACCGGATTCACCCAGAGCCGCCAGCCCGTCTCCTCGTCGAGCGCCGCGAACTCGGCGCGCCGGCGCAGAAGCTCCTCCTCGGATGCGGCCGGCACGTGCAGGCGCTCGGCGAGCGCGGGCGACGCGACGACGAGCTCCGCCGGGATCCCGGCGAGAAGCTCCTCGCGCGGCACGGACTCGATCGAGAGCCGCATCGTGCGGGCGGCGTCATAGAGCGCGAAGTTGGAGAGGTCGAGCATAGGCGGACGGACTGACAGACTGAAAGGGACTCCGGCCGCTGGACATGAAAAAGCGCCGGAGGGAGAGATTTCCTTCCGGCGCTTCTGGAGAATCAGCGGTTTCGGGCGGGCTTTTTCATCCGGCTCCCGGGGGAGAAAACTTCAGCTTCCATCCTAACCCGGGAGGCGGGGCTCATGCGGCCTGTCCGAAGGGCTTTCAGCTCCTTAGAGAGCCTTGACGGCCTCGACGTCGATCGCGATGCGGGCGTCAACGGCGATCGGCTCACCGTCACGGTCGGAGACCATGAGCGGGTTGATGTCGAGCTCCTTGACGAAGCGCTTCGTGTTGGCGAGCTGCGAGATGCGCAGCAGCGTCTCCTCGACCTTGTCCATCTGGGCGGGCGTGAAGCCGCGGGCGCCCTCGAGGAGCTTGACGCTCTTGACGGAGTGGATGAGGTCCTTGGCGTCGATGTCGGTGAGCGGGGCGAGGCGGAAGGCCACGTCCTTCAGCACCTCGACGAACACGCCGCCGAGACCGAACATGATCATCGGCCCGAACTGCGGGTCGGTGGCGATGCCGGTGACGAGCTCGCGCTTCGACTTGACCATCTCCTGGATCAGCATGCCCTCAAGGCCCTCGAGCAGGCCGCGCTCCTCGAGCTTCGCGACGAGGTCGCGGTACTCGGCACGGAGCTCCTCCTCGGAGCCGATGCCGACGCGCACGCCGCCCACGTCGGTCTTGTGGGACGTGGTCTTGGAGGTCATCTTCATGACGACCGGGTAGCCGGTCATCTCGGCGATCTTGACGGCCTCGTCCTCGGAGTGGGCCATGCCGCTGCGGCAGATGCGCACGCCGTAGGCGTCGAGCACGTCGAGCGACTCACGGGTCGTGAGCTCGCGACGGCCCTCGGCCGCGGCCTGCTTGAAGATCGCGAGCGCACGGGCGTCATCGACGGGGAGCTCGGGCACGACACCGGCCGGGCGCTCCTGCCAGAGACGCTGGTCGTTGAGGCGGTTGAGGGCGTCGGCGGCCTCCTCGGAGTACATGTAGAACGGAACCGTGACGTTCATGTTCGAGAGCTGGTTGAAGAACGCGCTCGTCGTCATGAAGACGCCGACGATCGGCTTCTCGGGATGCTCGGCGCGGATCTCCATCAGGGCCTTGGCGACGTCGATGTCCTTGAGGCCGAGGAACGGGAGGTAGATCACCATGACCATGTCGACGTTCGGATCGTCGAGAACCGTCTCGACGGTCTGGCGATAGTGCTCGAGCGGGGCGGAGGCGATCATGTCGACCGGGTTCTTCACCGAGGCTGCGGCCGGCAGGAAGCTGCGCAGCTTCGCCTTCGTCTCGTCGGTGATCTTGGCGATCTGCATGCCGTGCTCGCAGATGGCGTCCGTGGCCATGATGCCGGGGCCGCCGGAGTTGGTCACGATGCAGACGCGGTCACCCTTCGGGATCGGGCAGTTGGCGAAGACCTTGGCGGTCGAGAAGAGCTCGCGGAGCGAGAACTCGCGGATGACGCCCGACTGCTTGAGAAGGGCGGCGGCGGCGCGGTCGCCGCCGGCGAGGGAACCCGTGTGCGACGACGCAGCCGAGGCACCGGCGGCGGAGCGGCCGGCCTTGAGCGCGAGGATGGGCTTCTTCTTGGAGATGCGGGAGGCAAGCTTGCGGAAGTTGTCCGGGTTGGCGATCGACTCCATGTAGAGCAGAACCTGCTTCACATCAGGATCGTTCTCCCAGTACTCGAGCGCGGTCTCGGCGTTCACGTCGGCCTGGTTGCCGATCGAGACGAACTGAGCGAAGCCGACGTTGAGGTCCTTCAGGATGTTCAGGATGCCGCCGCCGAGGGCGCCGGACTGCGAGACGAAGCCGATGTCGCCCTTCACCGGTAGGCTCTCGGCGAAGCAGGCGTCCATGCTGACCTCAGGGTTGGTGTTGACCACGCCGAGGCAGTTCGGGCCGACCATGCGCATGCCGTAGGAGCGGACGCGCTCGAGCAGTTCCTGCTCGGCCTTGAGGCCCTCGGCGCCGGTCTCCTTGAAGCCCGCGGAGATGACCACGAGGCCCTTGATGCCCTTCTTGTGGCACTCGTCAATGGTCGGCAGCACGAAGGCGGCCTTGACGATGATCACGGCAAGGTCGACGCCGTCGGGGAGCTCCGAGACGGACTTGTAGGCCTGGAGACCTTCAATGACGCCGCCCTTCGGATTGACCGGGTAGATGCCGCCCTTGAAGCCGTACTCAATGAGACGCTTCAGGAGATCCGAACCAATGGTGTGGGGACGGGAGGAGGCACCGACGACGGCGATCGCACGGGGCTTCATAATCTTTTCGAGCAACATGGATAGAGCTTCCTTGCCTGCTAAAGGTGAAATGGCGGCTCGACCGGAAAAGCGCGTCTGAGGCGCCTCATCGGGCCGGTGACCCGGGCTTTCGCAAAAAGACGCGCCGTTTTATGGAACCAGCGCGCCTTCTCCGTCCGGGCGGTACTAGTGATTCTACTTAATCGTTAGGGTTTTTCCTACCTCCTTCCTCCTACCGGGTAACCCATGTTCAGGTGATTGCGCACGCGTTCGTTTCGTGAAACGGACAGACGCCGTTTACGGCGGAGAGAGGACGGCGGGGGCCTGTAATACCGCAAAAGCCTGCGCGGGAGGGGAGGCGAACGGAACGGGGAGACCGTATCCTGCTGCGGGCGCTGAGGTATCCTTCAATGATGTCTCATTGCAGGGCCGCCTCGCCTCCTCCTCCTGGGGGAGCGTTCAGGCCACGCTTCCAATTCTTTCGAAGGTTTCGCACATGATCCGTTCTCTCAAGCCCTTTGCCGCGGTCTGCATCGCCGCCGGTCTTGCTCTCGGTCTCGCCGGCTGCGGCGACAAGGACGAGGCTCCGAAGAGCGCCGCGCCCGCGAAGACGCTCACGATCGGCGTCTCGCCCGTCCCGGGCGGCGACATGATGAACTTCCTGAAGCCCCGCTTCGCCGAGAAGGGCATCGAACTCAAGGTCGTCGAGTTCGGCGACTACATCCAGCCCAACATGGCGCTCTCGGACGGGTCGCTTGACGCGAACTTCTTCCAGCACAAGCCCTACCTCGACGACTTCATCAAGCAGCACAACCTGAAGCTCGAGAGCCTCGTGCCGGTCTTCATCGCTCCGATCGCGGTCTACTCGAGGACGCTCAAGGACCCGACGGCGATCGCCGACGGCTCCGCGGTCTCGATCCCGAACGACCCGACGAACGGCGGCCGCGCGCTGCTGCTCCTGCAGCACCTCGGCCTCATCAAGCTCAATGACCCGAAGAACCTCTTCGTCACCCCGGCCGACATCGTCGAGAACCCGAAGCACCTGAAGATCATCGAGGTCGAGGCCGCGCAGCTGCCCCGTTCGCTCGATGACGTGGCGATGGCCGTCATCAACTGCAACTTCGCGCTCGGCGCCAACCTCAACCCGGTGAAGGACTCGATCGCGATCGAGGCCAAGGACTCGCCCTACGCCAACGTCGTGGCCGTGCGCCAGGGCGAGGCTGACCGCCCCGAGTTCCAGGTCCTCAAGACCCTCATCACCTCGCCCGAGATGAAGAAGTTCATCGAGGACAAGTACCAGGGCTCCTTCGTCCCGACGTTCTGATCGATCGGGCGGGCCGATCGCGTGATCGGCCCCGACGGCCCCTGAAGATCCCTCGGAAGGGTCCGCGGTTCAGGCCGCGGACCTTTTTTCATAAAAATCCGAAGCGTTTCCGTCGGACGGAAGCGGCGAAATGCAAACGGACTGTTGAAAATGTTTGCAGATAAATCAGGGCCATGTCCCGGATCTTGCCATATCGGGGCCGAGTCTATAAACTTCTCAACCAAATTTGGAAATCTTCAGGGCAGGGTGGAAGTCCCTACCGGTGGTCAGAGCCCACGAGCCGCCTTCGGGCGCGCAGGATTCGGTGAAACTCCGAGGCCGACAGTAAAGTCTGGATGAAAGAAGATCGGCAGTCCGGTTTCCGGGCGGTGTTCTTGACCGTCCGCAGCCTCCGGAACCTGCGCGGGAAGGCTCTGGGATGTATGTGTGCATTCCGGAGTTTTTTTCTTCTCTTGTGAAGAGCCTGCTGTAGAGAAGGGCTCCGGGGAGGAAGAGGCCCGTCGGTCCGGCTCCGGCCTTCCTCCGCTCATTGCCCCGGGGAATTTCCTTTCGGGGCTTTTTGCTGTCTCCCGCCGGAGCAGCAGGAGGCCCTTGATGAAGAACAAGAATTTATGGCCTTTCGCTGTTTCGAGTGGGTAGGTTGGAAAGGCGGTAGCTACTTCG
>NZ_JAUNSF010000183.1 GCF_030539355.1 Sutterella sp.
GAGGGCGTGGGCGGCGCGATGAGCGCGCTCCCCGTCTTCTGCGGGGCGCTCGCTGTGACGGCGGTCTTCACGCTCGCCAACGGCGCGCCGCTCCCGAGCGCCGAGGCGATCAGCGCGAGCATCGTGCCGCTCCTCTTCCTCGGCTTCTTCCACACGGGCTTCGCCGGCGTCCTCTACTTCGAGAGCGTGCCGAAGCTGCCCGCCTCCTACGTCTCGGCCGTGAGCTACCTCGAGGCCCTCACCGCCATCGTTGCGGCCGTGCTGATCCTCGGCGAATCGCTCACGATCCCTGCGGTCATCGGCGCCGTGATGCTGATCGGCGGCGCCGCGGCCGCGCAGATGACCCACGGGGCGGCGCACCGCCCGGCACCCAGACGGACGGTTCAGTCAGCACAGACAGTGCAGGAGGCCTGAGACCATGGAAAGCGTCCTTCTCGTCCTTCCCGACTTCGCGATCATCCTGCTCGGCCTCTGGCTCTCGCGGCGCACGTCCTATCCGCGCGCCTTCTGGGACGGCGCCGAGTCGATCGTCTTCAACTGGATGCTGCCGCCGCTCCTCTTCATGTCGGTCTCTCAGTCGCACTTCACGCTCGGGGACTCGGCGCACTTTCTCGCGGTGGGCATCGGCTCGATGATGACGGGCGTCGTCGCCGCCTGGCTCGTGCGCTATCTCGTCAAGGCCGACAACGTCACGCACGCCTCGGTCTTCCAGTGCGGCTTCCGCTTCAACACCTACATCGGCTTCGCACTCTGCTCGCGGTTCCTCGGCGACGAGGGGCTTTCCCTCATGTCGCTCCTCATCGCCCTCTGGGTGCCGATCTCGAACTCGATCGCCGTCGCGGTGCTCGCGAGCGCCGTGGCGATGGAGAAGGGCGACGGCCACCCGGACCGCACGAAGCTTGTCCTCACGACGGTGAAGGCGGTCTTCAAAAATCCGCTCATCCTCGCGACGCTCGCGGGGCTCGCCGTCAACATCCTCGGCATCCACGTGCCGAGGGCAGGGGCGGATTTCCTCAGGCACCTCGGCAACGCCTCGCTCGCGATGGGACTGCTCTCGATCGGCGCGGGCCTCAGGCTCGGGGAACTGCGCGGACACATGGGACTCATCCTCGCGGCCAGTGTCGAGCGCCTCGTGGTCGTGCCGCTCTTTGCCTCCCTCTTCATCTATCTCTTCGGGCTCACCGGCACGGCGGCCGGCGTGGTGCTCATCTTCGCCGCGCTCCCGACGGCGCAGTCCTGCTACGTGATGACGGCGGGCATGGGCGGCAACGCCCCGATGGTGGCGGCGGTCACGACCGCCCAGACGCTCCTCTCGATGGTGACGCTCTCGGTTCTCGTGCTCCTCTGCTTCGCGTGACCCAAGGCGAGGAGACCGCTCACAACAGAAGAGGCACGGGGGTGAAGTTCCCGTGCCTCTCTTCAAATCCGCTTCCCCGGGGCCTGTGTCTTTTCGCAGGCTCCCTGGGGAGCGTTGGGTTTACATCGGCTTCGCCTGACCGGCCGGGGCCGCGCCCTGACCGCCCGGCTGCTGTCCGCCGGCGCCGTTCGGACGGTTCTGACCGCCCTGGCCGCCGCTGGGCTGTCCGCCCTGATTGCCGGGCTTCGCGCCCTGGTTCCCGCCGGGCTGACCGCCGCCGTTCGGGCGGTTCTGGCCTCCGGGCTGCCCACCGGGACCGCGTCCGCCGGGATTGCCGCCTGGCTGGTTGTTCGGTCCGCGGCCACCGGGCTGGCTGCCGGGGCCCCGTCCTGCGGGATTACCGCCGGGGTTGCCGCCGGGACGACCGGGTTGGGCACCTCCGTTCGGACGGTTCGGCTGATTGCCGGGACCGCGCCCGCCGGGATTTCCGCCCGGGCGGTTCTCCGGTCCGCGTCCGCCCGGCTGGCCGCCGGGACGGTTGTCGGGACCGCGTCCGCCGGGACCGTTCATCGGCTCGCGACGGCCGGGTTCACCGGGGCCGCGCCCTCCAGGGCCTTCATGCCCGCGGGGACCGCCGTCGCCGCGGCGCGGCTCCGGCTTGCGACCCGGGTGTCCCGGTTCATGACGGGGCTCGGGCGGCGCGTAGTACTGCGGACGCGGCGGGGGCGGAGGATTGTTCGGGGGCGGAGGCGGTGCGGACACCGGGTCAAGCGCCAGAAGCATGTTGACGAGGACGTCGTTGCCGAAGGCGACCGGAGCGGCCGTGGCGACGGCCGCTGCAGCCGCGAGGCGCAGCATGTTGCGACGGGATGAAGTCTTGTTCACGGTCATCTCCTGAAAACGGTTGGTGGCTTTAATCAAGTTTACGCCGGAAAGCAGCGTAGCCCGCTCTTATCGCGGACCTCCGGGACCGCCCGGGCCTCCTGGTCCGCGAGGACCGCCGGGGCCTCCCGG
>NZ_JAUNSF010000184.1 GCF_030539355.1 Sutterella sp.
GATCCCGCCTCGCCCGCGAGGCTCGCGATGGACGAGCCTGCGCCCGAGGTCGTGACGACGCCTGAGTTGACGAGGGTCGTGACCGTGAGGCTCGTGAAGGAGACGGAGCCCGCGTTCGTTAATTCCCTGAACTCGCCCGCCGCATTGGTGATCGAGGCTCCTTCAGACACTGTCGCGCTGGTTTCGGCCGACCCGACGGTGCCGCCCGTCACGGTGCCGCCGAGCAGGTTGAGCGTCGCGGCGGCGATGATGCCGCCCGTGTTGTCGAGGTTTTTCTCAATCTCAAGCGTACCGGTGGCAAAGATGAGGCCGGAGTTCGTGCCGCCCGCGATCCAGGCCGAGTCCACACTGACGGTGCCCGAGTTCTGAATGTCCGAGACCGCGACGTTGCCCGATGCAGTGACTTCGGACGAGTTGACGAGGACGGCGGCGGTCAGGTCGGTGAAGGAAACGGATCCCGCGTTCGTGAGTTCAAAGAACGTGCCGGCCGCGTTCGTGATCGCAGCCCCGGCGGCGACCGTCGCCGTGCAGGCCTCGGCGCCGACCGTGCCGCCCGTGACCGTCCCCGAGAGGATGCTGAGCGTGTCCGCGGCTCCGAGCATGCCGTCGGTGTTGTCGATGTCGCCGGCGATCTCGAGGTTTCCCGTCGCAAAGACGACGCCGGAGTTGGAGCCGCCGCCGACGTAGGCGGTGTCCGCATAGACGGAGGCTGTGTTCGTGAGCTTCGTGACGGCAAGGCTTGTGAAAGAAACGGAGCCGGCGTTGGTGAGCTCCCTGAACTCGCCCGCCGCGTCCGTGATCGCGGCTCCTTCAGACACTGTCGCGGTGGTCTCGGCCGAGCCCACGGTGCCGCCCGTCACGGTGCCTGAGAGCAGGTTGAGCGTCGTGGCGGCGACAGTGCCGCCCGTGTTGTCGATGTTGCCCTCGACATCAAGCGTTCCGGTTGCGAAGATGAGGCCGGAGTTGGTGCTCGAGCTGACGGTGGACGGGATGCCGCTTCCGATGTAGGCAGACGCGACCTCGACGGTTCCCGTGTTCTCAAGCGACGCGAAGGAGGCGTTGCCCGAGACGGTGACGTTGCTCGAGTTCACGAGCTTTTCGACGGCAAGGTCCGTGAAGGAGACGGTGCCGGCGTTCGTGAGCGTGTCGAAGGCGCCCGCGGCATCCTTGATCGCCGCGCCCGCGGCAACCGTCGCCGAGCCCGTGTCGCCCCCGGCGTAGGTGATCGTGCCGCCCGTGACGGTGCCCGAGAGGATGTTGAGCGAACCGGCGGCGATGAGGCCGCCCGCGTTGTCGAGGTTCCCCTCGATGTCAAGCCTCTGCATCGCGAGGACCGAGCACGAGTTCGAGCCGCCGCCGATGTAGGCGGAGTCCACGTGGACGTAACCCGTGTTCTCTAGCGTCGTGATCGAGGGCTCCCCGACGTCGTGACCTCGGACGAGTTGACGAGCCTGTACGCGGAGAGGTCCGTGAAGGAGACAGTGCCGGCGTTCGTCAGCGTGCCGAAGGCGCCGGCCGCGTCGGTGATCGCAGCGCCCTCATAAACCGTCGCATTGGTTTCGGCGGAGCCGACGGTGCCGCCCGTGATGGTCCCGGCGAGAACGTTGAGGGTCGCGGGGGCGAGGACGCTCCCCGTGTTGTCGAGATCATCCGTGACATTGATCACGTCCTCGGCCGTGGAGGCATCGTCCGCCCGGGCGGGGCCGGCGGCAAGGACGAGGCTCCCCGCGAAGACCGCGAGGAGGGCTGTGGAGAGGGAGGTTCGGGAGAGTTTCATGGTGAGGGTCCCATGGGGAGACAAACGAATTTCCGAGCCGGTCCGCCCGGGCGCGCTCTTCGGTTCTGAATGCCCGGGGTGCCTGACCGGCCGCCGTCCTTGAAGGGCGGCGGAGACTTGTGCCCGCCATTATCGTTACAGTCCGGGTCGTCTGCCTGTATACAGACGCATCACTCATTCGGGATCAAGGATGAGGGGGCGTGAGGGATTCTGTTTACGGAGCCTCAGGCCTTTTCAGGGCCGGCATCGTGGTTCAACCGGGGCCGTTCACGGATCCCCGGCCTCCTCTGGAAGTTCGTCCCACAACGCTCTCGCTCCTAGTCGTCGAGGACGTGACCAAACCGATGGTTACGAAGACAACCGGAGTGGTCTTCTTGACTGTCCAAAAGGCAGAAGTACTCCTCTTGGAAGAAGCTTGTGTATACAAAAAGGGGTTGCCGTAGTCACGCTGGTAAGGCGAAGGCTGGCAACCCCGATTTGGTATTAAACCTAAAAAGTCTTCAAGACAGTTCAGGTAATGTCGTTCATTAGAGATTCTTCTTCAGGAAAAGAGACTGATTGATCTTGTCAAAGATCTCCTGA
>NZ_JAUNSF010000081.1 GCF_030539355.1 Sutterella sp.
CTAGGCATCCTCGCCACGGACGGACCGCAATGCTCGAAAACGCCGATTTGCGATCCGTCCGGCCGCGTCTAGACTGAAAGTTCGCCCCGAAAAACTGCCGTCCCCGCGGTGCGTTATGAACGATCTCTCCGTCTTCTTCGCCATCACCTTCATCACCGTCCTCACGCCCGGCGCGGGCGTGCTCTGCACGATCGCGTCGGCGCTGCAGGGCGGTCCCGGCACGGCCTGGCAGGCCCCGCTCGGCAACGTCCTCGGCTCCTTCACGATCGGGGTGCTGTGCGCGGTGGGGCTCGGAGCCGTGCTCACCGCCTCCCCGGTGCTCTTCACGGTGATGCAGTTCGTCTCGGCGGCGCTCCTGCTCTACCTCGGCTGGAGAAGCTGGCACGCCCGGGCGACGGTCTTTCACGAGGACACGAAGATCGAGCGGACGAAGACGCAGGGGCTCACGCTCTTCGTGCAGGCGTACCTGCTGCAGCTCACGAACCCGATGCTCTTCGTGTATCTGCTCTCGCTCCTCCCGCAGTTCATCGGGCCCGACGACGTGTACGCCGAGCGCATGGCGGTGCTGCTCGGCATCTTCGCCGGCTGCGGCATCGTCATTCACTTCGCCTACAGCTATGCGGCGGCCTGGGCGCGGAAGTTCCTCGCGAGCCCGCGCGCCTCGGTGATGCTGAACCGCATCTCCGGCGCCCTCTTCGCCTTCTTCGGAATCTCGGTCATCGTGCAGGCCGTCTCGAGAATGATGGGATAAAACCGCAATGCAGGATCTGCCGCTCTTCCTCTTCGTCACGGTGCTCGCCGTCCTCGCCCCCGGATCGGCCGTGGTCTGGACCGTCACCTGCGCGCTGCGGCACGGCCCGAGGCACATCTGGGCCTCGCCCGTCGGGACCACGATCGGCGCGACGGTGATCGCGTGGATCTGCGCGGCGGGGCTCGGCGCCGTCGTCGCCGCCTCGCCCCTTCTCTACGCGCTCCTCACGGTGGTCTGCGCGGCGCTCCTCATCTGGCTCGGCATCTCCACCTGGCGCGCCGAGCCCGTCGACATCGCCGCGATCGCCGCCGAAACGGCGCGCTCCCCCGAGGAGGCCGCGAAGTCAAGGCGAGCCGTTGACCGCTCGATCTTCATCCCTGCGGTGCTCATCCAGGCGACGAACCCGACGATCTACGTCTACATGCTGTCGCTGCTGCCGCAGTTCATCGCGCCCGAGGCGGACTTCACGCGCACCGCGCTCATTCTCGCCACGATCTTCGGCGTGATCGTGCTCCTCGGGCACCTCGTCTGGAGCGCCGCGGCCGCCTGGGCCCGCCGCTTCCTCTCGGGCCGGAAGGCCGCGCTCGTCCTCAACCGCGTCTGCGGCGCAATCTTCGTGCTCCTCGCGGTCTCGGTTCTTTTTGACGCCTTCCGCACCCTCATGCCCGCGCTCGCGCGCGTAGCATAGAAAGACATTCCGCCTCGTCCTCGTGGAGGTCCCTCTCATGTCCAATCGTCTCGACTTCAGGCTGCTCAGGCAGTACCACCTCCTCGCGGAGATCATCGACGCGGGGAGCATGAGCCGCGCGGCGAAGAAGCTCGGACTCACGCAGCCCGCGCTCGCCGAGCAGATCAACCTTCTCGAGCAGGAGCTCGGCGCCGAGCTCATCTACCGCACGACGAGGGGCGTCACCCCCACCGAGACGGCGATGGCGCTCTTGCCCCGCATCCGCGAGTTCTCCACGCTCGCCACCGACTTCACCGACCAGGCCGCGCGCATCTGCAGCGAAGGCAACGAGGTGATCCGCATCGGCGTCATCTTCGAGGCGATGCTGCGGACGGTGCCGGAACTGAAGCGCACGCTCGCGAAGCGCTTCCCCACGATGGATCTGCGCACGGCGTACCTCGACAGCTCGGACGCCGAGGAGGCGCTCCTCGCCCGCCGCATCGACATCGCGATCGGCTTCTTCGACCTCTTCGTTGACGAGCGCATCATGATGAAGTCGCTCCTCTCGGAGCGCCCGGTGCTCGCCGTCCCCGAGTCGCATCCGCTTGCCGGAACGGGAGAGACGACGCTCGACGAGTTCCGGCACGAGAAATGGGTGGCGATCGAGGACTCGGTCTCCCGCAACTACGTGAAGAAGCTCGAGGTGTTCCTCAAGCGCCACGGCATCCGCCCGGAGATCTCGCAGACCGCCCCCTCGATCCTCTCGCAGCTCGGGCTCGTCGCCTGCGGCGAGGGCGTCGCGCTCGTCCCCGAGACCTTCCGCTCGGTGCTCCCGCCCGGCGTGAGCGCGCTCGACCTCACGGACGCGCAGCCTCTCATCACGCTCTCGGCCGCCTGGGACAACTCCCGCGAGTCCGAGACCCGAGACCGCGTGCTCGCGATCCTGATGCGCCAGAGCCCCGGAAAAGCCTGAAAAAATTTTTCTTTCAGCTCAAGGAAAAACTTCGCGCTGATCAAAATTTCTCCTGTAGCGCTTCTGAGTAGACTGCCCGGACGGATAAGGAGTTTTCCTTATTCGCGTCCCGGGAACATTCTCTTGGCCGCGCCAATATGCGCGGACTCCCGGCCGGGTCCTCCGAAGCCTTCGAAAAAAGTGAAGTCCGCTCTCCGGAGGTGCCCTGTTCACAGAGATGAAGCTCTCATGTACCAGGTTCTCGCCCTCGTCCCGCGTCTCTCGGCCCTTGTCGCCGCCATCCGCACCCGCGTCGGACAGATTCTCCTCATTCTTCTTGCCGCGAAGGCCTTCGGCCGTTTCGCCTCCGTCTTCCTGAAGCGCGTCGTCTTCACGAAGGAGCGCATCAACCAGATCTGCGGCGGCATCTTCGCGCTGCTCGCCCTCTCCTGCGTCGGACCGCAGCTGCTCGCAGTTCTCTGAACATCGGGCTTCCGTAAGGTCCGCTGAAAACCGCCGTGTCACAATGCGGACGGTCGCCCTTCGGGTGCGGCCGCCCGTCTTTGTCATGTCCGTTTCAGGTGCCCCGACCATGCCCGACATCGATTTCCGCCTGCTCCGCCAGTGTCATCTCCTCGCCGAAGTGATTGACGCGGGAAGTCTCTCGCGCGCCTCGAGGAAGGTCGGGCTCACGCTCCCCGCGCTCACCGAGCAGATCCGGCAGCTCGAGGCCGAGCTCGGCGTGGCGCTCCTCTACCGCACGCCGCGCGGCACGACCCCGACCGAGAAGTGCATCGAGCTCATGCGGGAGATTCTTGACTTCACGCGGGCCGCGGGGGAGTTCACCGAGCGCGTGCGCGTGATCTGCTCGTCCGCGAGCGAGCGGCTCCGCGTGGGCGCGGTCTACGAGTCCACGCTCTCGCTCATCCCGCAGCTCCGCGCCGAGCTCACGGCCGCGCACCCGGGACTCGGGCTGCGCGTCATCGACATCGACAGCTCGGACGCCGAGGAGGCGCTGATCGAGAACCGCATCGACCTCGCGATCGGACACTTCGAGAAGTTCACCGACGAGCGGATCCGCTCGAGGGCGCTCATGGACGAGTGTCCGGTGCTCGTCGTCCCGGCCGGGCACCCCTTCGCGCGGCTCGAGGAGGTCTCGATCGCCGACACCGCGGCCGAGCCCTGGGTCGTCATCGACCGCACGACGAGCCGCTACTACTGCCGGCGCCTCGAGGCGTTCCTGCGCCGGCACGCCATCCGCCCGAACATCACGCAGACCGCCGAGTCGATCAGCATCGAGATCGGGCTCGTCGGCGCGGGCGAGGGCATCGCGCTCGCGCCCGAAAGCTTCCTCGCGGTGCTCCCGCCCACGGTGCGCGCGGTCAGAGTCAAGGAGGCGGGAGCCATCCTCACCCTCTCCGCGGCCTGGATGACGGAGCGCTCGAGCGAAAGCCTCGGGCGCACCCTCGACACCCTCTGGCGGGTGTGCGACGCGAAAAAGAGCGTGCATTAGCGGAAAAACCGTTGTCAGCGAAAGGTTTTTCCTACCACTCAAGTCTCTAGACTTTCTGCAGACCAACCACAGGACCGCCCTCCCCTTGAAGGGAGATGTGCGGTCCTTCACCATCCGAAGCTGCAGAAACGATGCCCCGAATTGATTTCCGGCTTCTGCGCCAGTGTCACCTTCTCCTTGAGGTGATCACGGCGGGAAGCCTCTCGCGCGCCGCGCGCAACCTCGGCCTCACCCAGCCCGCGCTCGCCGAGCAGATCAACCTCCTCGAGCAGGACCTCGGCGTCGAGCTCCTCAACCGCACGCCGCGCGGGGCGACGCCCACCGAGACCGCCAAGGCGCTGCTGCCGCGCATCCAGGCCTTCGCCCAGACCGCCGCGGACTTCACCGACCAGGCCTCGCAGATCTGCGCGGAGAACCCGCAGGTGATCCGCGTGGGCTGTGTGTTCGAGGCGATGCTGCGCGTCATGCCCGCGCTCCGCGCCGAGGTCTCCTGGAAGCTCCCCGCGATGGAGCTGCACACCGAGAACCTCGACAGCTCCGACGCCGAGGAGGAATTGCTCGCCAAACACATCGACCTCGCGATCGGGCGCTTCGATCTCTTCGGCGACGAGCGCATCCGCATGAAGACGCTCTTGACCGAATCGCCGGTGATCGCCGTTCCCGCCGACCATCCGCTCTCCGAATCGAAGGAGTCGACGCTCCCGGCCTTCAGGAGCGAGAAGTGGGTCGCGATCGACCCGGCCGTGAGCCGCAATTACGTCAAGAAGATCGAGGTGTTCCTCAAGCGCAACGGCATCCGTCCGAACGTCGTCGCGACCGCTCCCTCGATCGTCACGCAGCTCGGCATCGTCGGCTGCGGCGAGGGCGTGGCGATCGTCCCGGAGAGCTTCCGCTCGATGCTCCCGCCCTCGGTGCGCGTCGTGAAGCTGAGGGAATCCCATCCCTTCATCACGCTCTCGGTCGCCTGGGACTCGTCGGCCGAATGCACGCTGCGCGACCGTGCGCTCGAGCTCCTGATGAACTTGCAGGCCTGACGGAACACGCCCGGGTTCACGGAAATTCCTCGTTCCTCCCAAAGATTTTCCTTTCATCTCCACCCATAGACTTCCTGTCACTGAACAGCGCTTCACCGGAGGCGTCCGTCAGGAACCCCTCCGGGATTCCAAAAGCTCCTCCAGGCCGGCACCTCCGGTGAAGCGCTGTCCCAAAAAAACAAAATGACCACGCAGAACTTCTCCGTCTTCCTCTTCATCACGATCGCGACGGTGCTCACGCCCGGCGCCGGTGTGCTCTGCACCATCTCGAACGCACTGAGGCACGGGGCACGGCATGTCTTCGCCTCGCCCGCCGGCAACTGCATCGGCGCGACGCTGATTGCGTATGTCTGTGCGGCGGGCCTCGGGGCGGTGATCACCGCCTCGCCCGTGCTCTTCTCGGCGCTCCAGACGTGCTCGGCGCTGCTGCTTCTCTGGCTCGGCTGGAGAAGCTGGACCGCGAAGCCCACGGACTTCTCGAAGCTCGACGAGACGCAGGCGCTCGAGGCTCCGGACGCGAAAAGGACGAAGTCGGTGAACCGCGAGATCTTCTGCACGGCCGCGCTGCTCCAGGGCACGAACCCGATGCTTTACGTGTACGTGCTCTCGCTGCTGCCGCAGTTCATCGACCCGCAGGGAAGCTACACCTCGCAGGCGATGATCCTCACGACTGTCTTCGGCGTCGTGGTCTTCCTCGGCCACGTTCTCTGGAGCTTCACAGTAGTGAAGGCGAGGCGGTTCCTCAAGGGTGAGCGCGCGTCCATGATCATGAACCGCATCTGCGCGACGCTCTTCGCGCTCCTTGCGGCCTCGGTGCTCTGGGACACTGCAGTGCACATAATGGAGAAGAGCGCCTGATTCCCGCCGGGGAATCGGGGAAAAGACAATCCGGTTTCCGCGGAAGGCGAGGCCGTACGCTTCTCTTTCGATCAGGATGCTTTGGGTGCGGCCGAAAGCACTTCAAGGGAGAGACTTCCTGATCGAGGGCACGAAGCGTACGGCTTCTCTTCATTTCTGAAGAGAAGAAACCTCAGGCGTCGAACTGCTCGATCGCCCGCGTCATCACCGCCGCGGCGGCGACGAAGTCATCGGTGCGCATTGCCTCATCGGGGTTGTGCGAGCCGTTCTGGTTGGCTATGAAGAGCATCGCGTAGGGCACGCCCGCGCCGCCGAAGTTCGCCGCGTCGTGCGTCGCGCCCGACGCCATCTCGCGCACTCCGGTTCCGAGGCTCTCCGCAGCCTTGTGAAGCCGCTGCATCAGCGCCGCGTCGCAGCGGTTGCAGGGGAGGAGCACCGGCGGGTCGGCCTCGAACGCGACGCCCATCTCGAGGGCGATGTCCGCGAGCTCGCGGTCGATGAGAGCCGAGAACCGGTCGAAGGTCGCCTGGTCGAGCGAGCGCATGTCGAGCGTCATCTCGCACTCGCCCGAGATCTTGTTGAAGATCGCCGTGTCGGGCGTGCGGATGCCGCCTGTCGTGAAGACGAGGTCCTCGCCGCGCGCCACCGCGCGCGTCCAGTGGTCGTACATGCGCGAGATGAAGCGCGCGCAGGCCGCGACCGCGTCATGGCGCTCCGCGTACTCGACCGCCCCCGCGTGGGCGGTGACGCCCTTCGCGGCGATCCTGCGGTGCACGCGCACGCCGCGGATGCCCGTCACGATGCCGACCCGCAGATCAGGAGATCTGTCGAGCACGTCACGCTGCTCGATGTGCGCTTCGAAGAAGGCCGCGATTCCCCCGAGATCAATGAGGGGCTCCCCTCCCATCAGGGGCGCGGGGTCGATGCCGTGCGCCGCGAGCGCTTCGCCCAATGTCGGGCCGCCTTCGATGAAGCGCCGCTCCAGATCCTCCGATTTGAGCTCCCCGAGAATACCCGTCGTGCCGATGAGGCCCTGCTCCTCGCTGCGGATGAGGAGCACCCGGTAGTCGCGGCGCAGCTTCTTCCCCTGGGCTCGGAGCCACCAGACCGGCGCGAGCGCCGCGCAGATGCCGGCGAGCCCGTCGTAGTTGCCGCCGTCGAGCACGCTGTCGGTGTGGCTGCCGGCGGCGAGCGCGGGGAGCGTGCGGTTCTCGCCGGGGAGCGTCATCCAGACGTTCCCCGCGGGGTCGGTCTCGATCTCGAGCCCGAGCCGCCGGCCCTCCTCGGTGAGATAAGCCATCACGGCGTCCTCGGCAGCGGTGTAGCCGAGGCGCGTCACGCCCCGCCTCCCGCCCTCGGAGCGCGAGAGCGCAAAGACGTCGGCGAAGATGCGCTCGGCCTCGCGGGCGCAGATCTCATTGAAGTCGGGCTGGGTCATGAATGGTCTCCCAAAGGGAAATGTTGGTTGCTTCCGGATTTCTACACCCATCCGGGCCCGGCCGCTGAAGAAAAGCGGGAGCCCCTCGAAGAAGGAACTCCCGCTTGTCAACGAAACAGAGATGGATCACTGCTGCGGATGCGCGTTGAGCTTCCGCCGCATGCGTTCGCGCTCGGCCTCCTTCTCTGCCTCGGTGCCCCACGGGATCGACTCGTAGGCGCCGATCACGAGCTCGACCTTGCGGTTGCGGTGACGGCCGTGCGAGTTGCGGTTGTCATAGGTGAAGGACTTGCCGTGGCCGGTCGCGGTGAGACGCTCCGCGGCGATGCCGTGATCGATGAAGTACTTCCTCACCGAGTTCGCACGGCGCTGCGAAAGGCCCGCGTTGTATTCGTCGGAGCCGCACCAGTCGGTCCAGCCGCGGATCTCGATCGGCACGTTCTCGGGGAGCGCCGCGATGAGCGCGAGCGCGTCGTCGAGGATCTGCTGCGACTCGGCCGTGAGGTAATGCTTGTCGAAGTCGAAGACGATGCCGTGGAGCTCGATCATCTGCGGAGGCACGACGACCGGCGGGCAGTCACTTCTGAAGATCTGACGCACGAGCTCGCGGTAGACCTCCTCCTTCTCGAGGACTTCGTTCAGGTCAATCGCCTTCGCGCCGATCACGGCCTCCGCGTCCTCGCGGATCTTGTCGTTGTCGGCGAGCGAGAGGAAGTAGATCGTGTTGCCGGGATTGGCCTCGCGGAACTCCTTGAAGACCGTCGTCGGGTTCTGCTTCTCGTCCATCTTCCAGGTCGTGAAGGCGCCGTCGGTGATAAGGAGCAGCGCACGGCTGCCGCCCTCGGCGTTCGAGAGGTGACGCCTCGCGCGCTGGCCGAGCCACGTCATGCGGCCGATCGTCTCGAGGTCCTCGGGGAGTTCCTCCACGCGCTCGGCGTAGGGCTCCTTCTCGCGGATCTCGGAGGGCAGCTGCACCGTGAAGGGCCCCATCGTGAAGAGTCCGGAGCGGATCGACATGTCCGCGTCCTCGCTGAGCTTCAGGAGGAACCGCTTCGCCTTGGCGATCTTCGCCTCGTCGTCGGGCTCGGTCTCCTCTTCCTTAGCAGCCTGGGATTCCTGCCGGGATTCGGACTGAGGTTCCTCGGCGGCGGGCTCCGCCGTGAGGGCGAGCTCCTCCGAGGCGTTCTCGTGCGCCTCCGCCTGATCCGGATACTTCGACTTCCTGCGGTCGGGCTGCGGCTTCATCATCGAGCCCGACACGTCAACGATCGCCTCGAAGGAGTCCGTCGCCGGACGGCATTTCTCGAGATCGACCTCCTGGGCCGGGGCCATCTGCGCGAGCGCAAGACTGAGAGCGGCGAAAAGAATGTGCTTTCTCATTTTCCTCACCTCCCTCAGAACGCGTTGCGGTAGCCGAAGCGGACGCCGAGATCCTTGCGGTAGTCGCTGCCGCGCTCCTGCTCGATCGTCAGGTAGAACTTCTGCGACCGTGCGAACTCCCAGTCACCCGTGAAGCCGTAGTAGTACGTCGTTCCGCCCATGTCGGCCTGGAACTTGTAGCTATCGTTCAGGGTCACGTCCTGCTCGCCGAGGAACTCGTGGATGAGGCCGCCCTTCAGCGCAACCTGCAGGAAGCGCTTGTCGAGGTCGTCCTCGCCGCCGTAGTTCCACTTCTTGCCGAGCACGAAGCCGGCGCGCCCGGTGAGGAAGTGCACGTCGTCCTGCGAGACGCTCATGCCGGTGGTCGTGTTGAAGTCCTTGCCCTTGAGCCAGTAGTACGCAAGCTGCAGCTGCGGCTCGAGGAACCAGTGGTTGTACCACTGACGGTCGTCCACGTCCTCTCCGAAGGAGAGCATGTGACCGGCCTCGACCGAGATGCCCGCGCCGTAGGTGCTGTAGTCGGCCTTGGCGAGATGACCCTGGTTGCTCACGCCCTCAAGGTCCTGATCGTAGTAGCCGCCTGAGAGGACGATGTCCGCATAGGCACCGGAACGGCTCGTGAGCGTCGCGTAGAGTTTCGCGGAGTACTGATCGAGCTCGCCTTCGCCGTTGCCGGCCTCGGCGAGATGCTTCTGATCAACACGCGCGAACCTCAAAGAGCCGCCCGCGAGCCACGAGCCGTTCTCGGTGTTCTTTACAAACCCGTCGGCACCGACGTGGATGCCGTAGGTCTTTGCCTTGTACCCCTGGCCGGCGAGGCCGGAGGCACGTTCACGTTCATAGATGATTTTGACCCATCCGCCGTCCTGCGCGCCATAGCGGACTTCACCAAGACGCTGCCTCAGGTCGGAGAGATCGCCCCTCCAGGCAAGGTACTGCGCCTGCGAGGTGCCGACGTTCTTGACGGTGTCCGTCTCAGGCGTGTCAGGCGCGTTGGAGCCCGTCATACGGACGAGATACCAGTTGCCGGCCTCGCCCGAGATGGTGGTGGCCTCCGCGGCCTCGGTCTCGGTTGTGCCGGACGCATCGGCGGACTCGGACGCGGCCGAAACCTCGTTAGTGTTGGTCTTCGTCGTCCAGTCCGTGGTCTCGATCATCTCGACCTCGTCGGCCGGGAGGAACTTGAGCGCCCACGAGTCGGTCGAGCCGTCGTAGGCGACGGTCGTGCTCGACGTGCGGTAGTCACCGGTCGTCTCGAAGGCGAGGCTTGAGCTCGGGCTCTCGTTCATCTGGGAGATGAGCCAGTTCGCACTGTGGAGCTTATCCGACGCGGGTTCCTCGCCCACGAGCTCGATCGCGACCTTGTGGGTTGCGGTCTCGGTGCTGCCGTCGATGATGACAAGCTGGTCGGTCGCCACGTTGTCAGCGGACTCGTTCGCGAGATCGATGCTGATCGTGAAGGTGCCGTCCGAGCCCGAGAGCGTATTCGTCGTGACGCGGTGATAGTTCGAAGCGGACGGAATCGTGGCGTAGCTGATGTCGACCACGGCGCTCCGGACGTCAAGGCTGTCAAGCCACGAGTCGCCCGTCACGTTCCAGGTCGAGCCGGAGCCGAGGCTCAGGCTGATCGAGCCCGATTCCGTGCCGGAGATATTCTCGTCGGTGGCCGCGGCGATCACCGCCACGGCGTCATCGCGGTCCTCGGCCGTGTAGGTCGTGTACAGGGTCTCGTCCGTCTGGCTCCAGTTGTCCGTGAGACCCGTGAAGGTCGAGCCTTCGTAGAGGGTCACGTCCACCGAGCCGCCGTCGGCCGCGTAGATGTCGCCCGTTACCGTTGCACCGTCGCCGGTGTCGACGGTCGCCGCGGCGCCGCTGCCGACCGCCGCGACGGCGATGCCGCCCGTGACGGTCGAGCCCGTGGTCTCGGAGGCCTCAAGCGACGCCTGGCCCGTGCCGGTCGCGATGATCGCGATGTCATCGGCCGCGACGGTTGCGCCAGAGGAGGCGTCCAGGTCAACCGTGTAGCCGTCGCCGGCGTGCACGGCGACAGCCGGGCTCTCACCCCCGGCCGTGGCCGTGATGGTGAGCCAGCCGGTGTCAGCCGTGACCGTGTCGGAGGTCGAAGCTGTCGTTTCACCGGTCTCGTCAGCCGTGGAGATCTCGTCCTCGGCGGAGGCGAGCAGCATGATCGTCGATTCTTCGCCGGAGGCGTCGGTCGAGCCGGAGTCAGTCGCATCGGCGCTCTTTCTGGCACGGATGCCGTAGGCTGCGCCTCCGGTCGAACTCGCTTCAACAGTGATGCTTTCCGTGCCTGCGTCGCCCGTGGTCAAGAGATCAACCGCGCCGCCCGAGGCATCGACCGCGGCGGCGGTGCCGCCCTAGGCGGAGGCAGTAACAGAAATGCCGCCCGAGCTCGTCGTG
Source organism: Sutterella sp. (assembly GCF_030539355.1). Taxonomy (GTDB): domain Bacteria; phylum Pseudomonadota; class Gammaproteobacteria; order Burkholderiales; family Burkholderiaceae_F; genus Sutterella. Next base: position 11,015 of record NZ_JAUNSF010000081.1, read on the forward strand.
AACGAGGCCGAGCCGCTTGACGTGTTCCAGTCGATGCCGGAGACGTCGCCCGAGCCGGCGCTCTGCGCCGTGATCAAGATATTGTCGCCGGCGGTGACCGAAGCGACCGCGGCGCTCTCGCTCTCGGCGCGGACCGCGGAGACGGCACCGCTTACCTGTGTGGAGGCGTTCGTCGCCTGCGCCGTGAAGGCGTCCGTCGTTACGCTGACCGAGCCGGAGCCGGAGGCACTGACCGCGACCACGGTGCCTGTTCCGGAGGCTCCTTCGTTTGAAGCCGCGGCGATCACGACAAGGTCGTGACCTTCGTTCGAGAACGTGACAGTGCCGTCCGTGGCGGCCACGCCCGTGACGCTGCCTGTTGTCGTTCCGTCGGCCTCGGCCGAGACGCCGATGTCACCGCCCGTGCTCGTGATCTGGGTCGTGCCCGTGGAGTCGATGCCGTAGACGTCGCCCGAGCCCGAGTTCCGTGCGAGAACCGAGACCAGATCATCGGCGTTGACGGTGATCGAGTACGCGTCCTCGATCGCCGTGACAGCCATCTCATTGGCCGAGGCATTCGTCGCCTGCGCCGTGAATCCGTCCGTCGTGACGCTGACCTGGCCGGTCCCGGAGGAACCGACGGCGATTACGCTGCCGGTGCCGGAGGCTTCGGTCGACGAGACAGCCGCGAGCACAGCCGTGTCCCAGCCCGTGTTCGAGAGCGTGGCGGTTCCGCCCGTGGCGACAAGGCCCGTGACGTTCCCGACCGATGTTCCGGAGGCCGTGGCGGCGACGCCGATGTCGCCTCCCGTGCTCGTGATCGTGGCTGTACCTGCGCTGGTGATGCCCGTGACATCGCCCGAGCCGGCGCTGCCGGCCGAGACCGAGACCACGCCAGCAGCCGTGACCGTGGTCGTGGCGGCATTGCTCACGCCGGTGACCGCCCCGCCCGCAGAGGACGAGACGTTGGAGGCCTCGATGGTGAGAGCATCCGTAACAATGCCCACCGAGCCGGTGCCTGTCGTACCGACCGCGGTCACACTGCCTGAGCCGGCGGCATTCTCGGAGGAAACCTTTGCAAGGATGTCGGTGTCGTAGCCGCTGTTCGCTATCGAAATGCCGCCTCCGGTAGCTTCCACGCCCGTGACATTGCCGGCCGCGGAGCCTGTGGCGACAGCCGACACGGCAACGTCGCCGCCGGAGCTGTAGAGTCGCGTCGCATACGCGGAGTTGGTCACGCCGGTGACATCGCCTGAGCCGGCGCTCTGCGCCGTGACCGTCAGCGAATCACTGGCATAAATGTATGTGCCGTAGGCATTGGTGATACCGGTCACGACGATGTCACCCGCCGAGGCATTCGTCGCCTGAGCGAGGAACTTGCCGGAGTAGATCCACGGCCACCCAGTCCCTGTGGCATCAATGGCGGTCACACTGCCGGTGCTTCCCGCACCGGCGGCCGTTATGGCTGCCACAATGCTTGTGTCGCCGGTGCCGCTGTTGAGATTGAGCGTCTTGGAGGTGGCATTCAGGCCTGTGACGGTGTAGTTCCCGTCACTCGTCCCGGTCGAGACAGCCGAAATTGTGATGGTGCCGCCCTGAATGTCGCTTGACGAATTGCCTCCATACCAGTCAATGCCCGTGACCGTTCCTGCACCGGAGCTCTGAGCAGCAATCGTGAGATCTCCGTCCGCGAGGATTCTCACCGTCGAATATCCCGTAGTGAGATCCGCGCTCAGTCCCTTGACCGTCACGGCAGCGGTCGATTCATTCATCGCCAGAGCCGTGAAATCATCCGCGTCGTCAACCCAGATGCGGCCGCCGCCGGAGAGGTCGATCGCGGTGACCGAGCTGTCAGCAGAAGCCGCTGCACTCGCATTCGAAAGGGTGGCGAGAATATACGTGTCGTAGTCGCCGCTGTTGAGCGTGACTGTAGTGAAGCTCGAACTTATTGAAGCCCTGTAGCCGGCGACGGTGTAGGTACCCGACGCACTTCCGGTGGACTCGGCCGAAATGGTGATGTCTCCACCCGTGCTCGTGAGCGTGGAGGATGAGTAGGAGGAATTCCAGTCAATGCCCGTGACATCACCCGCGCCCGCGCTCTCGGCGAGGAATGTCATCGCCCCGCTCGTCGCGACTGTCACATAGTTGTAGCCCGTCGCGGAAAGCGCCGAGACGGTGACCTCTGAACTCGAGGCATTGGTCGCCTGGGCGAGGAAACTGCCCGTGCTCACATTCAGGCTTCGGCTTGAGCCCGAGGTACGGATGGCCGTGACGGAACTCCCGTCCGAGGCAGTCACATCCGAGGACGAAAGTCCGGCGACGATCTGGACGCTGTCCGTGAGCGAGGTCGTCATCCGGACCTGGCCGCTCGTGCGACTAACGCCCGTGATGGTGTAGACGTCCGCAGACGTGCCCTCGGAGAGAGCGGTTACCTTGATGTCGCCGTCCGTGCTCTCAAGCGTGGCGTACACACTGGTCGATGAAACGCCCCAGTCAATGCCGGTGACGGTTCCCGCGCCGGCGCTCAGGGCCTCGATCTCAAGAGTGTCCTCGGCATTGACGGTGATCGAGCCGTAGCCGGTGCCGTCAAGACCCGTGACCGTCAGGGCCGCGGCCGACTCGTTGACCGCCTGGGCGAGGAAGTCCTCGCCGGAGGTGAAGGTGACAACGGCCGCCTGGTTGTAGCTCGTGGCCGTACCG
>NZ_JAUNSF010000185.1 GCF_030539355.1 Sutterella sp.
TTGGGTTACGACGCGCGGAGGCGGCCCCGTAGAATTTCCCCGTCGTTTGGGAATACCCCGCTTTCGAATTAAACCTGATTAGTTCGAAAATATTGGGGCGGTCGAATGACCTGACTGGGCGCATTAGTACAAGCGATTGAGATTCCTCGGTTTCTCCTGATGCCTTCAAGGCAGTCAATCGCAATATCTAAATTGGTGCCCTTTATCCAAATAATATCTGGAGAGAAAAGATGGAAAAGAAGAATCTTTCCCGTAGAAATTTCCTTCGCACGAGCCTCGCGAGCGGTGCCACCCTCGCCGCGACGGCCGCGTCGCCGATGGCGCTCGCTGCTCCGAAGGGCATCTACAACCCGGGCACCTACTCCTCGAAGGCCGCCGGCATCGGCGGTGACGTCATCGTCACGATGACCTTCGATGCCGACAAGATCACCGACGTCGTGATCGACGCCTCGCACGAGACCCCGAGCATCGGCCAGGCCGCCGCTCCGAAGCTCCGCGAGTTCCTCCTCAAGGCCCAGTCGGCCCAGATCGACGGCGTCTCCGGCGCCACGATCACCACCTCCGCCGTCCAGAAGGCCGCCGCGAAGTGCATCCAGCAGGCCAAGGGCGAGATCCCCGTCGAGGTGATCGAGAAGGCCGCCGCCGTCGAGGATGACGGCGACTGGCTCGGCAAGGAGCCCGAGATCCCCGCTGACAAGATCTCCGCCACGATCGACACCGACATCCTCGTCGTGGGCTGCGGCACGGGCGGCATGTTCGCCGTGTGCGCCGCCGCCGAGGAAGGCGCCAAGGTGATCGGCATCGACCGCTTCCCCACCGGCACCGGCATCCGTGACGACCTCGCCGCCATCGACTCGCGCTACCAGAAGGCCTGGGGCACGAAGATCGACAAGTGGGACTACGTCACGATGGCCACGCAGTACGCCGCCGGCCACAACCTGCAGGACCTCGTCAAGCTCTTCTGCGACAACTCCGGCGCCACGATCGACTGGTACGGCGACCGTCTGCAGGAGCGCGGCGTCGAGCTCTGGCACGAGTCCGGCGACACGGTCGACGAGTCCCGCTACCATCACTTCCCGACCGGCCACTCGCCGCGCTGGCGCACCAGCAACGACGGCACCGGCAAGCCCCTGGACGGCAACCGCGTGCTCCACGACTACGCCGTGAAGAAGGGCGCCCGCTTTGACTACTCGACCCGCATGGTCAAGCTCGTCAAGGAGAACGGCCGCGTCACCGGCGTCATCGCCACGAACGCCGACGGCAACTATGTCCGTTACAACGCGAAGAAGGGCGTCGTGGTCGCCACCGGCGGCTACGCCCAGAACTGGAAGATGATGGAGGCCCTCCAGCCCTGGAACCTCCGCATCAACGGCCGCACCCGCGCCATGCCGGGCGCCCACGGCGACGGCATCCGCGCCTGCATCTGGGCCGGTGCCAAGTTCGACGAGACGCACTCCATGATGATGTTCGACCGCACGGCCATCCGTCCGGATCAGGAGCCCGGCCCCGAGACGACGAAGTCCGGCGACTCCGGCTTCTTCTGGATGGGCTCGCAGCCCTGGCTCAAGGTGAACAAGGACGGCGTCCGCTTCATCAACGAGTCCGGCACGTACGAGAACATCCTGCACTGCGACGAGTACCAGAAGGGCCACGCGCACTACGTCATCTTCGACAGCAACTGGACCACGTACTGCCAGCAGTTCAAGATGCACGGCTGCTCGCGCCTCTATCCGTTCGAAAACGGCGCCGACCCCAACATCCCGTACCAGACGATCCGCGACCGCATGCTCCCGGGCCTGATCAAGGACGGCTACGTCTTCCAGTGCAACACGATCGAGGAGCTCGCCGAGAAGCTCGGCATCCCGCCGAAGCAGCTCCGCGCCACGGTCGACCGCTACAACGGCATGGTCGCGAAGGGCGTTGACGAGGACTTCGCCAAGGAGAAGTTCCGTCTGTCGCCGGTCAACAAGGCTCCGTTCTACGGCTGCAAGTGCACGGGCCAGATCCTCTGCACGATGGACGGCATCCAGATCGACACCCAGATGCGCGCCATCGACACCGAGGGCAACCCGATCCCGGGCCTCTACGTCGTCGGCAACGACTCGGGCAGCTACTTCGCCAACACCTACCCGAACCTCTCGACCGGCATGGCCTGCGGCCGCACGGTCACGTTCGGACGCCTCGTCGGCAAGGCCCTCGCCAAGGCCTGATTCCCGGCTGAGACAGCGCTCACCGTCCCGATTCCGGTGAGCCTTTGAGAGCGTCTTCGCTTCTCTCCAGGGGGCAGGAACCCGCGATCAAGAGCGCGGTTCCTGCCCCTCTTTTT
>NZ_JAUNSF010000082.1 GCF_030539355.1 Sutterella sp.
CTTCAGAGATCTGCAGAGAAACCTGAATTTATAACTTTGACAGGGCAGACCGCCCGTCAGCGTTCATTCCGGGGAAGGGCAGCAAGAAGAACGGCCGGGATTCACAAAGGAGAAGAACCATGAGCACCAGCATTTCCCGTCGTCAGCTCCTCGGCAGCGTCGCCGCCGGCTCCGCCGCGGCCGTGGCAGCGCCCTTTGCGCAGGCCGCCTGCTCGAACGTCCCCGCGAAGTGGGACGAGACGACTGACGTGATCGTGATCGGCACGGGCTTCGCGGGTTTGATGGCCGCCTACGAGGTCAGGAAGGCCGGCGCCGAGTGCATCGTCATCGACAAGATGGCCACCCCCGGCGGCAACTCGATCATCAACGGCGGCATCATGTGCGTCCCTGGCAATGACTTCCAGAAGAAGGACGGCATTGAGGACTCGCCCGAGGCGATGGCCGAGGACATGCTGAAGGCCGGTCTCAACCTCAATCACCGGGACAAGGTGAAGACCGTCTGCGAGGGCGCGCTTCCCGCCTACCGCCGCCTCATCGATGAGTTCGGCGTTCAGTGGAAGCTTAACACCCACGAGGGCGGCCACCGCGTGCCGCGCAGCGCGCTCACCGCGAACGGCTCGGGCTCTGAGATCGTCAGGAAGCAGCTCGCCGCGCTCGAAAAGCTCGGCGTGAAGCCGCGCCTGCGCTGCATCATGGACCACATCATTCTCGACGACGCGGGCACCGCCGTCGGTCTCGAAGTCCGCGAGGGCTATCGCTTCGGCCGCGAGGAGTCGGGCAGGAAGAAGTTCATCCGCGCGCGGAAAGGCATCGTGCTGGCCTTCGGCGGCTTCTGCGCCGACGTCGAGTACCGGAAGATGTTCGATCCGAACCTCGACGAGAACTTCCAGTCGACGAACCATCCGGGCGCCACCTCCGAGGGCATCCGTGAGGCGAACGCCATCGGCGCGCAGCTCATTCAGTGCGACTGGCTGCAGTGCCTGCCCTACACGAGCCCGGACGAGAAGGGCTTCGGCATCGCCTGGACCTGGACGGGCGCGACCTCATCGCGCGGCTTCTGGTTCGACGCCGCCACCGGCAGGCGCTTCGTCAACGAGCTCGCCGACCGCAAGATCCGCAGCGACGCGATCATCGCGCACCTGAGGGAGGGCCATGACGTGCTTGCCTTCGGCGACAGCAAGACCGCGAAGATCTTCGAGGACATGCGCCCGGGCATGCTTGAGCGCATCCTCAAGGCCGGCGTCTGCTGGAAGTTCGACACGCTCGAGGCCCTCGAGAAGGCCTACAGCATCCCGAAGGAGGCGTTCGAGAAAACCATCGCCGAGGTGAACGAGTCCGTCACGACGAAGAAGGATCCGCTCGGCCGCCGCGTCAACGAGCGCCTGCAGACGCTCACGGACGGACCGTTTTATGTGACACGTATCTCGCCGAAGGTGCACCACTCGATGGGCGGCATCCTGACGACACCGAAGGCCGAGGTGGTGAGCATCCGCGGCGGCATCATCCCGGGGCTCTATGCCGCGGGCGAGGCCACGGGCGGCGTGCATGGCGCGGTGCGTCTCGGCTCCTGCGCGGTCACGGACTGCATCGTCAACGGCTCCATCGCGGGCCGCGAGGTCGCGAAGCGCGGCTGACGCGCCTGAAGAAAAACGAAGGAACGCCGCCATTCGTTTGATGACGACGTTCCTTCAGAAAAAATCTTACGGGGCGGCCCTTCGGGCCGCCCTTGTTTCTTAGAGACTGCGGGCGGCGTTGATCGCGTCGCGGGTCTCGGTCGCGGCCTTTCGGGCGGCCTCGCGCCAGTCGGCGCCGCGGCTCGCGTAGAGGATCGCGCGGCCGGAGTTGATCACCATGCCGGCGCCCTCCGTGTCCATGCCGGCCTTGACGGCCGCCTCGATGTCACCGCCCTGCGCGCCGATGCCCGGCACGAGGAGCGGGATGTCCGGGGCGATGCGGCGCACCGCGGCGAGCTCCTCGGGGTAGGTGGCCCCCACGACGAGACCGAGCTCGCCCGTGCGGTTCCACTTCTCGGCCACGAGGCGCGCGACGTGCTCGAAGAGGCGCTCGCCGCCCACGTCGAGCATCTGCAGGTCATCGCCGCCCTTGTTCGAGGTGCGGCAGAGCAGGAATGCGCCCTTCTCCTCCCAGGCGAGGTAGGGCGAGATCGTGTCCTCGCCCATGTAGGGCGAGAGCGTCACGCAGTCGGCGCCGAAGCGCTCGAACGCTTCGCGCGCGTAGTGCTCGCAGGTCGAGCCGATGTCGCCGCGCTTGGCGTCAAGAATCACGGGGATGCCGGGGTGGTTCGCGTGGATGTAGCTGATGATGCGCTTCAGAGCGGCCTCGGCGCCCTCGCTCGCGAAGTAGGCGATCTGGGGCTTGAAGGCGCAGACGAGGTCCGCGGTGGCGTCAACGATGCCGCAGCAGAAGTGCAGGATCGCGTCCGGATCGTCGGCGAGTTCCTCGGGGAAGCGCGACGTGTTGGGGTCGAGGCCCACGCAGAGGAGCGTGTTCTGGTTGTGCCAGCGCGCCTTGAGCATCTCGGTGAATTTCATTTGTCCTGTTCTCCTGGAGGCCGCGGACTTTCGCGCGGCCGGTTCTTCTTCAAGCCCGTAATTGTCCCCGCTCCGTCCCCGGACGGTCAAGAACACTGCGGTATTACCCGCAGAGCACTTGCGGAAAAATGCGAGAAATCGTGAACGACGGCCCGTCAGCGCACGTCTCGGATTACGATGACACCTGACGGCAGGTTCGAGTGCAGAGGAGAGACTGACTGACCGGCCTGAGTCCGAAGAACCACAGAATTTCCAGGAGACTTTCTAAATGACTCACTCCTTCAACCGTCGTTCCTTCCTCGCGGCCGCCGGTGCGCTCGCCGCCGCGGCGCTGCCCGCCGCCCACGCCGCCGAGAAGAAGCGCGAGTGGCCGAAGATGCCCGACGTCCCGACCGACTTCAACCCGGAGCGCTGCTTCGTCGAACTCGCCGAGAAGGGCGAGGGCGTTGTCTTCGAAGGCCCGAAGGGCGCCCCGGTCGTGCGCATCGTCTTTGATCCCCAGTGCCAGTGGTGCGTCTGGGAGTACAACCAGCTGAAGCCCTTCCTCGGGAAGGTCACCTTCATCTGGCACCCGGTCGCCGTGCTCAACCCGAACAGCGAGCCGCAGGGCGCCGCGATCCTTTCCGCGGCCGACCCGAAGGCGAAGTTCCTCGAGCACGAGGCGCACTTCCGCGACGAGAAGTTCAAGGGCCTCGACATCCGCGGCCAGGAGTTCCCGTGGGAGAAGCGCGTCAAGGTCTGGGAGAACTCCAAGGCCTTCCGCCGCGCCGCCGGCAACTCCGTCCCGTTCGGCGCGATTCAGATGCCCGACGGCCGCTACATCGCGATGCCGCAGTCGACGACCGCTGAGTTCGCGAAGCTCACTGGCGTGAAGTACTGAGACGCCTCAGGAAACGATTCCTGAATCCTTTCCGACGCCCGCGTTTTCTCTGAAGACGCGGGCGTTGCCATGTTCAGGATCTGCAGAAAAGAAGAGCCCCGCCTCCCGTGAACGGGGAGGCGGGGCTCGGATCAGATCAGGGGATCTGCGCGGCTGATTACATCATGCCGGGCATGCCGCCCATGCCGTCCATGCCGGCGGGCATGGGCTTCTCTTCGACCGGAAGGTCGGCGACCATGCAGTCGGTCGTGAGGATCAGCGAGGCGACGGAGGCCGCGTTCTGGAGAGCCGTGCGGGTGACCTTCGTCGGGTCAAGCACGCCCATCTCGACGAGGTCGCCGTACTGGGCCGTCTGAGCGTTGTAGCCGAAGTTGCCTTCGCCCTGGGCGACCGTGTTCACCACGACGCTGGGCTCGTCGCCGGCGTTGGCGACGATCTGGCGGAGCGGCTCCTCCATGGCGCGCAGAACGATGCGGATGCCGGCGTTCTGCTCGTCGTTGTCACCCTTGAGGTCCTTGATGGCGAGCTTGGCGCGGATCAGAGCAACACCGCCGCCCGGGACGATGCCTTCCTCAACCGCGGCGCGGGTGGCGTGGAGGGCGTCCTCGACGCGGGCCTTCTTCTCCTTCATCTCGACCTCGGTGGCGGCGCCGACCTTGATCAGCGCAACACCGCCGGCGAGCTTCGCGACACGCTCCTGGAGCTTCTCGCGATCGTAGTCGCTCGTCGCGGTCTCGATCTGGGTGCGGATGTTCTGGACACGGTTCTCGATGGCGGTGGCATCGCCGGCGCCGTCGATGATCGTGGTGTTCTCCTTGGAGATCTCAACCTTCTTGGCCGAGCCGAGCTGGGCGAGCGTGGCCTTGTCGAGCGAGAGGCCGACGGTCGACGAGATCACCGTGCCGCCCGTCAGGACAGCGATGTCCTCGAGCATGGCCGTGCGGCGGTCACCGAAGCCCGGGGCCTTGACGGCGACGACCTTGAGGATGCCGCGGATGGAGTTGACGACGAGCGTGGCGAGCGCCTCACCGTCGATGTCCTCGGCGATGATGACGAGCGGACGCGAGGCCTTGGCAACCTGCTCGAGCACCGGGAGAAGCTCGCGGATGTTCGAGATCTTCTTGTCGTGCAGCAGCACGAACGGGTTCTCGAAGACGCAGGACTGCTTCTCGGGCTGGTTGATGAAGTAGGGCGAGAGGTAGCCGCGGTCGAACTGCATGCCTTCGACGACCTCGAGCTCGTTCTTGAGGCTCTTGCCGTCCTCGACCGTGATCACGCCTTCCTTGCCGACCTTGTCCATCGCCTCGGAGATGATCTCGCCGATCTCCTCGTCGGAGTTGGCGGAGATGGCGCCGACCTGGGCGATTTCCTTGTTCGTCGTGGTGGGCTTCGAGAGGTTCTTGAGCTCGGCGATGGCGGCGGCGACGGCCTTGTCGATGCCGCGCTTGAGATCCATCGGGTTCATGCCTGCGGCGACGAACTTCATGCCTTCGTCGACGATCGCCTGGGCGAGAACCGTGGCCGTGGTCGTGCCGTCACCGGCGTTGTCGCTCGTCTTGGAGGCGACTTCACGGACCATCGCGGCGCCCATGTTCTCGAACTTGTCCTTGAGCTCGATCTCCTTGGCGACGGAGACGCCGTCCTTCGTGACGGTCGGGCCGCCGAAGGAACGCTCGAGGACGACGTTGCGGCCCTTCGGGCCGAGCGTCACCTTGACGGCGTTGGCGAGAACGTTGATGCCGCGGACCATCTTGGAGCGGGCGTCATCACTGAAAAGGACCTGCTTAGCAGCCATTTTGTATTTCCTTCAATCTGTGCGTGAAATCTGTTCTGGAGAGGGCGGAGTGTGCAATTACTCGAGAACGCCCATGATGTCCTCCTCGCGCATGACGAGGAGCTCTTCGCCGTCGACCTTGACGGTCTGGCCGGAGTACTTGCCGAAGAGGACGCGGTCACCCACCTTGACGTCCGGGGTGACGATGCGGCCGGCCTCATCGCGCTTGCCGGGACCGACGGCGATCACCTCGCCCTGGTCGGGCTTCTCGCCGGCCGAGTCGGGGATGACGATGCCGAAGGCGGTCGTCGTTTCGGCCTCAAGGCGCTTGATGATGACGCGGTCATGCAAGGGACGGATCTGCATCTTGGAATTCTCCATTGACGAAAAATGATGCGCCGGACGCCGGAAGGCCTGCTTCAGAGGACTCCTCCCGGGGCGGCCGGAAGTGAAAAACTGTTACCAGGGCGGAGGCCGCTCAATGAAGGGGCTTCCGTTACCATTTAATCCCTATATGGGGACGCTCCGAAGGATTTCAAGCCCCGGAGTAAAAATTTTTTCTCAAGGGGCCTCTGATGAAAATTTTCCTTAGGAATTCGGTGCTTGCAGTCGCGCTCGGGCTTCTTGCCTTCGGCGCCGTCCCGTTCTCCGGGACCGCCCGGGCGACGGAAGCGACCCCTGCGGCACCGGCGGAAGGCACTCCGGCGCAGACGGACAGCCAGGACGATCCGGACGAGAACGCGGAGCCGGCCGAGCCCCCGGCGCGGCGCTACGCGCCGATGTCGGCCGAGGGGAATCTCACCGCGACGCGGCCCACGCTCACGGAGTTCCCCGAGGTGCTGCTCGCCGCGGCGAAGCACACGCGCGTGAACCCTCAGGGCGTCGTCATCTCCATCGTGCCCGTGGGCAGGCCCGACAGGCCGGTGCTGGCCTGGCGCGACGCCGTGCCCCACAAGCCCGCGAGCACGGCGAAGCTCGTGACGACCCTCGCTGCGCTCGAGACCCTCGGGGCGAGCCACCGCTGGTACACGGGGTTCTACGCGACCTCGCAGCCCGACCGCAGAGGGGTGCTGAAGGGCGGTCTCTGGATCCGCGGCGGCGGCGACCCCGCCTTCGTCGTGGAGGATTTCGCGCTCGAGATCGAACGCCTGGCCGCCCTCGGCGTGAAGCGCATCGAGGGGAACGTCACCGTCGACCGCTCGCTCTTCGCCGTTCCGGCGGTGGATCCCGGGGCGTTCGACGGCCGCGCCTCGCGCCCCTACAACCTTCCGCCCGACGCGGCGCTCGTCAACTACCGCGCGATCACGCTTGAGTTCACGCCCGACCCTGCCAAAGGCGTGGCCAATGTCGTGATGCTCCCGCCGCTCGCGGGCGTCACGGTCCCGAAGACCATCAAGCTCTCCCGGGGCGGCTGCGGGGACTGGAAGACCTCGATCGGATTCAAACTCGTCAAGGGACCGAAGGACACCAAGCGCGTGGTTCTCTCCGGAACGCTTCCCGCCCGCTGCGGCGCAAAGAACTTCAGCGTCATCGCGCTCGAGGCCGACGAGTACTTCGAGCGCCTCTTCCGCGAGCTCTGGGAGCGCGACGGCAGAAAGTGGACGGGCCGCGTCGTGGCGGGCCCGGTGCCGGAGAACGCCGAGCGGATCCTCCTGCGCATGTCGCCCACGCTCGCCGAGGTGACGGCGCTCACCAACAAGTGGTCGAACAACACGATGGCCCGCCAGATACTGCTCTCGCTCGGCGTACATCGCGTCGGGAAGGCCTTTGAGGCGGAGCGGAAGGCGAAGGCGGAGGCTGAAAAATCCGCGCCCGCGAAGAAGACCGCGCAGAAGAAGACCCCGGAGAAGGCGCCTCTCGTCTTCCCGCCCACGGCGACGATCGAGGACGCCCGTGCGGAACTGCGTGACTGGATGGCGAGCCGCGGCATCCCGGCCGATGAGATCACGATCGACAACGGCTCGGGCCTCTCGCGCGAGACGCGCGTCACGGGCCGCGCGATGACGAGGCTTCTCGCGGCGGGCTTCAGCGGCCCCTACATGCCCGAGTACCTCGCGTCGCTTCCCATCACCGGAAAGGACGGCACGATGGCCCGCCGTCACTACGCGCCCGAGGAGGGCCGCATCAAGACGGGGTACCTGAACGACGTCAGAAGCATCGGCGGCTACATCCACGCGCAGAACGGCGAGCGCTACGCGGTCTACGCGAGCGTCGAGGGCGAGAAGAACGTCCCGAACGGCATCGCGTTTCTGAACGCCGTCATCGACTGGGTGTACTGGCTCGATTGAGAGACGAGTTGACTGAGATGAGACGAACACTTCTGAATCTGACGGAGGCGATGCGAAGGACGGCAATCCTTCTGATTCCGTGCTGGGTTCTGCTGTGTTCCGCCTTCACGGTCAGTGCTGAGGAGCTCCCCCGGACGGCCGCAAAGAAAACGGTCACGATCGGCGTGCAGTCCTCGCTCGATCCGCAGTTCATCGTCGGCAGCTTCGGGCCGACCATCGCGCATCTGAGAAAGCGGTTCCCGGACACGGTCTTCAAGACGCAGTTCCTGCGGCTTGAGGATCTTGAGGCGGCCATTGAGAAGCGCAGCCTCATGTTCTTCATCGCCGAAAGCGGCGTCTTCGCCTATGAGGAGGCGCGAGTCGGGGCCAGGGACCTCGCCGTCCGCACGACCGCCATGGCAGCGGATCCCGCCCGCACGGTGAGCTCCACAGTTTTTGTCCTGAGTTCCTCCCCGGTGCGGAGCATCTCTGATCTGAAGGGACGGAGCATCGCCGCGGAGTCGCCGGAGAGCTTCGGCGGCTGGACGGTGCTGCAGGGCATCATCGCGAACCGGGGCCATGACCCGGAGGAGTTCTTCTCCAACACTATCTTCACGCGCTCCGAATTCCCGGATGTCGCGAGCATCGTGCTCGCAGGCGGAGCGGACGCGGGCGTGCTCAAGTCCTGCGATCTCGAGCGGGTGATGCGCGAGCACGCCTACGAGCCGGGGGCGTTCCGCATTCTGGAGCCGCAGCCCGGCACGCAGCTGCGCTGTCTCCGGTCCGGTCCGCTTTATCCGGACATCGTTTTCGCGTCGCTGCCCTGGGCCGATTCGGAACTCGTCAAGGACATCATCGTGGCGCTCCTCTCCGAGCCGCCCTCGCGGGAGGGCGACGCCTGGGGCGTCTGCCCGGACTTCGAATCCGTGGATCAGCTCTTCCGCACGCTCAAGGTGGGCCCGTACCGTTACCTGCGGGAGTTTGACTGGCGGGTTCTCTGGGAAAACTATTCGGAATGGATCTTCGCCGCAGCGGGGCTCCTCGTTCTGCTCATCCTCCACGTCATCCGCACGAACCGGCTGGTCTTCATCCGCACAGCCCAGCTGCGCGGCGCGCTGCGCCGGGAGAAGGCCCTTGAAGCCGATGCGCGCGAGAGCCGTCAGAGACTCTCGAAGATGGAGCGCATCGGTGTGGTGTCGCAGATGTCCTCCATGCTCACGCACGAGGTGAGACAGCCGCTCTACGCGCTGATCAACTTTGCAGGCGGTCTCAGGATGTACGTCGAGCGGCGCTACGGCGCGGATCCGGTTGTGGCCGACGCGGCCTCAAGCATCACCGAGGAGGCGGAGCGCATTTCGGAAATCGTGAGCCGCGTGCGCAACTACGCGAAGCAGAAGGAGGCGGTGAGGGAGCGCCTGAGCCCCGCGGGCATCGCGGAGGCTGCGCTCAGGACGTTTGCCCACAGCACGACGGCCTCGGGCGTGAAGGTCAAGACCGTTCCGGACGCGAGCGCCGACGGCGTCTTCATAGAGGCTGATCCGCTTGAGATGGAACTCCTGCTCCTCAATCTCCTCCGCAACGGCGCCTCGGCGATGAAGGACTGCCCGCCCGGCGAAAAGCGGCTGGTGCTCGGCTGGCATTCGGACGGGATCCGGCTTGTCTTCGAGGTGCGGGATCACGGGCCGCAGCTCTCGGACGAAGCGTTCGAGCGCATGCAGACGCCGCTCTCGAGCACGAAGGCCGACGGCCTCGGACTCGGCCTCGCGCTCTGCCGGACCATTGTCGAGCGCCTGGGCGGCCATATGGAATTTGTGAGAAAAGATCCCGGGCTCTGCGCCGTGGTCAGCATCCCGCTGGCGGATGCCGAAACAGACGGTGAAGAAGTAGAGGATCGGAAGGAAACGGAGAAGAATCAATGACGGAGGAACTGTTCATCCCGTCGGCCGCGGCGAAGCCTCTGGTGCGCATCGTTGATGATGACGCGAAGGTCCGCAAGTCCGAGGCATTCGTCCTGTCGATTGAAGGGTGGGACATCGCCGCCTACGAGACGGCCGAGGCTTTCCTTGAGGGCGATGATCCGACGAGGCCGGGCTGCATCGTGCTTGACGTGCGCATGCCCGGAATGAGCGGACTGGAGCTGCAGGCCGAGCTCATCCGGCTCGGGCGGACGACGCCCGTGCTTTTCCTCTCCGGCCACGGAGACATCGGCATGGCCGTTCTCGCCCTGAAGCGCGGGGCGTCGGACTTCCTGCAGAAGCCCATCATCCCGGAGAAGCTTCAGGCGGCCGTGGCGCGGCTTGTGCGCTGGCATCAGCAGATCTGCCGCTCGCTCGAGGAACGGCAGCGGACGCTTGAGCTCGTCTCCGCGCTCACCCCGCGGGAACTTGAGGTGGCGCGGCTCGCGGCCAAGGGACTTTCCTCGAGGGAGATCGCTCAGGTGCTCGGCTCCGCCGAGCAGACCGTGAAGCAGCAGAGATCCACTGCGCTTCACAAGCTCGATGCACGCGGCCCCATGGAACTCGCGGACATCTTCCGCATCGCTGACGAACCCATTGATGTCCGTGCGCCGCTCGGCTCCATAGATGAAGCGGCGGCAGGAGGCGGGCAGTGAGCGGAAGTTCCTTTACGCGCAGGAAGCTTGTCTCCGGCATTCCTTCCGTCGGACTCGGACTCGCCCTCGGCGCGTGTTTCGCGCCCGTCCGGGCCTCGATTTTCAGCGCCGACCCGGACGTGATCGTCGTCGGCGCGGGCGGCGCGGGGCTCGCGGCCGCGCTGGCCGCGGCCGAGGCCGGAGCAAGCGTCCTGGTGCTGGAAAAACAGTCGGAGATCGGCGGCAACACCCGTGTCTCCGGCGGGTACTTCGCCTGCGTGGATCCGAAGCGTCAGTCGAGAATGGGCATTGAGGACTCCGAGGATCTGTTTCTCACTCAGCTCATCGCAAGCGGGGGCAGCGCCGCTGATCCCGAGCTCTGCCGGGTGCTCGTCGCGAATGCGGGCAAGACCCTGCTCTGGCTTGAGTCACACGGCATGCGCTTTCAGGACACCGTGATAGAGCTCTACGGCTCGCACTGGCCCCGCGTGCACAAGCCTCTGATGCCGATGGGCGAGGGCTACATCCACACACTTTCCGGGGCGGCTATCCGCCGCGGGGTCCGCATTCGCACAAAGACCCCCGTGACGAAACTCATCGTGCGGGAAGGCCGCGTCGCGGGCGTCGTGGCAGGATCCGACGGAGAGGAGATTTTCGCGAAGCGCGGCGTCATCCTCGCCTCGGGCGGGTTCGGCGCGAACCGACGGATGGTGGCCGAGGTCGCCCCGCAGCTCGCCGGCCTCACCACGAGCAACCAGCCCGGCTCCACGGGGGAAATGCTCCTCGCCGCGAAGGAGGCCGGTGCGGTGCTCGTCGGCATGCCGTACATCCAGTGCCTGCCGGGATGCCCGCCCGGAAGAACCCATCGCGTGAGACTTCACAACGATGTCTCCCGCTTCATCCTCGTCAATGCGCAGGGGAAGCGCTTCATCCGGGAGGACGGGCGGCGCGATGTGCTGCGGGACGCCGTGCTTGCGCTCCCCGAGCGCTATGCCTATTCGATCGTTGATGACGAGGGCCTGCGCAGCTACAACATCGTTTTCCAGAAGGAGACCGTGATCGGCATCGAGACAGGTGACGCGTGGCGCGGCGACTCGATCGCCGAACTCGCGACGGCGATGGGGCTGCCGCCTGAGGCGCTCGAGCGGACGGTCGAGCGCTACAACGAGGGTGTCCGTCAGGGCCATGACGAGGTTGACAAGGCCCCGGCGGTTCTGCGTTACGAACTGAAGACGCCGCCCTTCTGGGCGTGCTACGTGGGCATGACGGTTCACTACACCATGGGCGGCATGCGCATCAGCCCTCGCGCCGAGGTGCTCCGAGCTGACGGCAGTCCGATTCCCGGGCTCTACGCGGCCGGGGAGGCCACGGGCGGTGTCCACGGGGTCAACCGCATGGGAGCGAACGGCATCAATGACGCGGTCGTATTCGGGCGCATCGCCGGAACCTCCGCCGCCGGGAATGGCCCGTGATGAACTGAGGCGAAAAAGCGTCTTCCAGCGCGATTGAGATAAAAACAGATCACAACTTCGGCTAAAAGTCAATAGCACCCGGGTCAGATGCGGTTTCCCGCCGTCAGGGCGAGACTGATGTCATGCGAAGGAAGCGAGAGCAGATCGCCGCATGAGACGGCTGCTTCCTTCGAAAGCACATCAGATTTGCCTGAAAGGAGAGAACCAAATGACAGATCTCAATCGCCGACAGTTCCTCAACACCGCTGCGATCGGCGCGGCGGCCGCTGCCGCGGGCGGTCTCGCCCACGCCGCTCCGGCCCCTGCCTCCATCTGCGCGCTCCCCGCGAAGTGGGAGGAGACTTATGAACTCGTCGTCGTCGGCTCCGGCGGCGCCGGTCTCGCGACGGCCGTCATGGCCGCTCAGAAGGGCGTCAAGAAGATCCTTGTCCTCGAGAAGATGGGCTACATCGGCGGCAACACCGCCATCTCGGGCGGTGGCTTCAACTCCTACGATCCGCCCCGCCAGAAGGCCCAGAACATTCAGGACAGCCCCGAGAACCATGCCAAGAACACGATGCAGGGCGGTGACAACCGCGCCAATCCCGAGCTCGTGCGCACGATGACGGAAAACTCCTACGCCGCCGTGCAGTGGCTCGAGTCGATGGGCATGAAGTTCAAGCCCGATGTCTATCAGATCTACGGCGGTCTCTTCCCGCGCTGCCATGCGCCTTTCGGCTCGCTCGGCTCTGACTACATCAAGGTTCTCAAGGCCCAGTGCGACCAGCTCGGCATCGAGATCCGCCGCAATTCCCGCGTCACGCGCGTCATCCGCGAGACGCCGCTCACCGGTGACGTGCTCGGCGTTGAGTACGAGGATGCCAAGAAGGTGAAGCACGCCATCCGTGCGACGAAGTCGACCGTCATCGCCGCCGGCGGCTTCGGCGCCAATGCCAAGATGCGTGCCCTCTACGATCCGCGCATGCTCAATCTGACCACGACGAACCACACGGGTGCGACGGGCGACCTCATCCCGCTGCTGCAGGACATCGGCGCTGCTACTACCGGCATGGACTTCATCCAGTGCAACCCCGGCTGCCCTCCGGGACGCAAGCATCGCGTCATCATGCACCTGATCGTGAAGAACTTCATCATGGTCGACATGCAGGGCAAGCGCTTCGTCGCCGAGGATGAGCGCCGTGACGTGATCCGTGACGCAATCCTCTCGCTGCCGAAGCAGACCGCTTTCTCGCTCATCGACCAGAACGGCTTCGACGAGACGAACCCCGGCCACCAGAAGGGCATCGAGAAGGGCTTCGAGACAGGCGACGCCTGGAAGGCCGACACGATCGAGGAGCTCGCGAAGAAGATCAATGTCGAGCCTGCCGTCCTCAGGAAGACCATCGACGATTTCAACGCCGGTGTCGACGCCCAGAAGGATGCGCTCGGCAAGGCGCCCGGCCAGCTGCGCAAGATCGAGCGCGCGCCGTTCTATGCGGCCTACGCCGGCATGAGCGTCCACCACACCATGGGCGGCATCGTGATCAACACGAAGACGCAGGTCATTGACCGCCGCGGCGAGATCATTCCGAAGCTGCACGCGGTCGGTGAGATCACCGGCGGCATCCACGGCACGAACCGCCTCGGCGGCAACGCGATCTGTGACATCTTCACCTTCGGCCGCCTGACCGGCATGTATGTTGCCGAGGGCATCTGATGAGTGATCATCCTCGGTGCTGACGGAGACCCCGAGTTTCGCCAGCGCTGCGGATCTTCCCCGATATGAAATCGGCGGATCCGGTTCAGACAGGAACCGGATCCGCCGAATTGTTTTTGGAAGACAGGATTTCTGCCGCCCGGGACGTCAGGACGCGAGAATCGCCACGGTGACGAGCATCATGACATAGCCGGTGAGGCACGGGATGACCATGCGCTTCACCATGGTGAGCGGGTTGACCTTTGCGAAGCCCGCGACGATGAGAA
>NZ_JAUNSF010000186.1 GCF_030539355.1 Sutterella sp.
TCGTCATTGAAACCAAGGCCGGCGAGAAGATCGTCTCCACGATCACCTCCGGCTCGGCCGAGAGCCTCGGCCTCAAGGTCGGTGCCAAGGCCTACGCCGTGATCAAGGCCTCCGCCGTCATGGTCGGCGTCGATCACGAGTAATCCGTCACCACGGAACCAGTGAGCCGCTTCTGGAGCGGCGGCACCTCGAGGAACCCCGCGCGATGAACCGTCGCCGCGGGGTTTTCTTCGTCATGACACCGGGACGCCGGCCTGCATTTGTGGAGTTCGGCGGCGTTCGGCGGCCGGCTTCTGAAGCTACAATCAATGATGCGTCGAATTCCGGCACACTGTCGCGGCGGCCTCAGGAGAACCGAGGCCGGCGGCGAATATTCCAGCCAGCTTCACTCCTCTCATGGCCTCTGACAACAAAACACCGTCGAACACACCCGAGCCGGGCGGCAGAGGTGACTCCATCCGGGAGCTGACCCGGAAAATTGTGGAATTCCGGGATGCGCGGAACTGGCGGCAGTTTCACAACCCGAAGGACCTGGCGATCTCGATCTCGCTCGAGGCCGCGGAACTCCTCGAGGTTTTCCAGTGGTCCGGCGCGGACACCTGCGCCGGCACCGACCGGAAGATGGCGAAGGTCAGGGAGGAGCTCGCCGACGTGCTCATCTATTCGCTCCTGATGGCGGACGACCTCGGACTCGACGTCACGGAGATCGTCAGCCGCAAGCTCGAGGCGAACGGACGGAAGTACCCGGCTGACCGCGCCTGGGGCAAGTCCGACAAGTACACGGCCTACCTCCCGGACGAGGGGGATCAAAAATGATTGTCTACGAAGGGCTGAAGAGCGATTTTCTCGAGAGTGTCGTGCACGACACGATCGCGAGGGAAATCGAGCGGAAAATCCTCGAGAAAACAGGCCGGCGCACCGTGTCGAACGAATTCCAGTCCTGGAACAATTCGATGCAGTACATGTACAAGGTCATGAGCGACCCGGGGATCCCGTCCGACGCCGGCATCGCGATCGAGTACAACGTCCCGCAGACCGCGAAGCGCGTTGACTTCATGGTGAGCGGCTACGACGCGCAGGGCCGCCCGGGCATGGTGATCATCGAACTCAAGCAGTGGAGCGAACTCAAGGCCGTGCCCGCCTCGGAGGCCCTGGTCGAGACCTTCACCGGAAATGCGCTCCGCAAGGTCGTGCACCCCTCCTACCAGGCGTGGTCCTATGCGCAGCTGATCGCCGACTACAACTCGGCCGTGCAGGACGAGCGCATCCGGCTCATCCCGTGCGCCTACCTCCACAACTATCTGCGCAGCGACAACGACCCCGTCGACGACCCGCAGTACAGCCTCTACCGCACCGAGGCGCCGGTCTTCACGAAGGGGCAGGTGCCCGAGCTGAGAGAGCTGATCAGGCGGTTCGTCACGAAGGGCGACCGCAAGGCGGTCCTCTATCTCATCGACCGCGGCAAGATCAGGCCATCGAAAAGCCTGCAGGACTCGATCGCCTCGATGATCAGGGGGAACCGCGAGTTCGTCATGATCGACGAGCAGCGGGTCGTGTACGAGGAGGTTCTGAAGATCGCGCTTCAGTGCCAGCGGGACGGCAAAAAGAGAACCGTCATCTGCAAGGGCGGCCCCGGAACGGGAAAGAGCGTGATCGCCGTGCAGCTTCTCGCCGAGCTCACGCAGCGCGATCAGTTCGTGCAGTACGTCTCGAAGAACCTCGCGCCCCGGCAGGTGTATCTGCAGAAATTGAAGGGCGGCGTCAGGCTCTCGGGCGTCGAAAACCTCTTCAAGGGCTCGTCGACCTACGTCAAGGTCGGCCGCAATCAGATCAATACGCTCATCGCGGACGAGGCGCACCGCCTCGAGGAAAGAAGCCAGTACACGAAGAAGACCGGGAATGAAAACCAGATCAAGGAGATCATCCACGCGGCATGCTGCTCGGTCTTCTTCATCGACGAGCGGCAGCGCGTGACGATGTCCGACATCGGCTCGGTCGAGGCCATCCGCCAGTGGGCGCAGAAGGAAGGCTCGGCCGTGACCGAGATGGAGCTCGTCTCGCAGTTCCGCTGCAACGGCTCGAACGGCTGGCTCGCCTGGGTCGACGACATGCTCGACATCCGACGGACCGCGAACTACTCGCTCGAGGGCCTCGACTACGAGGTCGAGCTCTTTGACGACCCCGAGGCGATGCGGCAGAAAATCCTCGAGAGAAACAGGATCGCCAACCGCGCCCGCATTCTGGCCGGCTACTGCTGGGAGTGGGACAAGGCTCACAAGGACGAAACGAACTTCCACGACATCCGGA
>NZ_JAUNSF010000187.1 GCF_030539355.1 Sutterella sp.
ACTAGTGCCCAGCGCATGGTCCGATCATTTTACCGAAGCGTCACCGGGACCTCCCGTCCCTTTTCCGGCAGATTCCAAAGTCCGGAATTCTTCATCGTAATGAAGAAATCCGGCCATATTTCTTCATCGTACTGAAGAATTCTGTACCCCCCGCCGTTTCTTTCCGCGGTCCGGGAACATCACTCCTGCGTTGATCGTTACCATCTTCCTTCGGGTATCGGATACTTCCGCCTCATCGAACTCCCGGGCCCGATCCCTTGTCGTCCGGATCTCTACAGAATTCCTAAAATGCATCTCCGCCCCTTCGACTCCTCTCCGACGCTCCCTCCCGTCATGACCGTCACGCCTGAAAGCCTGCGCTTCAGCTGCCGCCGGATTCTCGTCCGCGGACTGAAACTTTCCTGCCGTATCGGCGCCTATGACCACGAGCGTCTCGCCCCCCAGCCCGTTCTCGTTGACTGCGACGTGTGGGTGAGACTCTCGCGCCAGACGAGCTCGCGGGACGCGATCGAGGACGTGCTCAACTACGACCTCATCGTGGATGCGCTTCGCGAGGCAGCCGGCCGCGGCCACATCGACCTGCAGGAGACGCTCGTCGACCGCATGCTTGACCGCGTCTGCACACTCCCCGGCGTGGAGCTCGTCCGCGTCGTCACCGCGAAGCCCGACGCCTACTCGGACGTCGAGTCCGTCGGCATTGAAACCTGGCGCGCACCGGCGCCCTTCATCTCCTGAATTTCTCCATGAGTGAACCGATCAACATCTTCACCTCCCCGACCGGGGAGACGCTCCCTTCCGACCGCAACCGCAAGTCCGTCTCGCAGAAGAAGCTCGAGAAACGCGTCGTCCGCCTCACCGCGCAGGCGATCACCGACTTCGGAATGATCGAGGAAGGCGACCGCGTCATGGTGGCGATGAGCGGCGGCAAGGACAGCTACGTGCTGCTCGACACCCTGAAGACCCTTCAGGCCCGCGCCCCCATTCACTTCGAACTGCTCGCGGTCAACGTGCACCAGCACATCCCGGAGTTCCCGCTCGAGCAGCTCCGCGCGCATCTCGAGAGCACGGGCGTGCCGTACCACATCGAGGACCAGGACACGAACAGCCTGATCCAGAAGCTCATTCCGGAAGGGAAAAACGTCTGCTCGCTCTGCGCCCGTCTGCGCCGCGGCATCCTCTACCGCGTCGCCCGCGAGAAGGGCTGCAACAAGGTCGCCCTCGGTCACCACATGGACGACATCGTCAGCACGCTCCTGCTCAACCTCTTCTACGGCGGCCGCCTCAAGGCCATGCCGCCCGTGCTGATGAACGACCGTCGTGACTGCGTCGTGATCCGCCCGCTCGCCTACATCCGCGAGTACGAGACCGAGAAGCTCGCGAAGATCCGCGGCTATCCGCTCGCCGCCAAGGGCATCTGCGGCGCCGGCGAGAACCTGAAGCGCAAGGAGATCAAGGCCCTGATGAAAAGCTGGGACCGAGAGTTCCCGGGCCGCATCTACAACATCTTCATGAGCCTCACCCGCGTCTCGCCCTCGCACCTGATGGACAAGAACCTCTACGACTTCCATAGCTTCGAGCGCATCATCGGCGCATCTGCGGCGCATGACGCAGAAGACGACGAGTGATCACCTGCGGCCGCAGAACGGCTCGTCTAGAATCAATTGGCTGACAGGACGCGGATGATTCCCGCGTCCTGCGCGCCACCAAGCAAAAGAAGAAACGCAAGAGAAAAATGAGAACACGTTCGCTGAAAGTCATCGACATGGCCGTTCACCAGGTCGCCACCATCGGTCCGGAGAAGACCATCCTTGAGTGCGCGTCCCAGATGCGCCGCGAGCATGTCGGCAGCCTCGTCGTCACCGGCGAGGACAATCGTCCGCTCGGCATGATCACCGACCGCGACATCACGATCGAAGGCGTCGCCCGCGGACTTGACCTTGCCAAGGTCACCGTCGCAGATCTGATGACCACTCCGGTGGTCACCTCCAACGAACGCGAAGGCATGGTCACCGCCCTCGCCCGCATGCGCGAGAACGGCATCCGCCGTCTGCCGATCGTCGATGACACGGGCCGCCTCGTCGGCGTTCTCACCTCCTCGAACCTGATCAAGGAACTCTCCGCGCTGCTCGACAGCCTCGTGCGCACGATCAGCTCCTCCAAGACCCGCGAGATCGCCACGCGTTCCGACGACTGATCACCTCCTGCCGGAACCGAACCAGAACCGCCTCAAGGCACCTCCGCCTGAGGCGGTTTTGTTTTT
>NZ_JAUNSF010000083.1 GCF_030539355.1 Sutterella sp.
CCGTCGCCTCTGCTCCGGAGACGGTGACCGACCCCGTGACTGTTGTGTAGCCGGAAGTTTCGTAGACCGCGCCGATCTCAACGTTGAGGCTGCCTGCGATGTCGGCGGTCGTCGCCCAGAGCTTCGAGCCTGAGCCGGTCACCAGGACGTTGCCCGAGGCGCCGCTGCCGGAGACGGTCTTGAGACTGCCGCCGTTCGCGGAACCTCCGCTCCAGCCGAAGGTGGAGCCGCTGGAGACGGTGAGGTCGCCGAGCTGCGAGGCGCCGGATGCGTAGTAGTTCGAACCGGACGCGAGGCTCACCGAGCCTGTGACGGTGACGCCGCTCTCACCGGTGCTCACAAGGCTGCCGCTCGAGAGATTGAGAGACGAAAGGGTTGTCGTGCCGGCGACCGTGAGCGAGCCCGAGGTGACGGAAGTCGAGCCGCCCGAGAGCGTGCCTTTCACAGTGACCGTTCCGCTGCTCACTGTGATGTCGTTCGTGACGGTGAGGTCTCCGGCCGTGGTGAACCTGGAGCTCGAGAGGACGGAGAGAGCGTCCGCGGAGGTCGAGCCGTTCGCAGTGTAGACGGAACTGTTCGAGAGGCTGATCGCCTTCGTGACGGACACCGTTCCCGAGCCGATGCTTGTGAAGCTGCCCGACACAAGCGTTATGGACTCGAGCGTCTTCGTTCCGCTCACCGTGAGAGAGCCCGAGGTGACCGAGGCGGAGGCGGCCGTGAGCATGCCGCCCACCGTCGCCTCTGCTCCGGAGACGGTGACCGACCCCGTGACTGTTGTGTAGCCGGAGGTTTCGTAGACCGCGCCGTTCTCAACGCTGAGGCTGCCCGCGATGTCGGCGGTCGTCGCCCACAGCTTCGAGCCCGAGTCACTGACGGTGACGCTGCCCGAGGCACCGCTGCCGGAGACGGTCGTGAGACTGCCGCTGGAAGCGGAACTGTCGCTCCAGCCGAAGGTCGAGCCGCCCGAGACGGTGAGGTCGCCGAGCTGCGAATCGCCGGCTGCGTAGTAATTCGAACCCGACTCAAGGGTCACCGAGCCTGTGACGGTGACGCCGCTCTCACCGGTGCTCACAAGGCTGCCGCTCGAGAGCTTGAGAGACGAAAGGTTCGTCGTGCCGGAGACCGAGAGCGAGCCCGAGGTTACGGAGGTTTCGCCGCCCGAAAGATCCGCAAGCGCCTGGACTGAGCCGCCGCTCACCGTGATGCCGTTCGCGATGGTGAGATTCCCGGAGGAAGTGAATTGTGACGACTCAACGGAGAGAGAGCCTCCGCTTGTCGCTCCGCTCGCCGAATAGTTCGAGCCGTTCTTAAGGCTGATCGCGCCGGTGACCGTCACGGTTCCGGAGCCGGTGCTCGTGAAGTCGCCGTCCGCAAGCTCGATGGAGGCGAGCGTATTCGTTCCGCTCACCGTGAGCGAACCCGAGGTGACCGAGGCGGAGGCGGCCGTGAGCATGCCGCCCACCGTCGCCTCTGCTCCGGAGACGGTGACCGACCCCGTGACTGTTGTGTAGCCGGAGGTTTCGTAGACCGCGCCGTTCTCAACGCTGAGGCTGCCGGCGATTTCGGCGGTCGTCGCCCACAGCTTCGAGCCCGAGTCACTTACGGTGACGCTGCCCGAGGCACCGCTGTCGGAGACAGTCTTGAGGGTGCCGCCGGTCGCGGAACCTCCGCTCCAGCCGAAGGTGGAGCCGCCCGAGACGGAGAGGTCGCCGAACTGCGAGGAGGAGGATGTCCAGTACACCGAACTCGAGCTGAAGACGCCGCTCCCCGAGACCGTGACCGTTCCAGAGGTCGTGAACGTGCCCGAGGTGAGGGCGAGGGACGCGAGGTTCGTCGTTGTCCCGCTCACTGTGAGCGTGCCCGCGGTGACGGAAGTCGCGCCGCCCGAGAGCGCGCCGCCCACCGTCGCCTCTGCCCCGGAGACGGTGACTGAACCCGAGACCTTCGTGTAGTCGGAGGTTTCGTAGACCGCACCGTTCTGAATGGTGAGGTCACCGGCGATGTCGGCGGTCGTCGCCCATAGCTTCGAGCCCGAGTCACTGACGGTGACGCTGCCCGAGGCACCGCTGCCGGAGACGGTCGTGAGACTGCCGCTGGAAGCGGAACTGTCGCTCCAGCCGAAGGTCGAGCCGCCCGAGACGGTGAGGTCGCCGAGCTGCGAATCGCCGGCTGCGTAGTAATTCGAACCCGACTCAAGGGTCACCGAGCCTGTGACGGTGACGCCGCTCTCACCGGTGCTCACAAGGCTGCCGCTCGAGAGATTGAGAGACGAAAGGGTTGTCGTGCCGGCGACCGTGAGCGAACCTGAGGTGACGGAGGCCGCGCCGCCCGAGAGCGCGCCGCCCACCGTCGCTTTTGCTCCGGAGACGGTGACCGAGCCCTTGACCGTTGTGTCGCTCGAGGTTTCGTAGACGGCATTGTTCTGAACGGTGAGGTTCCCGGCGATCTCGGCGGTCGTCGCCCAGAGCTTCGAGCCCGAGTCACTTACGGTGACGCTGCCCGAGGCGCCGCTGCCGGAGACGGTCAGACTGCCGCTGGAAGCGGAACTGCCGCTCCAGCCGAAGGTTGAGCCGCTGGAGACGGTGAGGTCACCGAACTGCGAGGCCCCGGATGCGTAGTAGTTCGAGCCCGAGCTGAAGACGCCGCTCCCCGAGACCGTGACCGTTCCGGAGGTCGTGAACGTGCCCGAGGTGAGGACGAGCGAATCGAGCGTGGCTCCGGAGCCGTTCACCACGAGCCAGCCGGAGTTGACGGAGGTTTCGCCGCCCGAGAGCGCGCCGCCCACCGTCGCCTCTGCCCCGGAGACGGTGACCGAGCCCTTGACCGTTGTGTCGCTCGAGGTTTCGTAGACGGCATTGTTCTGAACGGTGAGGTTCCCGGCGATCTCGGCGGTCGTCGCCCAGAGCTTCGAGCCCGAGTCAGTCACCCGAACGCTGCCCGAGGCGCCGCTGCCGGAGACGGTTTTGAGACTGCCGCCGACCGTTGAATCACCGCTCCAGCCGAAAGTGGAGCCGCTCGAGACGGTGAGGTCGCCGAACTGCGAGGCACCGGATGCGTAGTATTTAGAGCCCGAGCTGAAGACGCCGCTCCCCGAGACCGTGACCGTTCCGGAGGTCGTGAACGTGCCCGAGGTGAGGACGAGCGAATCGAGCGTGGCTCCGGAGCCGTTCACCACGAGCCAGCCGGAGTTGACGGAGGTTTCGCCGCCCGAGAGCGCGCCGCCCACCGTCGCCTCTGCCCCGGAGACGGTGACCGAGCCCTTGACCGTTGTGTCGCTCGAGGTTTCGTAGACGGCATTGTTCTGAACGGTGAGGTTCCCGGCGATCTCGGCGGTCGTCGCCCAGAGCTTCGAGCCCGAGTCACTTACGGTGACGCTGCCCGAGGCGCCGCTGCCGGAGACGGTTCTGAGACTGCCGCTGACATTTGAATCGCCGCTCCAGCCGAAGGTCGAGCCGCCGGAGACGGTGAGGTCGCCGAGCTCAGAGGCACCGGATGCGTAGTAGTTCGAACCGGACGCAAGGGTCACCGAGCCGGTGACGGTGACGCCGCTCGCCCCGTTGCTCGTCAGGCTGCTGCTCGAGAGACTGAGAGACGAAAGGGTCGTCGTGCCGGAGACCGAGAGCGAGCCCGAGGTGACGGAGGCCGCGCCGCCCGAGAGGTTCGCGAGCGTCTGGACCGTTCCGCCGCTCACCGTGATGTCGTTCGTGACGGTGAGGTTCCCGCTTGAGATGAAGATCGAACTCGAGAGAACGGAGAGCGAGCCCGCGGAAGTCGTGCCGCTCGTCATGTAGACCGAGCTGTCCGAGAGTTTGATCGAGTCAGTGACCGTGACCGCTCCCGAGCCCGAGAACGTGCTTCCGGACGAGAGCTCGAGAGATGAAAGGGTCGTCGTGCCGGAGACCGAGAGCGAGCCCGCGGTGACGGAAGTCGCACCGCCCGAGAGGTTCGAGAGCGCCTGGACTGAGCCGTCGCCGCTCACCGTGATGCCGTTTGTGACGGTGAGATCCCCGGTGGAGGTGAATTCAGAGCGGGAATCGACGGAGAGAGAGCCTCCGCTTGTCGTGCCGCCCGCCGAGTAGACCGAGCCGCCCGAGAGTTTGATCGCTCCGGAGACCGTCACGGTTCCGGAGGAGTACGAGGCAGTGAACGTGCCCGACGACTCGAGGGAGAGCGAATCGAGCGTGGCTCCCGAGCCGTTCACCACGAGCCAGCCGGAGCTGACGGAGGTCTCGCCGCCCGAGAGCGCGCCGCCCACCGTCGCTGAGGCACCGGAGACGGTGACCGAGCCCGTGACCGTTGTGTCGCCCGAGGTTCCGTAGACGGCGCCGTTCTGAACGGTGAGGCTTCCGGCGATGCTGGCGCTGTCTGCCTTGAGCGACGAACCCGAGTCACTGACCGAGACGCTGCCGGAGTGACTCACCGTTTTGCCTCCAAGGTCATACGTGGCCGACGCGGTGACAAGCGCGCCGCCAATCGTCGCCGATCCTCCGCCGCTGACGACCACGTCATTGGCAGTGGTGCCGCCCGAGGTCGTGAACGCGCCCGAGTTCTGAACGGTGAGCGTTCCCGAGATGCCGGCCGTCGTCGCCCAGAGCTTCGAGCCCGAGTCACTGACCGTGACGTCGCCTGAGTAACGATGGTACTGGCCTACTACCACCGAGTAGTAAGTCGGTGTTGTGACGAGCGCGCCGCCGGTGCTGTTTCCTGATGCGTCATAGCCGAAGGTGGACCCCCCGCTGACGACGAGCTCTCCGAAGCTTGAGGTTCCGGACGCCCAGTACGTGGAGCCGCTGTTGAAGCTGCCGGAGTACTTGACGGTGACGTTCCCCGAGGCACCGCTGAAAGCGGACCCGCTCAGGGTGAGCGAGTCGAGCGTCGCTCCCCCGGAGCCGTTCACCGTGAGGGTGCCCGAGGTGACGGTTGTCGCGCCGCCCGAGAGCGATCCGCCTACAGAGGCGTCGCTGTTCTCAATGCGGATATAGCCGCCGACGCTGGTGTCGCCGGAGGTGATGAAGGTGGAGTGCGAGTCCGCGGCTCCGTACATCTGGAGGTTCCCGCCGAGACTGACCGACTCGGCATAGAACTTCGAGCCGCTGGTGTCGGCCGGCTGAGAGGTTTCCGTGCTCGTGTTCGTCCAGCCCGAGCTGCCCACCGTCACGCTGCCCGAGATGGCGACTGCTCCGCCTGTGCCGCTTCCTGATGCGTCATAGCCGAAGGAGGAGCCGCCGCTCAGCACGATGGAACTGGTGCTGCTGTCGCTGGAGGATGTCGTCCCCTTGACAAGCACCGAGGCGCCGCTCGCGACGGTCAGGGTCTGTCCGATCACAAGGTTTTGCTCGGCCGTGAAGCTCGTCCCGGAGTCCTTCACCGTGAGGAAGATCCAGGTGCCCGAGGCCGCGGTCGAGGTGAAGCTCGACCCGCCCTGAACGATGCCCGTGTAGACGGACGCGTCGCCCGAGAGGCTGTGTGACGGGCCCGAGGAGGCGCCGCTCTCGCCGAGCGTGTAGTTGATGGTGCTCAGATCCCCGCTTGTCGTGACCGACACGTCGCCCGAGACGACGACCTGCCCAAGCGCTCCGCTGCTCGAGTAGTTGCCGGACGCGTTCTTCGTCACCGTGCCGAGGCTCCCGGTCGTGACCTCTGACGTCGTGGTGCCGCTCCCGGTGATGGTGAGCGTGGGGGTCGCAGTGGTCGAGATGTCGGTGCTCGTGGAACTGCTGGTCACGTTCCCGATCTTGCCCGTTCCGACGACCGTGAGCGAGGCGCCGCTCGCGAGCTCCGCGTCGGCGACGGCCGTTCCGCCGCTCTGCGCGATGAAGAGCCCGTTCTCGTTGGCCTGGTTGAGGGTGAGGGACGTCGACTCGCCGATCTTGAGCGTCGTCTCATCGCTCGCAAGCTCCGCCGTGCCCCAGGTGCCGTATTTGCTGTCAGTTCCGAGCTGGGTTGTGGTGACGGTGCCGGAGACGTTCGTCATGATCTTCCCCGACGCATCGGTTCTGTTTTCGCCCGCGGCGACCCACGTCGGGTAGTCGAGCGTGATGTACAGCGAGGAAAGAAGATCTGAAAGGTTGTCGCCGGCGTCAGTGGTCACGGTGACCTCTGAACCTGTGGCCGCGATCGAGCTGATGTTCGAAAGTGTTGAATACTGGGTGTCCGAGACACGCGAGCCGCTGATGCCCGAGAGCCCGGTCACGGAGACCGTTCCGCTTCCCGTGACGGCGCCCGAGGCGACGCTTGAGCCCGAGCTCGTGAGGCTCGAGGCATAGAGGGCGAGGATTCCGCCCGAGAGGGTCACCGTGCCGGCGGCGAGCGTGACGGCGCCGCCCGAGCTCACCGTGAGGGTCGCCGTGTCCGCGATCGAGACCGCCCCGGAGGCGGCGTCAGTGGTGGTGAGCGATGTCACCGACCCTGAGGCGCCCGACAGAACGGTGAGCGATCCATTGCCGGAGATAATGAGCGAGGACTGGACCGAGGACGAGTCGCTCATCGAGAGCGTCCCGGTGAGCGTGATGGTTCCGGCGGAGGCGACGAGGGCGCCGTCGTCCTGGAGCGTCACCGTTCCGGCGACGGTGCTGTTGCCAGAACCTGTTGCGGTGAGCTTGGAGCCCGAGCCGACCGCAACCGAGGCGGCGCTCCCGACGGAGAAGCCGGAGGCCGAGATCGACGAGCCGCTGTAGATGCTGACACCGGCCTGATAGTCGGAACTCGCGTAGGCGTTGCCCGTGGGCGTCGAGTCGATCGCGAGGGTTCCGCTGACGGCGATGGAGCTTCCGCTCTCAAGCGTCACGGCGGCGCCCGATCCGCTCACGGTCATGCCGCCGCTCACGTTGATGACCGAGCCTTCATTCAGGTAGATGATGCCGTAGGTCAGATCCGTGCCGCCGACGGCGAGGTTTCCGCTCACGTTGAGCGTCGAGGCTTTGCCCGAGTCCTGCAGCTCCGGATAGGTCTCTTCGGAGATGCCGCCCGAGCTGCCCGCGAGGGTGAGGTTCCCGCCGATCGTCGTCGTTCCGGAGAAGTAGCCGATGCCGGAGCTGATCGTGAGCCCCTCGGTGGTGTTCGTCAGTGTGACGGATGACTTTTCCGCAAGAGCGTCCCCCGTGCCCGCCGCCGTCAGCAGCACGGCCGCCGCGGCCGCGGTCACGGTCTTCGTGCCCTTTGCCTGCACGGACGATGTGAGTTCGTTCACGGCCATCAGCGCGCGGCGTGTCTTCGAGTAAATGACCTTGAATGTTCTGTTCATGGCGGAGGCCTCTTTTGTCAAGTGAGGGAAGTCTTGACGGGCGGCGGGTCACGGTCTGCGGCCTGCGCGCCTGCTGGGGATCGTTCGGTTCAGGGGGGACGCTCAGTTTTCGCTGTCCGAACAACCCCACCCTAAAAGTACGCCGCCGGGCCGTTGATGTCAAAACGTCCCCCGGGGAGCGCGACTTCCGCCGGCCGCCTGAGGTTCGCCGTAAACAGAACGGGCGTCCTCATTTTCGTCAGGACGCCCGCGCCGGGAGTGTTGTGTCAGAGTCGCAGAAGGATAAGATCGCCCGTGCGGAGGCCGGGGCGGCGCGCCCGCTATACTTTTCCGCGTCCCGCGGCGGCCGGCCCCTCCGT
Organism: Sutterella sp.; assembly: GCF_030539355.1. Taxonomy (GTDB): domain Bacteria; phylum Pseudomonadota; class Gammaproteobacteria; order Burkholderiales; family Burkholderiaceae_F; genus Sutterella. The sequence goes on from NZ_JAUNSF010000083.1 coordinate 7,603, forward strand.
CCGCCTCACCCCCACGGAGACGCGAGAATGACCCGGAAAATTCAGACGGCGCTTCTGAGCAAGAACCCGCAGATCTTCATGATGTGCTGCGACCTGAGGAACTTCTCCGAGGTCGCGAAGGCCCTCGGCATGACCCAGTCCGCCGTCTCGAAGGCGATCCTCGCGATGGAGGCCGAGGTGGGCTTCGAGCTCTTCGACCGCAGCCGCCGGCCGCTCGTGCTCACGCCCGAGGCGAAGGTGCTCCACACGTACCTGCGCGAGGTCACCGGCGAGTTCTCGAAGATCCTCTCCGAGGTGAGAAGCAACAACTCGATCCGCCCCGTGCTGAGGCTCGGCATCCTCGAGTCGCTCTCGACCACCGTCGGGGTCGAGATCGTCCGGCGCCTCTCCCCCACGCTCTCCCAGATCCTCCTCATCACGGCGAGCGCGAACGTGCTCATGCAGCGCCTGATCGAGCGAAAGCTCGACGTCATCATCTCGAACGACATCTCGATGGAGTCGCAGCAGATCTACCGCACGAAGCTCATGGAGGAGCCGAGCATCCTCGTCCTCCCGCGGGCGCTCGCGGCGACGAAGCCCGTCTGGACCTGGGAGGACCTGAGGTTCTGCGGGCTGCCCCTCATCAGCTACTGGAACGAGAGCGGCGCGGGGAAACTGAACGACCTCTTCCTCCGCTCGAACGGATTCAACTTCCCCGAGCACCTCGTCGTCGACACCAACTCCCTGATGCTGAAGCTCGTCGCCGAAGGGATGGGATGGGCCTTCACACGCCCCACGTCCATCCTGCAGAACATCACGATGCTCCCCGAGCTCGGCGTCGTGGAGATGCAGAAGCCCGTGCTCACGCGCGAGGTCTTCATCATGGGCCGCAGAGGGGAGTTCATCAGCGAGGCGGAGGTGATCCGCGACATCAGCTCGGACTTCATCCGCAGCTGCACCATCCCCGAGATCGAGAAGTTCGCGCCCTGGGTCGCGGGGAAGTTCCGCGTCCTCGACCGCTGAGGGCCCGGGCGGGAAGACCGGGCAAAGAAAACGGGCGCCCCGGTTTTCATCAGGACGCCCGCGGTGACTGTCAGTCAGAACGTGCGGCGGATCAGAGCGCCTTCAGACGCTGGATCTGCTCGCCCGGGTCGACGACGATCGATTTGAGACCGCGCTTCGCGATCGCGTCGGCGCCCTTCCCGGTGCAGACGATGTTGGCCTTCTTCCCGACCACCTCGCCGTTCTCGAGGATCGGCGAGCCCGCGACATAGGCCGCGACCGGCACCTGGCGGGCGAAGTCGTAGACCGTGATGTCGGCGTCGGCCCCGACGGAGAGATGCCCCTTGTTGTAGAGACGGAGCATGCGGGCCGGGTTGAGCGAGGTCTTCTGCACGAACTCGGGGAGCGTGAGCACGTCGAGCTTCACGAGCGAGAGGCCGAGCTCGAGGATCACGTTGCGCGGGATGCAGCCGCCGTCGGTGGAGATGGCGTCGACCACGAACTCGCCCGTCTTTCGCTTCGCCTGCGCGAGGTTGATGCGCGGGATCGGCGGGTTGACGTTGAAGCTGCCGCCCACGTCGGAGTTCGCGGCCTCCCAGAGCTTCAGCGCCTCCTCGCCCGTGCAGAGGTCGGAGTAGCCGCCCGCGTCGTAGACCACGAACGCCTTCTTGGCGAGGATGCAGGCACGGACGCCCTCGCGGTCCTCGGAGAAGCCGAAGCGGCGGAGGCAGTTGCCCGTCACCTTCGACTGGATCGTGCCGTCCGGGCTGCAGGTGAGGCGCGTGCCGTTCTTGGGCGAGATGTAGCTCTCGCACATGATGTTCGGGTTCTTCTCGAGCAGATCAATCGCGATGCGGCACTCGTCGATCTCGTTGTGAATCGCGCCGCGGCAGTAGGCGTTGATGTGCGCGAGGTGCAAGGGCCGCCCGCGGGCCATCTCGACGGCTTCCTGCATGCCCTCGATGTTGGAGCCGTGCTTCGTCGTGCCGGCGTGCCAGGCGACGTAGGCGCGGCGCTCGAGCGCGGTCTCGACGAGGGTTGAGGACACCTCGGGGTCGAGGGGATAGTGGCCGCCCAGGAGCTTCACGCCGAGCGCGCCGTCCTCGAGGGACTTGTCGATCAAGGCGATCATCTCGTCCTTGGACGGGGTGGAGTTTTTGAACGTGAAGGGCGGGGAGGCGAACTGAAGGATCGCGACGTTGAGGCCCGCGCCGTACTCGTCGACGTTGTCGAGGATGTCCTCCATGGGACCGGCCATGTCGAGGCAGGTCGTCACGCCCTTGAGCGCCAGCATGCGGTGACCGTAGTACGAGCCCCACATGCTGCCGAGGTGCACGTGGCTGTCGATGATGCCGGGCTGCAGCACGAGGCCGGTGTAGTCGCGCTCGGCCTTCGCGGGGCCGGCGATCTCCTTCTCGACCTTGGCAATCTTCCCGTCCTCGATCGCCACGTCGGCGACGGTGTTGACGCCGTTCAGCGGATCGACGACCTGGGCGTTCCTGAGAATCAGATCATACATTTTCAGATGTCTCCTTTTATCGGGGTATCAGTAGGTTCGGAAGCAGCGCAGGACCTCCCCCGTGGGGTCGTCCGCGTCTGCGAATTTCTGGAGTGCGAGCTGCGCGAGGATGCGCGCCTTCTGCGGATTGAGCGTGCCGGCGGGGATGAAGCCCGCCTGCTGCCAGCGCTCAAGGCCCTCAAGCACCCGGCCCGCGCCCGTGCGGCTCGTGCGGATGACGACGATGCCGCGCGCCCGGGCCTCAAGAATGGCCTTCTCGGCCGGGGCGGAGACAGTGGCGTGTCCGGTGCCGACATAGATGATGCCTTTCGCGCCGGCGGCGACGGCGGAGCGGATCATCAGTCCGTCATCGCCGCCGTAGGCATAGCTCACGTCCACGCGGGGCATGTCCGCGGCGGCCGGAAGGTCCGCGAGACTGAACTCCGTGCCGACGGTGTGCGGACGGATGCTCCGCATGAAGAACTCCGCCCGGCCGCCCAGTACGAAGCCGAGCGGCCCGAAGTCCCGGCTGGCGAACGTGTCGACGTCGGTCGTGATGGTCTTCGTCACGTCGCGGGCGCTGAAGACGCGGCCGTTCATGACGACCATGACCCCGGCGCCGCGGGCCTCGTCCGAGGCCGCGACCGTCACCGCGTCGAGGAGATTCACGGGGCCGTCCGCGGACACGGCGGTCGAGGGGCGCATCGCGCCCGTGAGCACGACGGGGATGTCGGTCTTGAGGAGCAGATTGAGCGCGAAGCCCGTCTCCTCCATCGTGTCCGTGCCGTGCGTGATGACGACGCCGTCGACGGCGCCCGTGCGGCACTCCGCCTCGATCGTGCGGGCGAGCGCGAGCCAGACCGTCCAGTTCATGTCGCTCGACGGGATGTTGGCGACGGGGACGAGGCGGATCCGGGCGATTTCGCCGATCCCGGGGACCGCCGCGAGCACGTCCTCGACGCGGACGCCCTCGATCGAGTAGCCCGTCATCTGGGTCGCCGAGCCGCCGGAACTGACGATGGTTCCGCCGGTCGTGAGCATCAGGATCGTTTTCATGGCAGTGCGGCCTCCGGGGTGGGTCATCCTTGAGGTTAACGCATGAAGATGGCGAGCAGGAAGCACGCGACGAGCATCGGGACCGCGGTGCGCTTCGCGACGTCAAAGGGGTTCACCTGCGCGATGCCCGCGACGAGAATCGTGATGCCCGCGATCGGGGAGGCCGTGCGGCCGGCGGCGCCCGCGAGGAAGGCGAGCGAGCCGAGCTTGTGGATCTCCATGCCGAACTCCTGCGCGTGCGGCGTGACGGCGCCGTTGAAGGCGAGCGCGCCCGCGTCGCCGCTGCCCATCACCACCGAGAGGATGAAGGGACCGAAGCTGCCGCCCCACTGGGCGATCTCGTTCGACTGCACCATGATGCTGATCAGGCCGTCGACGAGGCCGGAGACCTTGAGGCCGGCGGCGAGCACGCCCGCGGCGATGATGATGCCCATGATCGAGCCGTAGCTGTCGCCCATGCCCTTGAAGAACTGGTTGGAGTACTTCTGCAGGTCGGGGAGGCACACGAGCACGCAGAGGATCGTGCCGATCAGCATCGCCTGGGCGACGCCCATCTTGACGCTCGGGATCCAGAAGGTGAAGACGAGGAGCAGCACGATCGGCACGACCGGGATGATCGCGCGGATGGCGCTCGGCTTGAAGGGCTTCTCGTCCTTGCCGGCCGCGCCGGTGACGGCGCTCGCGTCGCCCTTGTGGTCGCCGAGCACGAAGGTGACGATCGCGAGACCGACGGCGCCCACGATGCCGATCATGGCCGAGTAGACGGCGTGGTAGCTGATGAGGTCAACGATCGTCATGCCGGCCATCTCGGAGACGTAGGCGTTGTGCGAGAGGCCGGGGCTGAGAAGCGAGCCGGTCGTGCCCATCAGCACGGCGGCGGCCGCCGCGACGGGCTTGATGCCCGCGCGGATCATGAGCGGGATGAAGGTCGTGCCCACGACCGCGCCCACACCCACGGCCGACGGAATGGCGATGTTGATGAGGAAGGTGATGATCGCCGTGATCGGCACGAGGAGCAGCCCGATGTTGCGGATCGGGCGAGAGAGGTAGTAGACGAGCGAGCGGTCGCACTCGGTGTAGGTGATGCAGTACGCGAAGCCCGTGGCCGCGCAGATCGCCATGATGAGCGAGGCGTTGGTCATGGTCTTGGCGAAGGCATTGAGGCCCGCCATCGGGTCAAGCGAGATGCAGCAGAGGATGAAGCCCGCGCCGAAGAGCACGAGCCTCGTCTCCCAGCGCTTGACGAGCAGGTAGATCATGCCGATGACAACAAGTATTGCAATCCAGCCGGTTACAGGCATAGCGTTTCTCCATTGGTTTTGTTTCGCTGCCCGGAATTGTCGGAGGGGGAGGTTTTTATCGGGGTTTGGGATCAGGGGCCGGGCAGGGTCCGAGGGGGACGCTTCAGAAAGTAACAGCAGCCCCGGGGACCGGACAAAGGAAAGAACATTTCGTCATTGACATCATTCCGAAAATTCATGATTCGAATCCGAACGGAGCGGCCGGCTGGCGGAAGAGTCATTGGATCTGGCACGCCGTCTGCTTGAAAAACTATATTTTTCCATTGGTTCCGCTGTGCAAATGAGTTTCAGGAATGCTATAGGTAATTACCTATAATGAACGATCGGCAGGTTAGGGACCGTAAACAGGCCGTCGGAACAACTGCTGCGGACAAATGAAATAGGGGATTTTCAGTATTCCGGGGTGATAAAACAGCCTGATGCTGCGCAGCACGGCGAACGCAAACTACATCGATTTCTCTCTTTCTTGAGACACCTTAGAC
>NZ_JAUNSF010000084.1:0-8072 GCF_030539355.1 Sutterella sp.
CTTCAGCTCCTGGACGAGAAAACTGATTGGGTGTAGATTCCGCGGCTTTTAGGCTGGTAAAGCCGAGCCCGCGTCGATTCCCACCGAATTTCAATTCACAAACCATTCCCCGTGAAACGGGAGAAGGAGGACAGTCATATGTCAGCAAGCAACGGCGGTCAGCAGTTCATTGGCAAGAACCGTGCACCGCGTGTACAGGTCGAGTACGACGTCGAGCTCTACGGAGCCGAGAAGAAGGTGAACCTGCCCTTCGTGATGGGCGTGCTCTCGGATCTCTCGGGCAAGCCCGCCGAGCCGCTGCCGCGCGTCGACGAGCGCTCGTTCGTCGAGATCGACTCCGAGAACTTCGACGACCGTCTGAAGAGCATGAAGCCGCGCGTCGCCTTCCAGGTGCCGAACGTCATCACGGGCGAGGGCAACATCGCCGTGGACATGACCTTCGACAGCATGGAGGACTTCTCGCCCGCCAAGGTCGCCGAGAAGGTCGACGGCCTCAAGCAGCTCCTCGAGGCCCGCACCGAGCTCGCGAACCTGCTGAGCTACATGGACGGCAAGACCGGCGCCGAGGAACTCATCGCCAAGGTCCTGCAGGATCCGGCGCTCCTCAAGGCGCTCGCCGCCCAGGCCAAGCCCCAGGAGGCCGCCCCGGCCGAAGAGAAGACCGAAGAATAAGCGTGAAGGAGTATTTGAAGCATGACTGAAGAACTTCAGAGAGAAGCCGCGGCCCAGTCGCAGGCCGTCGAAATTTCCGAGTTTGAGCAGCTCCTCTCGCAGGAATTCAAGCCGAAGACCGAGGAGGCGAACCTCGCCGTGCAGGGCGCGGTGAAGACGCTCGTCGCCCAGGCGCTCGAGAACGCCACGCTCGTGAGCACCGACGCGGTGAAGACGATCGAGGGCATGATCGCCGAGCTCGACCGCAAGCTCTCCGCGCAGGTCAACGATATCATTCACCAGAAGGACTTCCAGGACCTCGAGAGCGCCTGGCGCGGTCTCAACTACCTCGTGACCAACACCGCCACGAACGAGTCGATGAAGATCCGCGTGATGAACGTGAGCAAGAAGGATCTCGCGAAGGTGCTCAAGAAGTACAAGGGCACGAGCTGGGACCAGAGCCCGGTCTTCAAGAAGATCTACGAGGACGAGTACGGCACCGCGGGCGGCGAGCCCTTCGGCTGCCTTGTGGGCGATTACTACTTCGACCAGTCGGCGCCCGATGTCGAGCTTCTGCGCGGCATTTCGCGCATCGCCGCGGCCTCGCACGCGCCCTTCATCGCCGCGGCCTCGCCCGCGATGATGAACCTCGACAGCTGGCAGGACATCTCCAACCCGCGTGACATCTCGAAGATCTTCTCGACGCCCGAGTACGCGACCTGGCGCAGTTTCCGCGAGTCCGAGGACAGCCGCTACGTGGCGCTCACGCTCCCGCGCGTGCTCGCGCGTCTGCCCTGGGGCGCCGGCGGCGTCCCTGTCGAGACCTTTGACTTTGACGAGGACACGGGGTCCGGCGCCTCCGCGAAGTACTGCTGGATGAACGCCGCCTACGCGATGGGCGCCAACGTCAACCGCGCCTTCTCGGAGTACGGCTGGTGTGCGCGCATCCGCGGCGTGGAGTCGGGCGGCGCGGTCGAGTCGCTCCCAATGCACACCTTCCCGACGGGCGACGGCGGCGTCGCGATGAAGTGCCCGACCGAGGCGGCGATCACGGACCGCCGCGAGGCGGAGCTCTCGAAGAACGGGTTCCTCCCGCTCTGTCACTGGAAGAACACGGACTACGCGGTGTTCCTGGGCGGCCAGACCGTCAACAAGCCCCGCGAGTACGACGACCCGGACGCGACGGCGAACGCGAGCCTCTCGGCGCGCCTGCCCTACATCTTCGCGACCTCCCGTTTCGCGCACTACCTCAAGTGCATCGTGCGCGACAAGATCGGCTCCTTCAAGGAGCGCGAGGACATGGAGCGCTGGCTCTCCGACTGGATCAGCGGCTACGTGACGAGCGACCCGAACGCGCCCGAGGAAGTGAAGGCGAAGTACCCGCTCGCCGAGGCCAAGGTCACCGTCGAGGCGATCGAGGGACAGCCGGGCTACTACAGCGCCAAGTTCTATCTCCGTCCGCACTACCAGCTCGAGGGTCTCACGACGTCTCTGCGCCTCACCACCAAGGTGCCGAGCGGCGCGAAGTAACCCCCGCGTCAACTTTTTTCCGGACGTCGCGCGCACGAGCCCGCACGCGGCGTCCGATCATGACTTTCCACGGGCTTCCTAACTAAATTCATTCCCTCTAAGGTAGGAAAAACACCATGGCAACTGATTTCTTCATCCGCATCGAAGGCATTGAAGGCGAGTCGAACGACAAGTCCCACGGCAAGTGGATCGAGGTCGTCGGCTTCATGCACGGCTCGATGCAGAACGTGGGCGCCGGCCGCGCCACCGACGTCGCCGGCCGCGGCCAGTTCGTGCCGTTCGTCTTCACGCACCTTCTCGACAAGGCCACGCCGAAGCTCCAGCAGTTCTGCATGTCCGGCCAGAAGATCGCGAAGGTCGAGTTCCAGGTCTGCCGCGCCATCGGCGGCGCCCAGGTCCCGGTCTACGAGATCAAGCTCGAGAACGTCAAGATCGCCCGCGCCGAGGTGCGCACGGTCGCCGTCGAGAGCACCAAGACGGGCAGCCTGCTCGACACCTTCTCCGGCGTCGGCAACTCGTACCAGCCCGTTGAGCAGGTCGAGCTCATCGCCGGCAAGATGACCTGGAAGGTCACGCCGATCAAGCCCGACAACACCAAGGACGGCGCGGTCGAGGCGAGCTTCGACCAGATCGCCAACTCCTGATAGGAAGAGCCCGGAAGGACCGGACGTCCGCTTCGAGCCGTTCCCGCGGAACGGCTCTCCGGCACGTCCGGATCCCCTCCGGGACTTGGTTTATTCACCGACTGGATATTCTCAGGAATGCCCCTTCACGAACGGAACCTCTCGAGCAAGGATCGCTTCATGCCCTGCGTGCTCACGCGGCTGCGCGACAACGATCCCGACTCGCGGCGCGAGTCCTTCTCGCGCTCAGTGTCGCTCGCCGAGCTTCGCGAGAGCATTCTTGAGAACATCCGGCTCATCTTCCACTCCCGCTTCCGTCCCGAGGCCGGCGAGCTCGGAGACGATCCGCGGCTGATGAGCTCCGTGCTCGGCCTCGGCCTCTCCGACTTCTGCGGCATGGCGCGCTCGGACGAGAACCGCGCGCGGCTGCGCGAGGACATTCTCAGGCAGCTGCGCTGGTTCGAGCCCCGGCTCGATCCCGAGACGCTCGAGGTCGAGGTGCGCGACGGCAGCAAGCGCGACGGCTCGGGTTGGGCGCTCGTGATCACGGGTCGCATCAGCGTCGCGCCCCTCTCGGGCGAGATGCTCTGCGTCTCCGAGATCGATCTCGAAACCGGCACGGTCGAGGTCCGCTAGGGCTCCGGCCGGCGGGCAGGGGCTTCCCGGGATTTTTCCGCGGGCCCCGAAGGGAAGAGAGAGGACAAAAGGACAGACGATGGACAAGGCATTTCTCGACTATTACCGCGAGAACCTCGCGCACCTGAGGGAATCCTCCGGCGAATTCGCCGCGGAGTTTCCCAAGATCGCCGCGCGTCTCGAACTCACGGCCGAGAACTGCCAGGATCCCTTCGTCGAGCGGCTTCTCGAGGGCACGGCGTTCCTCGCCGCCCGTGTGGAGAAGCGCCTCGACGACGGCTATCCGCGGCTCCTCGAGAGCATCCTCACGGCGGCCTCGCCGATGTCGCTCACGCCTGAGGCCTCGGGCGCGGTGCTCGAGCTCACGCCCGAGATGTCGAGCGACTTTGTGCGCTCGGGCACGGCGGAGCTTCCCGTCGGGTCGCGCTTCCGCGCGATGACGCCCGTCTCGCGCACGCCCGTCATTTTCTCGACGCAGCTTGCGGCGCCGCTGCTCCCCGTCGCGCTCTCCGGGGCGCGCTACATCCTGCGCGGACTTGAGCCCTTCGCGCCGAAGCGCCCGTCGGACGCCTCCGCGCTCGTGCTCTCGCTCGGCGTGCTGGGCGGCCCGGGAGCGATGGCCCCGCTCGGAACCGCGCCGCTGAGGCTCTTCCTGGGCCTTCCCGCCGAGGAGAGCTCCAACCTGATGAGGCTCATGCTCTCGGACGTCGAGTCCGTCTGGGTGCGCCGCGCGTCGGGCGACGAGCCCTGGACGTGCATTGAGGGCGTGAGCGTCCGCCATCCGGTCTTTGATGACCCGTCCGCGACGCTCTTCAACGACCGCCGCGGGTCGCTCCATGGTCTGCAGGTGCTCCGCGGCGTCCTCGAGCACCCCGATTTCCTCAGATTCATCGACATCCGCGGGCTCTTCGGCGCGGCTACGGCCGCGCTCGGCACGGGCGTGCAGGACTTCGAGGCGGCCTTCGTGCTCAGGCGCCGCGACCCCGGGCTCGTGCACGCGCAGCTCTCGAGCGGCGTCCGGCTCAACTGCGTCCCCGCGCTCAATCTCTTCGCGAAGCGCTCCGAACGGATGCCCGTCGGCGACCGCTATGAATTCCATGTCGTCGCCTCGCGCACCTCGCCCGTCGACTACGAGGTGAGGAGCGTCGAGAAGGTCGACATCTTCTCGCGCGGCAACCATCACCTTCTCTCGGCGAACCGCTTCTACGACGCGCGCATGACCGAGAACTTCGCGCCGACGCACACGTTCTTCAGCGTGCACCGCCGCGAGCGCCTCACGTTCCCGAAGAACGCCGGCCGCGTGAAGGGCAACTACCGCCCGCATGAGGTCTGGATCGCCCTCTCGGGCCGCGGCTGGAACGCCGTGCGCGATCAGGTCCATGACGCAGCGGCCGACATCACCTGCACGAACGCGGATCTGCCGCTCTTCCTCAGGGCCGACCAGCGGCTCGAGGCCGAGGATGCGCCCGGCGTCGCCGCCGCGTACTTTGCGAGCGCCCCGACGCGTCCGCAGCCGCCGCTGATCGCGCGCGGCGCCGCCGGTGACTGGGAGAAGCTCTCGCACCTCTTCATGAACCTCTCGACGGTTCTCTGGCAGCCCGGGACGCGGCCGCTCGAGATGATCCGCCGGCTCGTGCGCCAGTACAGCTCGCTGCCCGAGGAGGAGACCGAGCGCCTCACGTCGGGCATCACCGGGTTCGAGGCGGAGCCGAAGGTCTTCCGCTTCATCCGCCGCGGCTGCGTCTTCTTCGAGAACGGCTGGGAGGTGCGCGCGTCGCTTGACGCCGAGCGCTTCGCCGGCACGGGTGCATGGCTCTTCGGGCTCGCGCTCAGAAGCCTCGTGCGCAGCCTCACGCCGATCAACACCACTGTGGAGTTCGTTCTTCTTGAGGAGGACGGCACGGAGTACGGACGATGGACGATGCCAGAAAGCTGATACGCTCGAGCGCCAATCGTCTGCGCCGCGGCGAGGCCGAGCCCGACTTCAACGAGCTCGTTCGCCGCATCGAGAACGTGCGCACGGACCTGCCGCGCGTCGGCAAGGCCGGGCATCTCGCCGAGGAGCCGCTGCGCTTCGGGCAGGAGCCCTACATGCGCTTCCCCGAGACCTCGATCGCCCGGATTCTGCCGGACGGACCGAACGGGGAGCTTGCGCGCCTGCGCGTCTATTTCTTCGGTCTCTGGGGCGTCGGCGGCCCGATGCCGCTCGAGCTCACGAACGAATTCTTCCAGCGCTCGCACAACCACTACGACCGCGCCGGCACCGCGCTTGCCGACATCATCCACCATCGGCTCCTTGCGCTCTACTACCGCGCCTGGGCGCAGAACGAGGAGGCCGTGCAGTTCGACCGCTCCGGCGACGACCTGACGGGCAACGTCGTCCGCGCGATCGCGGGACTCCCCGAGCGCGAGAAGGACATGGGGCTGCCGCACTATGCCGCGCGCGCCTTCACGCGCTTCCTCTCGCGCATGCCCCGCACCGCCGACGGGCTCGCGAAGATGCTCGCCCTCTGGACCGAGGAGAAGGTGCGCGTCGAAGAGTGCGTCGAGGGCGACTACGACATCCCGGCCGACTACCGCTGCCGGCTCGGGCGCCGCGAGGTCTCGACCCTCGGACGGAACATGCAGATCGGCCGCCGGTACGCAAGCCGCTCGCGGAAGATGCGCGTGCGCATCGGTCCGGTTGACTTCGAGCGCGCCAAGCGCTTCATGCCGGGAACGCCCGTCTTTGACGCGCTTCACGCCCTCGTGACGCTCTACCTCGAGCGCCCCGTCGACTGGGAGCTCGCGCTCGAGATCCGCGGCGGGACCGTGCCGAGGCTCGCGCTCGGGCGCGACGCCGGAGACAGGGACGCCGCCGCGCTCGGCCGCGGAGCGGCGCTCACGACCGGAACACACAGATTCAACCAGGTCCGCCTCGTGCTTCCCGCCTCGGGACGCGCGGGCGAGACCGTCTGAAAGATTTCACAGCAACGTTACGGAGTAACAGACACATGAGCAAACTGAAGCGCATACAGCTTTTTGGGAAACTCAATCCCGTCGCCTACAAGACGCTTGAGAGCGCGACCGTTCTCACCAAAACGCGCGGCAATCCGTACGTTGAGCTCGTGCACTGGGTCAACCAGATCCTGATGAGCGAGCGCACGGACTTCCATTCGATCCTCGCGTGGAGCGGCGTCGACTCGGGCAAGCTCGCCAAGGACCTCACCGCCGCGATGGAGCGTCTCCCGCGCGGCGCCTCCTCGATCCTCGACTTCTCGGCCGGCATCGAACTCGCCGTGAAGGAGTCTTGGATGGCCGCCTCGCTCGTCTTCGGCGAGCGCGCGATCCGCACGGGCCACCTGCTCTTGGCGCTGCGCACCTCGACCGAGCTCACGCGTCTGCTCGCCGACATCTCGCGCGAGTTCCTCAAGGTCAACGGCGACCTCCTGCAGGAGAAGTTCGCCGAGGCCGTGAAGGACTCCGCCGAGACCGCCGCTCCCGCCCCCTCGGGCGAGACCGCGAGCTCGGGCCAGGCGAAGGAAATGATGAGCGAGCCCGCCATGGGCAAGGGCGAGGCGCTCGCCCGCTACACGATCGACATGACCGAGAAGGCGAAGAGCGGCAAGATGGATCCGATCGTCGGCCGCGACGAGGAGATCCGCCGCATCATCGACATCCTGATGCGCCGCCGCCAGAACAACCCGATCGTCACGGGCGAGGCGGGCGTGGGCAAGACCGCCGTGGTCGAGGGCTTCGCGCAGCGTCTCGCCGCGGGCGACGTGCCCGACTGCCTCAAGGGCAGCGTGCTCCGCTCGCTCGACATCGGCCTGCTGCAGGCCGGCGCCTCGATGAAGGGCGAGTTCGAGGACCGCCTGAAGCATGTGATCGAGGAAGTGCAGAACGCCGACAAGCCGACGATCCTCTTCATCGACGAGGCGCACACCCTCATCGGCGCGGGCGGCGCCGCGGGCCAGAACGACGCGGCGAACCTGCTCAAGCCCGCGCTCGCGCGAGGGGAGCTCCGCTGCATCGCCGCGACCACCTGGCAGGAGTACGTGAAGTACTTCGAGAAGGACCCGGCCCTCGCGCGCCGCTTCCAGAACATCCTCGTCGACGAGCCCGACGACGACAAGGCCGTGCAGATGCTGCGCGGCATGGTGAAGACCCTTGAGAAGCACAACACGTCACGGTGCTCGACGAGGCGCTCTCCGCGGCCGTCAAGCTCTCGCGTCGCTATCTGCCGACGCGCCAGCTCCCCGACAAGGCCGTGAGCGTGCTCGACACCGCCTGCGCGCGCGTCGCGCTCTCGCAGTCCTCCGAGCCCGCGCAGGTCGAGTTCACCCGCCGCCGCATCACCGCGCTCGAGCTTGAGCTCGAGATCCTCGGCCGCGAGGCCCGCTCGGGCACCGACCACGAGGAGGAGATCGAGAAGGTCACGGCGCGCCTTGAGTCCGAACGCGCGAAGCTCAAGGACCTCGAGGAGCGACTCGCCCGCGAGCGCGCCCTCTCGGCCGAGTGCATGGAACTGCGCACGAAGCTCCGTGAGATGGATGTGAACCCGGATGCGCCGGCCGCCGATGCGGTCACGGAGGTCGCCGAGACCGCCGAGGCCGCGGAAGCCCCCGCAGAGAATGCGGAAGCGGCTCCGGC
>NZ_JAUNSF010000084.1:8082-12869 GCF_030539355.1 Sutterella sp.
GACGAGGCCGCTCCCGACGCCGCGGCGCTCCGCGCCGAGCTGCGTGCCAAGCGCGCCGAGCTCTCCGCGCTCCAGGGCGAGTCGCCGATGGTGCTCACCGAGGTTGATGAGCAGGCCGTCTCGACGATTCTCGCCGAGTGGACCGGCATCCCGCTCGGCAAGATGGTGAAGGACGAGATCGCCTCCGTCCTCGGCCTCGCCGACGCGATGAAGAAGCGCGTCGTGGGCCAGGACCACGGCATCGATCTTATCGCCCGCCGCATCACGACGGCGCGCGCCGCGCTCGCCGATCCCGAGAAGCCGATCGCGGTCATCATGCTCGCCGGCCCCTCGGGCACCGGCAAGACCGAGACGGCGCTCGCGCTCGCCGAGCAGCTCTACGGCACCGAGAGGAACCTCGTCACGATCAACATGAGCGAGTTCCAGGAAGCGCACACCGTGTCGACTCTGAAGGGTGCGCCTCCGGGGTACGTGGGCTACGGCGAGGGCGGCGTCCTCACCGAGGCCGTCCGCAGGAAGCCCTACTCCGTGGTGCTCTTGGACGAGGTCGAGAAGGCCCACAAGGATGTCCACGAGATCTTCTTCCAGGTCTTTGACAAGGGCCGCATGGAGGACGGCGCGGGTCGTCTCATCGACTTCCGCAACACCGTGATCATCCTCACGACGAACGTGGGCGACGACGAGATCATGGCGCTCTGCCAGGACGAGGAGCACTACCCCGACCAGCAGATCCTGCAGGAGGCCGTGCGTCCGGCGATGCGCCGCGTCTTCCCGGCCGCGCTCCTCGGGCGCCTCTCGATCGTTCCCTACTATCCGCTCTCGCAGAAGGCCTTGAACCTCATCGTGGAGCTGAAGCTCAGGAAGATCGTCAAGCGCGTGCGCGCCAACTACCGCGCCGAGCTCGTCTTCGCGCAGGGCGCGCGCGACGAGATCATCCGCCGCTGCGACAACATCGCCTCCGGCGCCCGCCTCATCGACGCGATCGTCTCGAACGATCTGCTGCCCGAGGTGTCCGCCGCGTTCCTGCGCAACACCATGGAAGGCAAGACTCTGCGCCGCTGCACGGTGGACGCAAAGGACGGCGCCTTCACGTACGAGTTTGAGAACGCCGAGGAGTGAGACATCATGCCCGCGCCGATCGCAACAATGCAGAACACCACTGCCACCGGGGACATCATCATGGGCCCGGGGTGCCCGAAGCGCCTCTTCAAGGGGATGCCGGTCTCGCTCGTCGGTGACGCCGTGACCGGCGCGGCCTGCGTGGGCACGGTGACGACGTCGACCGTCGTCAAGGTGCTCGTCCAGGGCCGCCCCCCGGTGAACCTCGGCAGCACCGTGGTGGGAACGAATCCCGCCACGGGCGTGCCGGTGACAACCGCCGTGGCGGTGTGCACCAACATGACGACGATCATCTGACGCCGGTGATGGAGAACGAAAGCGAATGACTGAAACCATCAGGAGTTTCAACAACTCGATTGACGCCTGCGTGTTCAGGCTTGATCTCTACTGTGACTCGTCACTTTTCAATGTGACGGACGCGACCGACGTCGGCCTTTATGAACTCAGGATCGACGAGGCGCTCTCGGGCGACTCGTCCGCGGAAGTGCTCATCTACTCCAGAGTACCGGCGAGCACCGCCGCCCTCTCCGCTGCCATCGGCAAGGAGGCCCTGCTGACGATCTCCCGCAGGGAAAAGATCCGGAAGGACGACAGCAAGGTTCAGGATGCCAACCGTTTCTTCAAGGGCGTGGTCACGGACGTCTCCGTGATCGGCGCGCTCTTCCAGGGCTCGGTGAAGAAGAGCGTCACCGCGGGCGCCGCTCCGAAGTGGACGGAGGCCTTTGCCTACCGCATCACCCTGAAGCCCGGAATAGCGCTTCTCGCGAACACGCGCCGCACCCGCTGCATCACGGACAACGTGGCGGCGGGAGCGGTGTCCGTCGTGATGAAGGACAACGGTCTCACGGTCCACTCGCTCAAGGCGCAGTCGGACACGGCGGAGGATCTGACCCAGATGCTCATCTTCGAGCAGCGCGACGAGTCCGATCTGGCGTTCATCCGCCGGCTTCTCCACACTTACGGCCTCAACCTGCGCATTGGTCAGCCCGCGAAGGCATCGGAAGAGATCCGCTACGACCTTTCCCGCACCTGGGTGTACGGCGCCGACACGGAGCCGCCGAAGCTCAAGGCGGACCAGTTCATTCTGACCTCGTGGCACATGAACCTCGGCACGCCGCCCGATGCCGTCACCGTGAACGGGACGGACGGCGGCGGCGAAATCTCCGTCGCAGCGACGAAGAAGCATATCGTTCAGGTTCCTGACTCGCCCTTCCGCGGCAAGCGCGCCGTGAGCAAGGCCGGAACAGGTGCCAGTCTTGATGTGACCCGAGAGACGCAGATCGGCAACAAGCTTCGTGACTCGACCCGCTGCAGGATCGCCGGTGCGATCGAGGCCGCGGCAAGGCGCCGTGCCATCCGCGCCGACGGCGAGGTAGAGGCGCTTGCGATCGTCCCGGGCGTCAACATCGTGGTGAAGGGCTTCAATGCCTCCGCCGACACCGAGGGCACCGTCTTCTACATCACACGCGCCTCGATGTACTGCCGCACCACGTGGCCGACCACCCTCGTCGCCCTCCCGCAGGGAAGGTCGAGCTCCTCGAGCTTCTCGCAGAAGGTCGAGGCCGTCGAGTACGCGTCCGATGAGATCTGCGGGTCGTTCGCGCCGGAGCCTGCTCCTGAGACGCAGAGGGCCGCGGGTCTCTACCAGGGCACCGTGACCAAGGTCTCGGGGAGCATCGTCTCCGCGCAGGACATGAGCGACACGCCTGCGCTCTTCAACGTCCAGATCCAGGGCACGGGCGCGACCGTCGTCGCCGAGACGCTGCGCCTGCTCTCGCAGGGCTCCGGGGCGACGCCGGCGATGCCGCGCGAAGGCGACCAGGTGCTCCTCACCGGCGACCAGGGTCGCTACTGGATTCTCGGCGTCATCGGGAAGAGCACGGCCGCCGCGAGCGAGATCAGCCGCGTGCGCGCCGATGCGCTCGACGCCGTCGGGTTCGCGGGCGCAGCCTCGTCGGTGACGCTGCGCAGCACAAGCCCGGACGCGCTTTCGCGCGTGATCGATCTCATGATCTCGGGCGACCTCTTCCGTGTGATCACCGTGCTCGCATGGAAGGCGAACAAGGCGGACCTCCTCGCGGCCTGGGAAAAAGACAGGTTAACCGTCGATGCGGTGCTCAGGGAATACTGGACCGCCAAGCAAAATCTTGAGAACGAGCTCCAGAGCAGCAGCAAAGACAAGATCAGCGCGGCTCTCGCGGCTTTCGAGACGAAGGCCAAGGCGGTCTCCAAGAAGGCTGCCGAAATCGCGAAGACCTATGACAAGCTCTTCATTTCAAACAAGAAGCTGCAGACGACGGGCGAGCTCACGATCTCGTCCCAGGGCGAGCTCGGCGAGTATTCGAAGAAGCATCTCGTCGTCGCCGACGACAAGTACTTGCTCAATGCCGACAGCGCGTACATCTCGGCCGACGAGATCAACCTCTCCGCGAAGACGAAGATCAGTCTCTCCGTGGGCGGCAGCAAGATCACGATCTCCCGCGACGGCGTGAACCTTGCCTCGAACAAGTGGATGCACGGCGCCAAGGGCGCCTTCAGCTCCACGATCAGCTGCGACTCGACCAAGGGCGTGACGATCATGGGCATGGCGCTCAACTTCAAGGGCACGTTCTCGAGCGGCATCTCCGACTGCTTCGGCGGCTCCGTCAAGGCAAGCTACGGCAACGTCTCCATCTCGGGCAACGAGGTGGGCACGAAGACCAATCAGATGTGGCAGATGCTCTACAACCTCTGCGATTTCACGCTGATGAGCGCGCTCCAGGCCGCTGCCTCCACCCCGTCGACCAAAGCTCAGGAGGAACTCTCTGCGACGATCATGACCCAGATCATTGTTTCGCAGATCATTCTTGAGGTCAAGAAGGTCTACACGAGCTGGACCACCAAGAAAAGCGAGCATGTCTGGACGGTGGTCGAGACCATCATCGATGTGATTGATCTCGTCGAGATATTTATGAATGCGGAGGAGGCGATCAGGCAGGCGGTCTACGTCTCTCAGGACAGAAAGTCCGAGTACGTGAACGTGTATGACAAAGTGCTCGGGAATTCCAACGTGTCCCCGCGTGACTTATGTCGACTGGCGACATTCGCCGGCAAGCTCACGGTCATGCTGAATACGGTGATTCCGCTCATCATGAAGACCTCGGCGACCGCCACGGGTGCCTCCATCAAGGTCTCCTCCGGGGCCGGCATGAAGGTCGACGTTGCGGATTTCACGGTCGGCAGTCAGAAAGGCATCACGCAGTACGTAAGCCCTGCATCTGGGTTACCGGATCTCAGCACCGGCACGGCTGCGGATATTGTCCTGCCTGCCCTCCAATTGGCGAGAGACGCTATTTCGCAGACGACGGCAATCAACATTGACTCCCGCAGTCTCACGGGGACAAATATCTTCGCTCCCAAGCTTGATATGGCGGCCGCAACTACCCTCACCACTAAGGCTACCAACGTAATTCAGAACAGCGCCGGGTGGGCGGTTGATGCGAAACTTGGTGTCGTTGATGTTAAGAATATGACGAGACTTTACAACACTGATCTTATTACGATTACGTCGAGCACCGAAAAAATCACGTCAAAGACTATCAATAATAGCGTGGTTATTAATAACAACGCCCTCGAACCAGGGCTAACGCATGAGATTTCAGTGGGCCGCCCCTTGACTTCCGCCTGCG
>NZ_JAUNSF010000188.1 GCF_030539355.1 Sutterella sp.
AATTTTTCATTCGATCTTGAAAGCGTTTTGCCGGACGTGAACAGCGCCCGTCAAAATCTAAGGGTTTTCCCTGTGCTGCAAGTGATTCAGATGCGGGTACGGTTCGTCCCGTGGTGGAGAGAAATACGCAGAGGACACAAAAACAAAACAAACATGTCCCGTGCTTTCCGCCAAATCATTTAAACGACAGCAAAGACCCGTCTCAGTCTGGCGCGATTTCTTACGCGCACAGCCAGTTTGAAGCATTTTTCCTGCAGGATCCAGGTTCTGCGGGAGGGGTGGTCATGTCTGCGCACTTTTTTTTTCGAAGTGCGGCGACGGGGTGAACGTTCTGATTCCGTGAATCAGGACGAGGAGACCCAACAAAATGGAAAAGCACGAAGTGTGTGACACGAACGGGATGACGGGGACCGAAGGCCCGCTCATCTCGCGCCGCTCACTCATCGGTGCCGCGGGCGCGCTCGGCGCGGCCGCCGGGACCGGCGCGCTCTGGACGGCGGCCGACGAGGCCGTCGCGAAGGAGGTTCAGAAGCTTCTTGACGAGGGCTGGGAAGCGCACCCCTCGTCCTGCATGATCTGCGGCGGCTACTGCGGCCTGCTCGCCATGCACAGGAAGGGCGAGCCCGTGAGCCAGAAGACCGTCCGGATCATGCCGAACCCCACGCATCCGCAGCGCGGCTGCTGCGCCCGCGGCGCGCAGTCGATGTGGATGTGGAACCATCCGCTGCGCCTGAAGAAGCCCATGAAGCGCACGGGCGAGCGCGG
Source organism: Sutterella sp. (assembly GCF_030539355.1). Lineage (GTDB taxonomy): Bacteria > Pseudomonadota > Gammaproteobacteria > Burkholderiales > Burkholderiaceae_F > Sutterella. The sequence goes on from NZ_JAUNSF010000188.1 coordinate 766, forward strand.
CGAAGGCAAGTTCGTCGAGGTCTCCTGGGACGAGGCGCTCACCGACATCGCCGCCCGCGTGAAGGCGATCGTCGAGAAGGACGGCGAGCGCGCCGTCTCGATGACGAGTCACAACTTCTCGGGCCTGCAGCAGTGGCTCGGCGCCCCGCTCGGCACCCCGAACGTCATCAGCCATTCGTCGACCTGCAACACCGCCTCGGTCGCCGGCCGCCGCATGGTCTTCGGCAAGGGCTTTGACGGCGCGGGCAAGGTCGAGCCCGACTACGCCCGCGTGAAGTTCCTGCTCTGCATCGGCCGCACGATCAACTGCGCCATGGGCATCGCCGCCGTCCTCGGCCGCGCCCGCGAGCAGGGCGCGAAGGTGGTCTTTGTCGATCCCCGCATGCCCGAGATGGCCTTCGGCGACGCCGAGTGGGTGCCCATCCGTCCGGGCACGGACTCCGCGCTCATCCTCGCGATGATCGGCCTCGGCATCACCGAGGGTCTCGTTGATCTCGAGTTCCTCCGCGCGCACACGAACGCGCCCTACCTTGTCGAGGCGGGCACGCACCGCCCGGTCACGGCCGACGAACTCATCCCCGGCGCCCCGAAGGACGCCTGGGTCGTCATGGACCGCGCGACCTCGAAGCTCGTCCCCATGGGCCTCGCGCGTGACGAGAAGGGCGCGGTGAAGGGCTTCGCCGAACCCGAGAGTGTCGATCCCGAGCTCGACTTCACCGGTTCTCTCACCACGGTCTCGGGCCAGCCCCTTGAGGCCGAGTCGTGCTTCCACCGCATGCGTGAGATCTCCTCGGCCTGGACGCCCGAGCGCGCCGCCGGGACGACCGGCATCCCGGCCGCGACGATCGTGCGCCTCGCCCGCGACTTCTTCACGCAGGGCGGCGTCTGCGACGACGGCTGGTATGCCTCCCGCAACGGCAACGACACGCGCGCCTATGCGCTCATGAGCATGCTCAACGTCTTCACCGGCAGGCTTGACCAGCCGGGCGGCTTCGTCGTCACCCAGGGCGGCGGCTTCAAGGGCCCGGGCGCGAGCCAGTCGGGCGGCAAGGGCAAGGGCCCGCACGGCGAGAGCTGGAAGAACGCTGAAGCGAAGGCCCTCGACAAGGTGATCTACCCCGAGGGCTCGGGCACCTACTCGGCCATCTTCGACGCGATCGAGAAGGGCGATCCGTACCCGATCCGCGCGGCCTTCATCACCGGCACGACCATGTTCCACCGCGAGGCGAACAGCGCGCGTCTCGAGAAGGCGCTCAAGGCCCTCGACCTCGTCGTCGTGCAGGACATCCTCCCGCACGAGGTGATCGACTACGCCGACTACGTGCTCCCGTGCACCTTCTTCCTCGAGGGCTACGAGTACGGCGGCGTGAAGTGGGCCCTTGACGGCCACGTCTCCTTCTCGAACCTAAAAGCCGCGGAATCTACACCCAATCAGTTTTCTCGTCCAGGAGCTGAA